>JBMTAG010000153.1:0-6743 GCA_049428505.1 Opitutaceae bacterium | reverse complement strand
GGGGCGCGGGCGCCGCTGGCGTCCTCCAGGGCCATCACCTTGAGGGGGAGCTCGTCAGCGACTTCGCGGGCGGGTTGGGTGCGGCCCGCGTAGCCCGCCAGCATCAGCGGCGCGGTGGGCGTGATGCGCGCCGCGGCGAATCCCGCGCGCCAGCCGGTGCCCTCGGCGGCGGTGCCCAGGGCGGGGACGCAACACAGGAGGGCGGCCAGGCGGGGCAGGAGGCGCATGCGCGACGATCGTCGTGGCGCCGCCGGCCTGCCAAGGACGAAGCGCAGGCTCGGCCCGCCCGGCGGAGCCGAGTTGGCCGCGGTGCGGGACGGCTCAGGGCGTGACCGTCAGCTCGCGCAGGAGCTCGTCCGCGCGTTCGACCGCGGTTAGGACCCAGAGCAGGTAGCGGGAATCGCAGTGGATGCTGCGGGTCCGCTCGCGGTCGTGGAAGTAGTCTGACGCCACGGTGTCGTAGGTGCCGTCAAAGAGCAGTCCCACGAGCTCGCCGCGGGCGTTGAGGGTCGGGGACCCGGAGTTGCCGCCGGTGGTGTCGACATTCGAAAGGAAATTCACCGGCACGTCCTTCAGGCGCGGGTCCACGTAGGGCGAGGTGGCCCCGGCGCGCAGGGCGCGGATGGCCGCCAGCTGGGCCGCGGGGGCGTTGAATTCGCCGGTGCCGGTGGCCTTCGCGGCGACGCCCCGGAGGGTGGTCTGGGGGAGGTAGAAGAGCCCGTCGCGGTTCTCGACGCCCTTCACGGTGCCGAAGGTCACGCGCAGGGTGCCGTTGGCGTCCGGGGCGGCGCGGCCGCCGGCGTGGGCCAGCACTGCCGCCGCGTGCACCGGACTCAGCCGGGCGAGGCGACCGCCAAACTCCTTCGCCTCCGCGCGCACCTGCTCCTGCACCGGAAACAGTTCCGCCGCCACCTGCAGCAGCGGATCCGCGGCCGCCGCGAGCACCGCGACGTCCTTTCCGAACAGCCCGAGACGGAAGTCCCGCTCGTAGAGGCGTGACACGGTGACGTGCCGGTCGACCCACGCCGCGATGGCCGCGGCCGCCGCGGCGGGCTCCTGGCCGGGCGTCAGTCCCACCAGGCGGTCGAGCACGGTCAGGCGGGCCTCCGCGGGGAGCGCGGCGATGGATTTGAGGTGGTAGGCGAGGAGGGCCCGGTCGGCGCGGCGATCCAGGTTGCGCTGCTGCCGCTCGAGGCCCTCGCGCAGGCGGGGCCAGTTGCGTTCCTGATACTGGGGATCGCGCTCGGCGTCGGGCTTCGCCCCCTCGACCGCGAGGCGGTGCAGGGTTTCGGCGGCGCCGAGCGCCGTGCCGGCCCCGGTGAACTCCCCGAGGAGCAGATTCCGCTCGCGGAGGCGGGCGCGCTCGGCCTGCAGGGCCCGGATGCCGGGGATCGCGGCGCCGTACTCGGCCTTCCGCCCGGGCTCAGCCTCGATCCAGGCCAGCAACTCCCGCTCCGCCGCTTCCTTTTGCCCGAGGACCCCGCCCCGGACCATCGCCTCCTGGACGCCCCGCGTCTTGGTCAGCGTGTTGTGCAGGCCGCGGATCCGGTTCGAGACCCGCAGGGCCGTGTCGGGATCTTCCGCTCCGACCCGTTCCAGCAGGGCGATCTGCTCCGGGTAACGCCGGAGCAGGCGCGGCAGGCTGAACTCGACCGTCTCCCGAATGGTGTCGAACGAGGGAAAACGCGCGGTGCGCCCCGGGTAGCCGGCGACGAACACGAGGTCACCGGGGGAGGCGCCGGCGGCCGAGACCTTGAGCCAGTGCTGGGGGCGGAAGGGAATGTTCTCCGGCGCCGGCGCCGCGGGTCTACCGTCCGGACCCACGTAAGCCCGCAGGAAGCCGAAGTCACCGGTGTGCCGCGGCCACTGCCAGTTGTCGGTTTCGCCCCCGAAATTGCCGATCCCCGCCGCCGGCGCATACACCAGCCGCACATCCCGGATTTCCAGCTGCGTGATGGCCAGGTACTGCAGGCCCTCGAAAAACGAGGTCACGGTGCAGCGGTATCCCGGCTCCCGCTCCCGCGCCGCCGTGAGCTCCTTCTGCCGCCGCTCCAACAGGTCGAAGTAGGCCCGACCGGTCACATCCGGCGGGATGTTGCCTTTAACGGCGGCCGTCACGTCCTCCACCGCCACGGTCACGAAGACCCGCGACCCGGGGCCGCCCGGCAACTCCGCCGCGCGCTCCCGGGCGAGAAATCCGTCCACCATCAGGTTGCGGTCGGGTCGCGAATTGAACTGCAACGGGCCCTGGATGCAGTGGTGGTTGGTCACGATCAGTCCGTCCGGGGAGACAAAGGAGGCGCTGCAGCCGCCGAGGGAGACGACTGCCCCGAGGGGAAAGCCGGTGATGTCGGCGAAGGCCCCCGCATCGCCCTGGAAGCCCAGCGCCGCAAGGGGAGCGGCGAGGGCGGGAAGTTGGCGCGGCAACCACATCCCCTCGTCGGCGCGGGTGGCGGGCACGGCGAGGGCGGTGGCGAGCAACAGGGCGAGGGAGCCGAAACGGGGTGGGGGATGCAAGGCGGGGACCTTAAGGGGCAGACTCCGCGCGTAAAGTCCGCGGCGCGGATCGCCACCCTCCGGCGAATTGTTTTCATACCGGACGCCGCTGGGCCTTGGGGCACGGGAGTTGCTTGGGGGATTCGACGCGGGTCCCCCGCTCCATGCCGCCCATCCTCGACAGTCGTCGCCTGCTCGCCTTCGCCACCGTCGTGCGCGTAGGCAGTTTCACTCAAGCGGCGCGAGAACTCAGTCTCACCCAGTCGGCCGTCAGTCACGCGATCCGCGGGTTGGAGGAGGAATTGGGGGTGCTGCTGTTCCGGCGCGAAGGCCGGGCCGTGCGGTTGACAACCGGAGGCCGCTACCTCGCGGAGCGGGCCGAAGTGATCTTGGGGGAGATGCGGACCGCCCGGACGGGCGTCCAAGCCTTGGCGCCGCGCCCGGAATGAGCTGATCGGCGGTAGGGCGGGTTCGCGGGAGCGCGCCTAAATTGAGGCGTAAGAAATTTAATTAGAGCGGCTTGTGGAATGACGGAGTCATTGCCCCGCGCGGCCGCCGAAAACCGGGAGGTTTCCAGGCGCGAGATCAGGTTGGCAGCGAAATGCGATGTTACCCCATCCATCCTTAATTTAGGGTTGCCTTCGGATTCCTAATACTAGGTAATAAACTTATCATAAATGACAAAAATTATCATCCAAAGATATGATCGCTCATTTCGAGAGTAAAAATTCGAAGGCAATGGGCGAAGGAAGCGGGAGCCGCAGGAAGGTGACAAAAGTTGACCCGAGTCGAGTCGGCTCGTCGGAAGGCAGCGAATGGCGATCCGCGCATCCGGCACCCCGCCGGGCGCGGTCGTTGGCGATGCCTTTCGGTGTCTTTCTGTTGGATCGGGCGGGGCGGGTGTCCGCGGCGAACGGTCCGGGGATGGACCTCCTTCGGCCTCTCCGGGGCGTGGGCCGGGATGAGCTGCGTTTGGCGGCTTGCGTGCACTCGGTGGATCGGCGGCGATTCCGGGTGTTCCTGCGGGCTGCGCTCGGAGGCAAGGCCCCCGCGCCGGCGGAATTTTGGCTGCACTGGGGAGGGGCAGAGCCGCGTTGCGTGCAACTGGTGGCCTCGGCGCATCGCGAAGGGTGCAGGGTGGCGGTCCTGGACATCACGTCCCACAAGGCGGCTGAGTTGGCGGAGCGCCGGCGGGGCGAGGAGCTGTCGCACCAGTTGGAGGAGACCGAGGAGCAGCTCCGGGCGGGCCTCGCGGCAGTGGGGAAGCGGGAACGGCAGCTATCGGAGATTTTCCGATCGGCGCTCGATGCCATCATCCTGTTGTCGCCGGACGGGCGCATCGTGCGGTTCAATCCGGCGGCGGAGCGGATGTTCGGTTGGCCCGCGGCACGGATCGCGGGGCAGCTCGCGGGCGTGTTGGTCCCGCCGCGGTACCGGCTGACGTTGCGGCAGGATCTCCGCCGGGCGTCGCGCGACGGCTGCGTCCACGTTGGGTCGCTCCCGCCGCGGCAGGCGATGCGGGCGGACGGCACGGAGTTTCCGGTGGAGGCTTCATTCGCCCGGACCGGGGAGGGCGAGGCGGCGGGGACGGTCGTCTTCCTGCGCGATGTGAGCGAGCGGGTGGAGGCCCTGCGCGGGATGGTGGAGAATTGGCGGGCGCTGACGGAGTTCTTTGATTCCGCGCCGTTGGGGCTGCTCTGGCTGCGGCTGGACGGGGTGGTGGAACGGGTCAACGCGGCGGCGCTGGAAATCCTGCAGCGGCCCCAGAGCGCGGTGCTCGGTCATCCGCTGGGCGCCTTCTCCGTTGAGGGCGCGGGCTTGGAGGCGCTGCTCGCCGCGCTGCGGGACGGGGAGACGTTGCGGAACCAGCGTTTACAGCTCCGCCGCCCCGACGGCTCGCTGCGTCACGTGCTGATCGACGCCAACGGCTGGTGGCGCGAGCGTCGGCTGATTCATGGCCAGCTTTTCGTGCGCGACATCACCCTCCGCGTGGAACTGGAGCGAGAGATCCTGAACATCGTGGAGCGGGAACAGCAGCGGATCGGCCACGAACTCCACGACGACCTTTGCCAGCAGTTGACGGCGATCGAGTTCCGGAGCGAAGCCCTCGCGGGCCGGCTGGCCGGGACCGCGCCGCGGGCCGCGCGGGAGCTGCGGCAGATCTCCCGGCTGATCTGTTCGGCCAGCCGCCAGACTCGCGAGATCGCGCGGGGGCTTTCCCTGCACGCGGTGTTTCACAAGGGGGGCCTGGCCGCGGCGCTGCAGGACTTCGCGCAGCGTACCCGCAAGGCTTACCGGTGCCATTGCCGGTTCACCGACCGCGCCGGGCTCCTGCTGACGGACCCCGTCCTGTGCGCAAACCTGTTCCGGATCGCGCAGGAGGCTGTCGCCAACGCGCTGCGGCACGGCCGGGCCACCCGGTTGGAACTGAGTTTGGACGCCAGCGATAGCGATCTGGTGCTGGAGGTGCGCAACAACGGCCGTCCCCTGCCGGCGGCGCCGCGGGTCGGCCTCGGGCTCCGGACGATGCAGCACCGGGCCGGCGTGATCGGCGGTCGCCTTGAGCTCCTGCGCCGTCCGCGGGGACTTTCGCTCCGCTGCACCGTCACCGATGCCATCCGCACCCTCCGTCGCCGGCGAAAAACCTCCGCATGAAAACCCGGTCCTCCGCTCCCCGCGCCCCCGGCGCCAAACGCATCCTGGTGGTGGATGATCACCCGATGACCCGCCACGGCGTGGCGAGCCTCCTGCAGCAGCAGCCCGGCCTGCAGGTCTGCGGCGAGGTCGACTCTGCCCGGGCGGCGCTCGCCGCGGTGCGGGCGGAGCTGCCCGATCTCATCGTCGTGGATCTGAGCCTGGGGGAGCGCAGCGGCCTGGAGCTGATCAAGGACCTGCACGCGCTGCACCCCGAGGTGCCGGTGCTGGTCTTCTCGATGCACTACGAGAGCCTGTACGCGGAGCGGGCGCTGCGGGCGGGCGCGCGCGGTTACCTGATGAAGAGCGAGGGGGCGGCCCCGCTGATCGCGGCGGTCCGCGCGGTGCTGCACGGCAAGGTCTACCTGAGCGAGGCGATGCGGGACCGCGCGGTGCACCAGTTTTCCCGTGGCGCGGCCCAGGCCCCGCGCGACAACGCCAGCCTGCTGAGCGATCGGGAGCTGGAGATCTTCGAATTGATCGGCCGTGCCCAGAGCACCCGGCAGATCGCCCGCCGGCTCCGCGTCAGCGTGAGCACCGTCGAGACCCACCGTTCGCACATCAAGGAGAAGCTGGGCCTGAGCAATTCCACGGAGCTGGTGCACGCCGCCGCGAACTGGGGCGGCGGAGGGGGCACCTTGTGAACCGGCGGATCGTGGTTTACGCGACGGCGCGCTCGCCGGGGCCACGATTCACCGGCGCCCGTTCCCCTGCTATAAAACGGGCGATGAACGACGACGCGGCCATCGCCCCTCCGAGTTGCCCGTCGCCGGCCGCCGGGAGAGTCGCGGTGGGCGCGCCACCCCTGGAGCCGCGGCTGTCCTGCCCGCTCGGCCGGGCCACGCGGCTCATTCCCGTTTCGCCCCGGAACGGCTTGTTTGAGTGCCGGCCGCTGCAGGAGGGACACTGCCCGAACTTCATGTCCTTTGGCGGCGGCTTCTTCTGCCGCGCTCACCTCGCGCCGTCCGATGCCGCCGGCTCGTGCCCGCCCTAATGCTTATGTCCTCCCTCGTTTCCCCCTCGCCGTCGGCCTTGCGCCGCCGTTCCCGCCGTCCCGTCACCTTTGCCTCCGCTCCCGCCATGACCACCCTGACTGCTCCCGCTCCCGTGCCCGAGGTCCTGCAGGCCCAGCCCGGCACGGACGTGCTGCCTGTCGAGACGCTCCGTGTCCTCATCGGCTTTGACGACCAGCCTGCGTTCCAGCGGGCGATGCGCCTGTGCGTGCGCGTGTTCAGCGAGTTTGACGGCGGGCTGGATGTACGGCCCGTGCCGTGGAACTTCAGCTACCTTACCCTGCCCGAGTGGCGGGCGCTGGCGGCGGTGGACGCGGCGGCGGCGGACATCGTGATCGTGGCGGCCTCGCGGGTGGACGAGTTGCCGCCTGGGGTGGGGGACTGGGTCGAACTCTGCCTGGCCGCGCCGCGCACGACCACCGGGATGCTCGTGGCGTTGGTGGGCGACCCGGCGGACCACCAACCGGGACCGTCGCGGGTGCGCGCGTTCCTCCGCGAGGTGGCCGAACGCGAAGGCTTCTCCTTCCTCGCTCCTTGAGC
>JBMTAG010000152.1:0-6787 GCA_049428505.1 Opitutaceae bacterium | reverse complement strand
CGCACTGGTGGACCGATGATCCATCACCGGCGGAGGCCGAGGGCGTCCATCACGGGGCGCGCACCGTGAGCCGCTGGCGAGAAGAATACCTGCGCGACTTCGCCGCCCGCCTCGCGCGCGGCGCCGCCCCGGCCCGCTGAGCCCCGCCCGCGCCGGCTTCCTTCCGGCCGAACGAGCGGCCTTGCCGCTTGCGGCGTCCCGGTTCTTCCCTTCCCTCAGACCCATGACCGCCCGCCGCCTGCTCCTCGCCTCCGCGCTGGCCCTGGCGTGGTGCTGGTCGGCGTGGCACGAGGACCTGGAGGCGGCCGGCTGGATGTTCGCCCACGAACATCACCACCCCCACCCCGCGGCGGAGGCAGCACCCTCCTCTCCAGCGACGGGGCACCAGGAGGACGACAGCTCGGTGCACGAACCGGTTTGGGCCCGCGATCACGCCCCGGAGATCCGGCTCGGCCTGCCTTGGCTGGTGATCGCGCTGGCCCTCGGCCTCGGCCTCGCCTCCCTGCCTCCCTGGCCAAGCTTGATCCTGCTTCCCGTGGCGGGGCGCAGACGTCCCCCTTGGACCTTCGGTCCCGGCGGGCAACTTCCAGGTCACGGCGTACCCGCGGAGACGGGGCCGCCCGGCGCGCGTTGACGGACGGTGCTCCCGCCCCGCGCGGGAGGCTCCGTTTCAACCGTCTCGTCCGCCGGACGAGAGTAGCCGGAGGCCGCTGTGCTCCGGTCCGCCCCGCCAAACCACCCGATCGATGTCCCACCGACTTTTCCTGCTCCTGTGCGGCTCCAGCCTCGCCGCCGCCATCCCCTCCCCCGCCACGCTCGACGCGGCGATCCGCACCGCGTGGGCGAACGATCCCGCCGTCGCCGCCCTGAGCCTTGCCCCCGCCCTCGACCGGGCCCGGGAGGAACAGGCCGGGCTGCGACCCCCGCCGGAACTCGACCTGCGCGCCGGCCTGCCCCTCCGCGGGGACAGCGAATGGTCCGTCGGGGTGGGCTTGAGCCAGCCCCTGCCGCGGGCCGACAAGGTGGCCTTGGCCCGCGCGCAGGCGCGCCTCGGCGGCGAAAGCGCCCCCTTCGAGCTGCGTGAGCGCCAGCGCCTCGTCGCCAGCGAGGTGCGACGCCTCTGGTATGACCTCGCGGTCCAACAGGCCCGCCTGACCGCGGCGCGGCGGACGGCCGCGGAGCTCCGGCAGTTCGCCGCCGCCCTGCAGGACCGGCGCGCCGCCGGCGAGGTCGCCGATGCCGACTGGGACCTGCTGCAGGGCGAACTCACCCGGGCCACCCAAACCCTCCTCGTCGCCGAAGCCGAAGTGACGGGCGCCCAGGCACGCCTTCACCACCGACTGCGGCTCGCACCAGAAGCCCCTGCGTCCGCCGGCGAGACGCTGGAGGCCCTCCTCGACCGTCCCCTGCCCGCTCCGGACGCCTCGGCCGCGACCCGGCCGGAACTCGCCTTGGCCGAACTCGCGGTGCGGCGCGCCGACGCCGCGGTGGCCCTCGCCCGGGCGCAGAGTCGGGGAGATTGGACGGTCGGCGCAGGACTGGATTACGAACGCCGCACCAACGACGCGACGGGCCGCCTCGAGCACGAGCCCCGGCTGAGCGTCGGCGCCAGCGCGCCTTGGCCCACGCAACGGCCACCCAATCGCGGGGAGATCCGCGAACGGGAAGCCGGCCGGCAACTCGCGGAGGCCAACCTCGAGGCGCGCCGCGCCGAGATCGCGGCCGAATGCGGGGCCGCCCTCGCCGCCGCCCGCGCGTGTCGGCCCGTGGTGCTGCAGTACCGGCCGCTCCTGGCCGCGGCCGCGGAACTCCCCCGGCGGCTGACGGCCGCCGCCGCGCGCGGTGAAGTCAGCAGCTTCCACCTCGCCCAGGCCCGCCAGCAACGCGCCACGCTGGAGGCGGACTTCCACGCCGCCGCCGCCCGCTACCTCACATTGCTCGCCGACGCCGAGACCGCGGCCGGCCTCGTCCCCTCACCCGCCTGAATTTTCCGATGAAGCGCCTCCTGCTCCCGCTCGTCCTCCTCGCCCCCCCCCCCCCCCCCGCCGCAGCGGGACCCGGCCACGCGCACGACGCCACTCCCGCCAGCACCAGCCCGACCCAAGGGCCCGTGCGCCTCACGCAGACCATGGTCCGCAATCTGGATCTCCAGACGGCGGAAGCCACGCTGCGCCCGCTCGAGCACACTTTCCCTGCCCTCGGCACGGTCGAGGCGGTGCCCGGCCAGGTCACGGCGGTCACCTCCCGCGTGGCCGGCCGCGTGCTCCAGGTCGCCGTGCGCGAGGGGCAGCGCGTCCGCGCCGGCGATCTCCTGCTCGAAGTGGAATCGCGCGTGGTCGCCGACCCGCCGCCCCGGATCGCCTTCCGCGCGCCGCGCGACGGCGTGATCATCGAGGCCCAGGTGCTGCCGGGAGGCGCGGTGGAACCCGACCGGACTCTGCTCCTCGTGGCGGACCTTTCCACCGTGGAAATCGTCGCACCGGTCCCCGAGGCCCGGCTCGCGGCGGTGCGTCCCGGCCAGGCGGTGCGCATCCGCCCCGTGGCTTACCCCGAGGAGAACCTCGCCGGCACCGTGCAGTCGACCGCCGCGCGGTTGAGCCGCGAGCAGGGCACGCTGCGGGTGTTCGTGCGGGCCCCGAATGCGGACGGGCGGCTCCTGCCCGGCATGCGGGCGCACCTCGCGTTCGTCGTCGGGCAATCCGAGACGGCCGTCGTCGTGCCGCGCACCGCCGTGCTCGGCGAAAACGGTGACCTCTTCGTCTTCCGCCAGCTGCCGACCGCCCCCTTCGCGTATGAGCGCACCCCGGTGGTGCTCGGCTGGCGCGACGAGCCGTGGGTGGAACTGGTGGACGGCATTCTGCCCGGGGACCGCGTCGTCACCCGCGGCAACTATCAGCTGCAGTACGTCGGCGGCGGGGCGGCCAGGATCGAGGACGACCACGGCCACAGCCACGGCCCGGGCGGCCACCAGCATTGAGCTCAGGCCCGCCCCCGATGCTGACGCGACTGATCGAATTTTCCCTGCGGAACCGCCGGTTCGTGCTGGCAGCCGCGGCGCTGGTGCTGGCCTACGGCGGCCACGTCCTGCTGCGCCTGCCCATCGACGTCTTTCCGGACCTCAACCGGCCAACCGTCACCCTGATGACGGAGGCGCCGGGGCTCGCGCCGGAGGAGGTGGAGACGCTCGTCTCGGTGCCGCTGGAGACGGCGCTCAACGGGGCGCCCGGAGTGCGGCGGGTGCGCGCGAACTGCGGGGTGGGCCTGTCGGTCATCCAGGTGGAATTCGACTGGGGGCAGGACATCCACCGCGCCCGGCAACTGGTGCAGGAGCGGATCGCCCTCGCCCAGGGTCGGCTGCCCGCCGGCACGGAAGTGCACCTCGGCCCGATTTCCTCCCTGATGGGGGAGATCCTCCTGGTCGGCCTGTCCGCCCCGGAGGGCCAGCCCAGCCCCCCGGAGCTGCGAACCCTCGCCGACCGCCAGGTCAGCCCGCGGCTCCTCACGCTCCCCGGCATCTCGCAGGTGATCGTCATCGGCGGCGGGCGGCGGCAACTGCACGTGAACGCGGTGCCCGACCGGATGGCCGCGCACGGGGTGACGCTCGCGGAAGTCACCGCGGCGGCCGAGCGGGCGCAGGGCGGCAGCGGGGGCGGCTTTGTGAGCGACGGCCCCCGCGAACGGCTGGTGCGCAACCTCGCGCGCACGGCCGACCCGGCGGAGCTCGGCGCGACCGTCGTCCGCGCGACGGCGGACGGCGCCATCCTGCTCCGGGACGTCGCCGAGCTCGGCTACGGGGTGCAGACGATGCGGGGGCTCGCGGGCGTGGCCGGCCAACCCGCGGTCATCCTCGGCGTGCAGAAGCAACCGGGCGCGGACACCACGGAGCTGACCCGGCGGGTGGAGGCGGCGCTGGCCGAGCTCGCGCCCTCGCTGCCGGCAGGCGTGCGCCTGGACGTCCTGTTCCGGCAGGCGGACTTCATTCAACGGGCGGTCGCCAACGTGCAGGAGGCGATCCGGGACGGGGCCCTGATGGTGGTGGTCGTCCTCCTCCTGTTTTTGCTCAACGTCCGCACCACCCTCATCACGCTGACGGCGATCCCGCTGAGTTTCGCGGTGGCCGCGCTCGTCTTCCACTGGCTCGGGATCAGCCTGAACACGATGACCCTCGGCGGTCTCGCGGTCGCGGTGGGCATGGTCGTCGACGATGCGATCGTGGACGTGGAGAACGTCTTCCGCCGCCTGCGGGAGAACCGGCGCGCGGCGGAGCCGCGGCCCGTTCTGCGCGTCATCGCGGACGCCTCGGGCGAGGTCCGTCAGTCAATTTTGCTGGCCACGCTGGTCATCGTCCTCGCGTTCCTGCCGCTGTTCGCCCTGGGCGGAATCGAGGGCCGGCTCTTCGCCCCCATCGGCATCGCCACGATCGTCGCGATGCTGGCCTCGTTCGTGGTCTCGCTGACCGTGATCCCGGTGCTCTGCTCGTACCTGTTGCCGCGCGGATCCGGCCGGACCGGGAACTACGACAGCTGGTTCGTACGCCTGCTGCGCCGGCTGGACGAACGCTTCCTGCTCGGCCCGGCCCTCCGGCACCCGCGGGTGGTACTCACCGCGGCGGTGGCGCTCGTGGCCGGTTCCGCGCTGCTGCTGCCTCGCCTGGGCCGCACCTTCCTCCCGGAATTCAACGAGGGCACGGCCGTAATCTCGCTTACCCTGGCTCCGGGCACCTCGCTGGCCGAGAGCGACCGGATCGGCCGCATCGCCGAGCGGCTGCTGCTGACGATCCCCGAGATTCAGCTGACCGGCCGCCGCACGGGCCGCGCCGAACTGGACGAGCATGCAGAGGGCGTGCACCGCTCGGAAATCGACGTCGACCTCGCCTCGTCCCACCGCAGCCGGGCCGCGGTGCTGCAGGACATCCGCGCCAAGCTCGGGGAACTGCCGGGCGTGCTGGTCAGCGTCGGCCAGCCGATCTCGCACCGCCTCGACCACATGCTGTCGGGGGTCCAGGCGGCGATCGCGGTGAAGATCCACGGGCCTGACCTCGCGACCCTGCGCGCCCACGCCGCCCGGGCGGAGGCGGCGATGGCGCGGGTGCCCGGCATCGTGGACCTGCAGGTCGAGAAGCAGGTCCTGATCCCGCAGCTGCGGATCGAGGTGGACCGGGAACGCGCCGCGCTGCACGGCCTTGCCCCCGGCGAGATCACCGCGCGCCTCGAGGCGGGACTCAACGGCCGCGTGGTCGCCCAGGTCCTCGAGGGCACGCGGTCGATCGACCTCGTGGTGCGGTTCGCCGACGCGGCCCGGGCGGACCCCGCGGCGCTGCGGGAACTGCCACTCGACACCCCGCTGGGCGGCCGCGTGCCCCTGGGACTGCTCGCCGAGGTGCGCGAGGGCCAGGGGCCCAACGCGATCAACCGCGAGGACGCGATGCGCCGCATCGTCGTCTCCGCGAACGTCGCGGGCCGCGACCTCGGCTCCGTCGTGGCGCAACTGCAGGCGGAACTCCCGGCCGCGGTGCCGCTGACCGGCGGCTACTTCCTGACGTACGAGGGCCAGTTCCAGAGCCAGCAGGCCGCGACCCGGCTGATCAGCCTCCTCGCGCTGGTTACCCTGGTCGTGATCTTTCTCCTGCTGCACGCCTCGTTCCACTCGACGATGATCGCCGGGCAGATCCTGCTCAACGTGCCCCTCGCGTTCGTCGGGGCGCTCGCGCTGACCGCCGCCACGGTGGGCACCCTCTCGGTGGCCACGCTGGTGGGCCTGATCACCCTCGCGGGGATCGCGACGCGCAACACCATCATGATGATCTCCCATTACCTCCACCTGATGGAGCACGAGGGCGAGGTCTTCGGGCCCCGGATGATCATCCGGGGTTCCCTCGAACGGCTGGTGCCGGTGACGATGACGGCCCTGACCGCGGGGCTGGCCTTGGTCCCGCTCGCGCTGGCCGCGCAGGAGCCGGGCAAGGAAATCCTCTATCCGGTGGCGATCGTCATTCTGGGCGGGCTGCTCAGTTCGACCCTCCTTGACCTTGCCGTGACGCCGGCGGCGTTCCTCCTGTTCGGCCGCCGCGCGGCGGAACGCTACCTTGCACGCGCCCGGCAGGATCCGCTGGACGCCCGATCAACGCGGCCCGCCCCGCCCCCGGCCGCCACCCCGTAACCCTTTCCCGCGATGACCCTGCGCCTGCTCCTTGTCTCCCTGTTCACCGCCGGTCTCAGCCTCGGCGCCTCGCCGCCGCCGGTCCCGCCCGCGCCGGCGGGCGCCCCCGAATGGGCGGAGCTCTTCGGCGGCGCCTCGCTCCCGGTCATCTGGCAGAGCATCGAGGCCGCGGCCGCCAAGGCGAACACGGCCCTCGCGGCCGGCCGGACCACGGGCGTGGCCGCGTGGGCTGAGACCGTCCACTTGGGTGCGCACGCCCTCGTCGATCAGATCCGTCCGGAGGAGCCCGAACGCGCGAAGCGGCTGCACGCGGTGCTGGAGCACGCGGCCCGCTTGGCCGACGAGGTGCTCGCCGCCGCGGGGCGCAACGAGATCGACCTCGCCGCCGCCGCGCACCGGCGACTCCAGTCCGCCTTGGCGCTCGCCCGGCTGCGCCTCCCATCCGCCGTCACCAGCGCCCCGCCGGCCGCGCTCCGGGAAGCCCCGCCGGCGCCCCCCGCGCCGCAGGCCAAGCCATAGGCCGGACGCGCGCCTCAACGCCCGAAAAGCACGCCATCGCGCGACCGCCGAACCACCTTCAGCGCGGCGTGGCCGTCGGCCGGAAATCCGGCTCGCGGCGGAACCGCGT
>JBMTAG010000151.1:0-6822 GCA_049428505.1 Opitutaceae bacterium | reverse complement strand
TCGCGGCCGATGACGTCGCGGACCACGAAGTCGATCTTCGGGCCGTAGAACGCGGCCTCGCCCGGTTCCTCCGTGAAGGGGACGCCGAGGGTGCGGGCCGCGGAGCGGCAGGCCTCCTCCGCCTTGTCCCAGTTCGCCGCCTCGCCGGTGTACTTGTTGGAATCCGGGTCGCGCAGTCCGACGCGCACGCGGTAGTCGGCCATCCCGAGCGTGCTGAGCACGATCTTCACCAGGGAAAGGCAGCCGAGCACCTCCTGCGCCACCTGCTCCTCGGTGCAGAACAGGTGGGCGTCGTCCTGGGTGAAGCCGCGCACGCGGGTCATCCCGTTGAGCTCGCCGCTCTGCTCCCAGCGGTAGACCGTGCCGAACTCCGCGAGCCGCACCGGGAGGTCCCGGTACGAGTGGGGCTGGGAGGCGAAGATCTTGATGTGGTGCGGGCAGTTCATCGGCTTCAGCATGAAGCCATCCAGCAGCTCGGCATCGGGGCGGACGCGGTCGGCGGTGATCGTCTCGCGGCCGGTGCGCGCGTTGATCTGCTCGCGCAGCTGGGCGGAGACCGCCTCGAGCCGGGCGAACACCTCGCCGCAGGGGCAGTTCTCGGCGACGACCCGGGCGAGCGCGTCGCTCTCCAGCACGGGGGCGAACTGCGCGTCCTTGTAGTACGGGAAGTGCCCGGAGGTCTTGTAGAGCTCCAGCTTGCCGATGTGCGGGGTGAAGACCTGCGCGTAGCCCTGCTTGCGCAGTTCCTCGCTGATGAAGGTCTGGAGCTCCTGACGGATCACGGCCCCGTTGGGGGTCCAGAGGATGAGGCCCTGCCCGACCTCCTCGTCGATGTGGAACAGCTTGAGGTCGCGGCCCAGCTTGCGGTGATCACGCAGCCGCGCCTGCTCGAGCTGGTGGAGGTGCTGGGCGAGCTCCTCCTTGGTGGCGAAGGCGGTGCCGTAGATGCGCTGCAGCTGCTTGTTGTGCTCGTCCCCGCGGTGGTAGGCGCCGGCGATGGAGAGCAGCTTGAAGGCCTTCAGCTTGGAGGAGTAGCGGACATGGGTGCCGGCGCACAGGTCCATGAACTCCCCGTTCTGGTAGAACGAGATCTTCTCCCCCTCCGGGATGTCAGCGAGCCGACCGAGCTTGTAGCGCTCCTGGCCGCGGGCCCGGATGATCTCCACCGCCTCCTCGCGCGAGACCTCCTTGCGCAGGAACGGCTGGTTCTCGTCCGCGACCTTCCGCATCTCCGCCTCAAGCCGGACCAGATCCTCCGCGGTGAAGCGGTGGTCCAGGTCGATGTCGTAGTAGAATCCGGTGTCGGTCGGCGGGCCGATGTCGAGCTTGGCCTCGGGGAAGAGGCGGAGCACGGCGGTGGCCAGCACGTGCGAGCACGAGTGGCGGATCTCTTCGAGCGGTGTCATCGGCATAAGGGTCGCGCCGGCGCACGGTTGCCGGCCCGCGGGGTTCGAGAGCGCCCGCAAATCCGCAGGCTGTCAACGCGCCGTCGCGGGCGCGGCGTCACTTGCGGACCGGTTCGAGGGACCAGCCGTCCTTGCGGTCCAGCATCGCCCAGCCCGCGGCGGCGATTTCCGCCCGCAGCGCGTCGGCCGCGGCGAAGTCCCGCGCCTGCTTCGCGGCCCAGCGCCGTTCGGCGAGGGCGGTGACCGCGGCCGGGACCGCCACGGTGGGCGCGCGCGCGGCGAGGTCGAGGCCGAGGGCGAACAGGGCGCGGTCGAAGCCGGCGGCGTTCAGTTCCGCCGGGGCGGAGCCCTTGAGCGCGGTGAACAGGGCGCCGAGGGCCCCGGGGAAGTTGAGGTCGTCCGCGAGCGCGGCGAGCACGGGCGCGGAGACGTCCACGGGACCGCCGGCGCCCGGGATCGCGGCGCGGGCGGCGCGCAGGGTGCGGAGCGCGCTCGCGGCCGCGTGGAGCGAGTCGAGGGTGAAGTTCAGCTGCTTGCGCGGGTGGCCCATCAGCAGCGCGTACCGCACGGCCATCGCCTCGTGCCCCTTGGCGACGAGGTCGCGCAGGGTGTGATAGTTGCCCTTGCTCTTGCTCATCGTGGTGCCGTCCACCAGCAGGTGCTCGCTGTGGTACCAGTGGCGCGCGAACGGCACGCCGTTGCAGCATTCGCTCTGGGCGATCTCGTTCTCGTGGTGCGGGAAGAGCAGGTCCACGCCCCCGGTGTGCAGGTCGATCGTGTCCCCGAGCAGCGCCTTGCTCATCGCGCTGCACTCGATGTGCCAGCCGGGCCGCCCCGCCGCGGCGGTGCGGGGCCCGGGCCACTGCACCGTCCCGTCCTCCTCGGGCTTGTACGCCTTCCAGAGGGCGAAGTCGGAGACGGAATCCTTGTGGTCCGCGTCCGCCACCGCGTTCGTCACCTGGAGCTCGCGCTCCTGGATGCGCGACAGGCGCCCGTAGTCCGGGAAGGTGGCGAGCCGGAAGTACACCGACCCATCCGCCGCCCGGTAAGCGTGGCCCTTCTCCATCAGGACCTCGATCATGCTCACCTGCTCCCGGATGTAGCCCGTGGCCGTGGGCTCCGCATGGGGCCGCAGCAGGTTCAGGGCGGCGCAATCCTCGTGGAAGATCGCCGTCCAGTGCCGCGTGATCTCCGCGAGGGGCCGGCCCTCCTTGCGGCTCTGGGTGATGGTGCGGTCGTCGACGTCGGTCAGGTTGCGCACGTGGCGGACCCGCGCCGGGCCGAACTCCAGCTCCAGCAGGCGCCGGATGACGTCGTTGACCACGAAGGTCCGGAAATTGCCGATGTGCGCGGGGGCGTAGACGGTCGGGCCGCAGTTGTAGAACCGGAAGATCCCGTCCGGGTGGGACGGCCGGAGTTCGCGGGTTTCGCGGTGGAGCGAGTCGTGGAGGCGGAGGACCATGGGGGGCGCGGGGGGGGACGATGGCGGGAACCGCCGGCGCGTTTCGATACCTTTTTTGCGGTTTGGCGTGCATCGCGGGCCCCGGCCCGGTTAATGCGTGAGGGGATGAGCCGCCCACCCGCCCTCGCGCTTGCCCAGCGCCCTCGCCGCCTCCGGCGCACCGCCGCCCGCCGCCTGATGGTCGAGGAGACCGTCCTGCGTCCCGCTGACCTCATCGCCCCGCTCTTCGTCGTCGAGGGCGATGCGCCGCCGGAGGAGATCGCCTCGATGCCCGGCGTCTTTCGCCTCAACCTCGCCGACCTCGTCCGCGAATGCCGCGAGCTCCACGCGCTGGGCGTCCCCGCGGTCGCCCTGTTCCCCAAGCTCGACCCCGCCCGCAAGGACGACACGGGCACCGAGGCCCTGAATCCGGAGACGCTGGTCCTCCGCGCCGTCCGGGCGGTCAAGGTCGCGCTGCCGGACCTCGTGGTGATCACCGACGTCGCCCTCGATCCCTACACCAGCCACGGCCACGACGGCGTCCTGACGGCCGCGCGCGATGACGTGGACAACGACCGCACCGTGGCGATCCTCGCCGAGATGGCGGTCCTGCAGGCCCGGGCGGGCGTGGATTTCGTGGCGCCGAGCGACATGATGGACGGGCGGGTGGGCGCGATCCGACGGGCCCTCGACGCCGCAGGGTGCACCGACACCGGGATCCTCGCCTATTCCGCGAAGTACAATTCCGCCTACTACGGGCCGTTCCGCGATGCGGTCGGGAGCGCGCAGGCGGCCGGTACGCGGCTGCTGAGCAAGGCGACCTACCAGATGAATCCGGCCAACCGGCGCGAGGCCGTGACCGAAGTGCTCCTCGATGACGCCGAGGGCGCCGACATCCTGATGGTGAAGCCGGCCGGGCTCTACCTGGACATCATCCGCGACGTGCGCGAGGCCACGCGGAAGCCGGTCGCGGCGTACCAGATCTCCGGTGAATACGCCCAGCTGCAGGCGGCGGCCCGCCTCGGCTGGCTCGATCTGGCGCGTTGTCGGCGCGAATCGCTGATGGCGATCAAGCGCGCGGGCGCGGACCTGATCCTGACCTACTTCGCGAAGGAAATGGCGCGGGAGCTCCGGGGCGGTTGAGGCCGACCCGGGCTGGGGCAGGCCTCAGAAGTCGGTGATGACCGTCATCCGCCAGGAGCGCGGGGCCCCCCACGAACCGGTCGTTGGGGTGGCCGAGAGGTAGTAGTCCTTGTCGAAGAGATTGCTGATGTTGAGGGAGATGCTGGTGGGGCGGCCCATCAACTTCGTCTGGTAGCCCGCGAGCAGGGTGGCCAGGGTGTAGCTCGGGGACCAGAGCGCCTGCACCGGTGCGCCCTGCACCGGGGTGCCGTTCCCGCGGAAGGTGGGATCGCGGAAGTTGGCCCCGCCCCCGATGAAGGCCCCCTTCAGGGAACCGGTGGAGAAGGTGTAGCGGGTGAAGAGGTTGGCGCGCGTCTTGGTGTAACCGGAGTTGGGCACCCCGTCGGGAATCGTCAGGAGGAAGGCATCCAGCAACGGGGTGGCCTTCCCCTGGGCCTTGGCCTCGGCTTGGAAGCCCTTGAGCAGGGGGGCCCGGTTCTCCGTCACGACCTTGTTGGTGGCGGCGTTGAGCATCAGGCGCCAGTTGCGGGTCAGGTTGGCGACGATCTCGAACTCGTAGCCCTTGGTGGTCGTGGTCTGGTAGTCCTGTCCGGTGGGGTTGAAGGTGTCCGGGAAGATCGCCGCGACTTCGTCGCGCCCGGCGATGACCGGGGCGGGGTTGAAGCGGGCGTTGGGCTGGTAGTTGTCGTAGTAGGTCGTGTTGAATTCCACGCGCCCGCCGAAGAGCGTGAAGCGGGCGGAGTAATCCTCGCCCTCGCCGACGGGGATGCTCTGCCGGACGCCGGGGTTGTAGGTCAGGTTGCCCTCGCCGACGGAAATCCGGAACGACTGGGCGCGGTTGTAGGAGAAGGCGATGTTCTCGTTGGCCCGCAGGACCAGCCCATAGTTGGCACCGTCCACCTTGTACTGCACGAAGGCCGGGTTGGGCGCGAAGGCGCCGGGGATCAGGCGGTTCTCCCAGGTGTTCGCGATCGGCTGCGGCGCGCCGACAAGCGTCTTCATGTTGAAGTGGTCGCGGCGGTAACCGACCAGGGTGTAGAGGTGGTTCTTGAGGTAACGGCCCGACGCGCCCACGCCCCAGCTGGGGGTGTAGAAACGCCGGCTCACGATGTTGCCGCCCGCGGGCACGGCATTCGACAAGTCGGGAAACCAGTTCGAGACGCCCGGGACGGGGCCGAGGTCCCCCGTCAGCTCGCCGCCGTCGCCGTCCGCCAGGTAGTAACGCCGCATGAAGCGGTTGTTCGTGAAGGTGGTCCGGTTGGCGGTGAAGGCGGCCTGCGTGCCGGCCTGGTTGACGGTGCCGACGAAAAGTGGGCTGGCCGGGTCGACGTACTCGCCCCACTTGGGCTTCTTCTGGCCCGGGTTGTCCTGATGCTGCTGCACGTTGACCACGATCTGCTGGTTCATCCAGCGCGTCTCGAGGTCGTAGACCGCGGACAGGCGGAGATCGCGGACGATGTTGCCGTTCAGGTTTCGCGTGCGGAAGTATTCCGTGTAGAGCTCGTTGAAACGCGGGTTGGCGCGGCCGTCGGGCAGGGTGGGTGACAGGTCGCGGTACACGTTGCGCGCCGCGGCCACGTTGCGCTGGTCGATCTGCTGCTGGTAGAAGTTCGCCGAGAGCAGCAGGTTGAGGTGACGTCCGACCTTCTGTTCCACGTCGAGGCTCACCGAGCTGTAGGCGTTGGCGTAGGTTGAGTTCGGTCCCGCCACCTGCCAGGTCTTCGGCAGGATGCTGGGATCGACCAGGGTGAGGTTGCTGCCGGCGCTCCGGCGGGTCCCGGCCGCGCGGTAGAGCTGCTTCGTCGCGGGCACGTAGATCACCCCGGCGCCGTTCGCGAGGTTCGTGACGGTGTTGAAGGAGAAGCTGTCGATGAACAGGCCCTGGGCGTTGACCGAGTCGATGCGCGACTTCTCCGCCATCAGGCTGATCGAGGTCGTGCGGAAGGGCCGGTAGGTGACGGCCCCGTAGAGGCCGACGAAGTCGCGCCGCACGTGGCGGATCCAGGAGTCGTTCGCGGAGGCCACCGCGGCGAAGCGCAGTGCGACCTGCTCGCCCACGCGACGGTTGAGATCCAGTTCCGCGCGGCGGAAGCCATCGCTGCCGAACATCAGCTTGGTCTTGGTCAGGTTGCGCGTGAACAGTCCCCGCTTCGTGATCTGGTTGTTCGCGCCGCCCAGGTCCGCCTCGCCGTACAGGAACGCGTTGGGGCCCCGCAGCAGCTCGACCCGCTCGGTGGCGAAGGAATCCATCGGCGAGTACCAGATCCACCCGTTGCGCATCGCGTAGTTGTTGACGATGCCGCGGAAGATGAGGCGGTTGGAGAGCGCCGGATCGGGGTTGTCCTCGCCCGTCACGAACCACTTGGAGGCCTCGTTCACGTCGATGACCGCGAGGTCCTCCATCAGCTGGGAGTTCATCACCGAAATGGAGTTGGCGACGTTCTTCAGCTCCTGCACCGTGCGCAGTCCGGAGGTGGTCTGCATCGACTCGTAGCCGATGTCCTTGCCCTCGGTGACGGTGAAGACGGAGAGCTGCACCGCCTCGTCGGCGGCGGGCGGGCGCGGGGCGGGAGCCGTCTGGGCGGGGAGCAGCGGGACGAACGTGGCGGCGAGCAGCAGGGCGCGCGGGAGGGAGGTGAGGCGCATTGGGCGTGAAGCGTTGGCGAGGATGAAACGGTTCCCGGCGCCGCTGCGGCAAGCGCATTTCCGGGGCGTGGCGTGCGCGGATCGCCTCGCCTTTTGCCGCCGTGGCGTTTGAACGGGCGCGATGAACCGCCGCCACTTCCTCACGCATTCGGCCGTCGCGGCCGCCGGGGCCGCCCGGGCCCCGGC
>JBMTAG010000150.1:0-6877 GCA_049428505.1 Opitutaceae bacterium | reverse complement strand
GCCTGATGCCTCCGAAATCCCCGGGCGCCTCCTGCGCCTCTTCGCGGCCACCCAGTCCGGTGCCCTCCCGTGAAGTTCCAACTCCCGTCCGGCGGAAGCTCGAAGCCCGAAACGGCCGACGCCGTGCCACGTTTCAGCCTGACCCCCTCGGATCGGACGCACCGGGGTCTGCTGGCTGCCGCGCGGCCGCGCTCGCCCAATCGGGCCACGTGGCGCGCGCGTAGAGCTTCACCTCGTCTATCATCAACTGCACCTGCGGCGATGGTTCACCCCGCCACATCAGACCCATTGTCATCGGCTTGAAGCCGTCGAGGGGCAGCACGCGCACGCCGCGCACGCGGGTGACTGCCGGTATGGCCACATTGATGCCGAAACCCTCGCCGTGGGCGACGTAGCTCGTGATCAGCTCGATCGACGTCACCACGGCGGTTTGCGGCCAGACGACGCCGCGCTTTTTCAATCCCGCCCGGAAATTCTGAACGATGCTCGAGTTCGCCGGCAGGCCGACAAGTGGAGCGGAAAGCCGCCTGGACCGCAGGAGCTCGGCGGCGTTCTTCACCGGCGAGTTTTTCGGTGCAATCAGCACGAGGGGAACCTGGGCCAGGGCCAAACACTGCAGACGGGCCGGCGGGCGGGCGGCGAAGGGGCCGATGAAGAGCTCGATTTCACCCTCGCGCAGCCACGCCTCCAGCTGGCCTTGATGGCCGGCGCGGAGGCTCAGCCTCAGCCCTGGGTGCCGTGCCCGCACGCGGCGTATCACGCTCGGAATGTGATCGCGCAGGACCAGTTCCGATGCCCCGACGCGCAGTTCCGGTTCAGGCGGTGGTCGCAGTTGCGCGGCGACTTCGGGCAGGTTCGCGAAAAACGGCCGCACGTGGGCAAAAAGCCGCTCGCCGGCCGGGGTGAGCCGGAAAGGGCTGCGTTCGAACAGCACCGCACCCGCCTCCTCCTCGAGGGCGCGCATTTGTCCGCTCACGGCCGGCTGCCTGATTCCGTAGGGGATGCTTCGCACCGCCGCACTGATTCCGCCGTGCTTCGCTACATAATAGAACAGCTCCAGGTGATGGACGTTCAAGCACTCAAGCGAATGCGGAGGCCCGCGGTGACGCAATGGTATTCCGGCCGGGAAACTCATCACTTTCATCGATGCGAACCATCAGGTTTATCGAATAACACCTCCGGAGAGCGATCGTTTAGAGTGAGCAGGTTCGTTCGTGATTGTGATCAAACTAACCCCCCAAAGCGATGCCTTCAATCTGTCTCACGTTAGCACAGGCGCTCGGAATCGTCATGCTGGCGGATTTTGCCGCCGGCATCGTGCATTGGATCGAGGATGCCTACTTCGATGAATCCACGCCGATCATCGGCCCTCTCGTGATCAAGCCCAACATCGTTCATCACCATCTGCCGCGCCATTTCACGCGACTGAACTGGTGGCAAAGCTCCGCCGACCTGCTTGTGGTCGGCCTGCTGTTGCTCGGCGTGGGTTGGTGGTGCGGGTGGCTCTCTTGGCAGCTGTGGCTCTTCGTGGCGATCAGCGTGAACGCCAACCAGGTCCACAAATGGTCGCATCGCACGCGACGGGAAAACGGGCCGGTGATTTCATTCCTTCAGGATATGCGCGTCCTGCAGACTCCGCGGCACCACGCGCGCCATCACACTGATCCCAAGAACACCTTCTATTGCCCGTTGACCAATCTGGTCAACCCGTTGCTGGAGCGCGTGCGCTTCTGGGATCATGCGGAGTCGCTCGTCGAGCGTGCGTTCGGCTGGAAACACCGAGCCGATGGCTCGAATCGGGGAGCCGGTCCCGGACCTGCGTGGCTGGCGGAGTATCGGCCTCGGCCCAGGCGGGATTGCCCCGACGGCGGCGCGGCGTGCGCGCAGTGTCGCCGCTGCCGGGACGAGGCTCAGGCGGCCGGGCCGGCGGGGCTTAAGGACAGGTGAGCCGCATGCGGCATCCTGCCCCGGCCCGGCAAGCAGCAGGCGGAGTCGGTACGCCAGGCCCGGCACGGGCGGCAGCGACGGGGCCGGGCGTCCGTAGTTCGCACCTCGTCAAAAGCGCGGGGTTCCGAACGGCGGACGCTCTGGGGTTGCCCTGATTTGACGGACACGGGTTTCGGGGGCCAAACGAAAGGAACCCCATGAAGACCCAGATCAGGAAGCCATCTGCCGGCAAGACGCTCTATGCGGCAGAGTACAAGGAGGAGTCGGTTGAACACTGGAAGGACCGGCCCGCCGAATCCGCGGCTGCAGCCGCAGCCACACCCGAGGCCGCAGCCACATCGGCCCGGCCGACGGCGTTTCCGACCTCGCGCATCCCGCCTCGCGCCTGAAGCCTCCGACCTGTCCATCTGCGGTTGAATGGATTGGGGGGCCCGTTCACCGCAGGAAGCGCGTGAGTTCGCGATGGATGCCGATCAAGAAAAGCGCAACGGCTACGGCCTTGATGGTCTTTATGAGCAGCAACGCCTCCAGCGTGAGCGTTCCGCCGGTAAAGCCGTGGCGCAGGGACTCGAACAACGTGGCGTGCATCGGACGTCATCCTCGCATTAAGGGTGGGACAAGGGTTGGGACAGCCTCCCGCGCCGGACTTCGACTTAGGGAAGCCCCGAGGCCCGCCGCTAATTTCCACGAGAAAGGACAACGGATGTCCTTAAGGCAGGGTAGGGTGCGGGCGCTCTGGCGTGAAGCCGGCCGCACTTACTTCCCCACAAATGAACACACCCCTCCTGATACGCTTGCTGCTCGTCGTTCTCGGTATCGCCGCCGTTTCGCTTTGCACCGGCTGCGCCACCATCGTCAAAGGCACCACCCAGGAAGTCCCCGTTTCCTCGGAACCCGCCGGCGCACGGGTCTCGGTCGACGGATCCGCGGCCGGGACGACGCCGACCACCGTCACCCTGTCCCGCAAGGCCAACCACATGGTGACGATCGAGAAGGACGGCTACCAGTTGGAGAGCGTCGCGATCACGAAATCGATGGGAGGGGCGGTGGCGGGCAACATCATCGCCGGCGGACTTGTGGGTTGGGGCGTCGATGCAGTCAGCGGTGCCCAGTACAACCTGAACCCCACGACCGTGAACGTGCGACTGCAGCCGGTTGCCGAAGCCCGCAGTGCGGGCAATGGGAACGGCGGTAATGCGACGCGAAGTTTCGTCGAGGAATTGAACAAGCTCGACGGGTTGCTGGAGCAGGGGAAGCTCTCCTCCGTCGAACACCGAAGTCTGCGCACCGCGCTGATCGACAAATTCCAGAAGTAGCGGCGGAAAGCGCCGATGCCCACGTCGCGGGTGTCCGAAGCTGACCGCCCGAGCCCGGACCCCACCATGCCCCGCCCGATCACGATGCCGAAAGGCTCCCTCCATTCTCGTCCGCCCCTTGAGCGGATGCTGAAGATCCATGAGGGATCGGGCGCGCAGGGTCAGGACGAAATCTGCAACGTTCAGGAGCTGTGCCCCAGATCGACTCTGGCTTAGGCGCAGGCGGGTCCGTTGGCGATTCCAGGTTGCACCTTGAGCTTTGTCCCGCAGGCCCCTTTTCGGTTCGGCAACGCGTCTTGCCGGCGCAAGCTGGCGTGACCCCCATGCCCTCTCTTCGCCTTGCCCTGCTGCTGCCGCTCTGTGGCGTCCCGCTTCCCGCCCAGCCGGCCATTCCGGCCGCGACCCTCCTCGAGGTGCGCACGATCACGCCGCGGGCAGAGCCCTACGCGGGCTGGCCCACCGTGGTCCGGCGCGCCAACGGGGACCTGTGGACGGTCTGGTCGGGCGGGCGCGACGCCCACGTCTGCCCCATGGGCCAGGTCCGCGCGATGACCTCCCGCGATGACGGCGCCACCTGGACCTACCCGCGGGTGCTCCTGGACACCGCCCTCGACGACCGCGACGCCGGTGTGGTGGAGACGGCCCGGGGAACGCTGCTCGTCACCACCTTCACCTCGCTCGCCTACGAACCTTTCCTCAAGCGCGCCCAGGCGATGACCGACTTCAAGACCGGGGGTTGGAACGCCCAGCCGATGCCCGCCGAGCAGCTCGCCCGCTGGACCGCGACGCACGCCCGCCTCGATGACGCGACCCGTCAGGCCGAACTCGGGCAATGGGTCATCCGCTCCACGGATGGAGGGTTAACGTGGTCCGCCCGCATCCCCACGGTCGTGAACAGCCCGCACGGGCCGATCCGACTCCGCGATGGGCGCCTGCTCTATCCCGGGAAGGAGCTCTGGACCGCCGCCAAGCGCATCGGCGTGGCCGAATCGTCCGATGACGGACTGACCTGGGGGTGGCTGGCCGCGATCCCCGCCCGCCCCGGCGACGACGCGACCACCGGTTATCACGAACTTCACGGGGTGGAGACCGACGATGGCCGCATTGTGGTCCAGATCCGCAACCACAACGCGGCGCACAAGGGCGAAACGCTCCAGTGTGAATCCGCCGACGGCGGCCGCACCTGGAGCGTGCCGGCCGCGATCGGCGTGTGGGGCCTGCCCTCGCACCTGCTGCGCCTACGGGATGGCCGGCTCCTGATGACCTACGGCCACCGCCGTGCTCCGTGGGGCAATCAGGCGCGCCTGAGCGCGGACCACGGCCGCACCTGGAGCGCGCCGATCCTCCTTTCCGGCGAGGGGGGGGCGCGCGACCTCGGCTACCCGTCGACCGTGCAACTGGAGGACGGATCCCTGCTCTCCGTCTGGTACGAGAAGCTGCCGGAGGCCAAGATGGCCGTCCTGCGGCAGGCCCGCTGGCGGCTCAACTGACCTTGGGGAGGGTAGGGGAAGGGGGCAGGGAGTCAGGCTGATGCGTGCACCCAGCGTGTTGGGCGATCCAGCGGCCGCATCTCGTGGCTAAACCCGAGACCTGGTCGCGAGCGGTGATGGTCCGCGCCCCATGTCCACCGATCGGGGGCATTTCTCCCACGGTGGCCGTCGTCGCGTCATGTTTCCGCGCGAACTAAAATTCTCCAGCGCGAGGAATCCTTCAATGCTCGGGAAGGGCAAGGGTTGCGATGGCTTCCAGTTTGCTGCGGAGGAGAACAATCCGGTCTTCCTCTTCCGGCGGCAAATGTCCGGGCAGCGCATCGCGAAATTGTGGATCAGAGAGCAACTGCCGAATGCTGGTAATCAAAAATCGACGCAGGCCCGCTGACGCTCGATCAACTTCCGCTACGATTTCGGTGCGGCCGTCGATGACGGTGATGAAATCCTCCAGGTCATGGCTGACATAATAATCCCGATCGCCCCGATCGAGGAAGGCGGTGAATTTCGTCGCGAGAAATGCGACCGGCGAAATGAGCCGAAGCTCGGAGTGCGCGACGGTTCGTAGCGTTGAACTGGCCACCGCTTCCGCAAACCAAGCGGTATTCAGTCCAAGGGCTGCGCCCTCCGTTGGCATGATATCGACGGTTGCGGAGCCAAGCATCCAACGACATTGCGGGGCGCCTGGCTGCATGTCGTGGCTGAAGCCGACCGCGCGAAGCTGGGCTTCCACCTCGGAGTATCTCGCACCCGAAATGATTTCGATGATGACGTCCACATCGTCAGTAGGCCGGGCCGGAGTCAGCTCCGGATGATCAATCAGGAGATTCACGACGGAGCCACCGACGAAGGCATAGGGAAGCCCAACGCGATCAAGCCGCTCCGCCACGGCCCGCATGGCTCCAAGGTTAGGAACGGCCATGGAGAATCCTCCGTTGCAGCTCGGCTTCAGCGAACTCGCGTTCCCGCGCGCGTCCGACCCGCAGCACGTCAACGAGCGAGAGCAATGCATAGAGCTCCTGGTCGATCTGCACGGCAGTTGTTACCCCATCGTGCAGCGGTTCGATTGCGCGGCCCTTGATCTTGCCGTCGCGATCCGGCCAGACGGGAACCAGGTCGTCGGACACCAGCTTGGCAAGGCTGGTGTCTTTCAGCTCCGGGCACGCCCAAGCAGTCGGCAGGCCGCGGGTGATCTCTCCCAGCCGGGCGGGGAAAACAAACGGCAGTCCGTGGATGATGAATCTCGCCAAGTTCGCCCGCTGGATCGTTTGCTCCGATTCCAAGAACAATCGCGACTCACTCAGGCGCGCAATCGAGCGGTGCACCTGGGACAAGCTCATTCCGAGTGCCTGGGATAGGCGTGCAAATCCCGGCCACTGGGCTGATTCCAAGAGTTTGAAGGCGACGACTACGTCTTGCGAGTTCACAACGTACCATTTTCCGGAAACGGGAAAATGTCGATAATGAACTTCCAGGAATGCTGATAGTCAGGTAATTACCGAATTCCAGAAAATGGAATTGATCTATCGCGTGGCGCTGGAGGCAAGTGCTAGAGGCAAGGGCTCAGGCTGAAACCTGTAACCAGCGTCCTGGGCGCTGCGGGTTTCGGCATGACCTAGTCCAGTCCGTGGCCGTCGACTGCCCGAATGCCGGCCGAGCCGCGCGGGGCGTGGCCGGGAGCCCGCGGATCCGACTCGCGCCAAGGCCCGCGCGGCGCACGCTGGTCGAGCGTGAACCTCCTGCGCTGGCTTCCCGCCTTTCTGCTGACGCTTCCCGGCTGGGCGGCCGAGCCGCTGCTCCTGCCGGTCGCCGGGACGACGCTGTCCCTGCAGGTTCCCGCTCAGGCGGCTCCCGGCCGGCCGTGGCTGTGGGTGGGGGAATTCGCCGGGCACCTGAAGTCCCTCGAGCAGGGGCTGCTGGCCCGCGGCTGGCATGTTGCCTACGTGAAGGCCAGCAACCGCTTCGGTTCGCCGCAGGCGATGGCGCTCTGGGAGGAGGCCTACGCCGAGTTGCACGGTCGGAGGGGGCTCGCCGCCCGGCCGGCGCTGCTGGGCATCTCGCGCGGCGGTCTCTACGTGAATGCGTGGGCCCGGCGGCATCCGGACAAAGTATCCGTGCTGTACCTCG
>JBMTAG010000149.1:0-6970 GCA_049428505.1 Opitutaceae bacterium | reverse complement strand
TGGTGGACCCTAGCGGGTTCGAACCGCTGACCTCCTCAATGCCATTGAGGCGCTCTACCAACTGAGCTAAGAGCCCGAGCCACTGACGAAGGGCCAAGAAATCCGACCTCCCCCTCCAAACGCAAGGACTTTTTCAGCCTTGGTCGCGCTCGCGCAGGGTGAACACGAACTCGAAGGTCTCCGCGGCACGGTGCTCGGACGGGCGGGCGGGCATCCGCACGCGGCGCACCGCCGCCAGGACCGCCTGATCGAACTCGCGGCTGCCCGAGGGCACCGTGATCCGCGCGTTGCTCAGCGAGCCGTCGGGGTTGCTCCGCACCTCCAGGGTCGCCTTGAGCGAGTCGCTGAGGCCGGGGGGCGGTTCGAACGCCGTCCGCAGCTCCCGCTTGAAATACGCATAATAGCTGTCGAGCACGCCCTCGCCCGAACTGGTGAGCGCCTTGCCACCCGCCCCACCCTTGCGGTTCGCCGTGGACCCGCCCACGACGCCCTTGGCGATTCCCTCGCCGTCGACCCGGGCGACCTTCGGCGGGGCGCCCTTCGCGGCGCCGCCCTTGGCCCGCTGGGCGCGATCGAACTCCTCCTTGGTCATCCGCTTCGCGTCCTCCGCCGCCCGTTTGCGCTCCTCGGCCTGCCGCTTCTGCTCCGCCTCGCGCTCGCGGCGGAGCTGGAGTTTGGCCTTCGCGTCGCCGCGGACGATCTCGTACTGGATCTTCCGCTTGAAGTTGGGGACGGCCTCGTTGCCCGCGGCGGAGGGCGCCTTCTCCGGGGGCGGCGCCGGCGTGGGCGGAGCCTTGGCGGCGGGAACCGGCGGTGGCACGGCGACGGGCGCGGGCGCGACGGGCGCGACTTCGGGCTCCGGTTCAGGGGGGCGCAGCAGGGCGGGCGGCTCCGGCCGGGGCGCGGCGGCGGCGGGGACGCTGAGCTTCACTCCGCCTTCGACGCCGAGCGCCGGCGCCTCGGTGGCGGCGTAGTTGTCGCCCTCGCCCGCCACCAGCTCGATGATCCGGGAAACCTCCGGTTCGCGGTTCGCGGCGACGAAGCCGAGCCCGAGCGCCAGCGCGACGGCCGCCGCGTGGAGCGCGAGCGACTGGAGGAATCCGCGGGAGGAGCTGTCGGTCATCGCCGGGAACGCGGACTGCCGGTCAGGAGTCGGTCTTCGAATCGAGGGTGATCCGGGTGAGGCCGGCGCGCTGGAGCTCGGTCATCACCTCGGCGACCTTCTGGAACGGCACCGCGGCGTCGCCGCGCACGCGGATGACGGGGGGCTTGGGCTCGGCGGCCAGCGCGGTAAGTCGGGTGCGGAGCTGGGCGAGCGTCAGCGGCGTCGGCTGGTTGTCCACGTAGAACCCGCGCGCATCGATGGCGACGGCCACGTGCCGCTCGTCGGGCTTGGACTTCGGCGGCGGGGCCTTGGCCACCGAGGGCAGGTTCACGGCGACCGTCTGCTCCTGCTGGATCAGCGGCGTGGCGATCATGAAGATGACCAGCAATATGAACCCGAGGTCGATGAGGTTCGTGACGTTCAGGTCGGCGATCGCGTGGGCGGCGCGCGGACGGCGGAAATTACGGGCCATGGCCGGGCGGGTCAGCTGGACTCGAGCTCGAGGCGGTCGGCGAGGCTGGAGGCGTAGTTCTCCAGCTCGGTGGTCATCCGGCGCGTGTGGCTGAGGAGCAGGTTGTAGCCGAACACCGAGGGGATGGCGACCACGAGGCCGGCGATGGTGGCGAGCATCGCGCCGGAGACGCCGGGGGCGAGCTGCTGGATGCCGGCGGTCTGCTGGGTGGCGATGGCGCTGAAGGCCTCCATCACGCCCCAGACGGTGCCGAGCAGCCCGATGAAGGGGGCGCCGGAGACGATCGAGGCGAGGAAGATCATGTTCGACTCGTAGCGGAGCGTCTGGCGGGCGATCGCGCGCTGGATGGCGTTCTCGGACTGCTCCAGCCGGGCGCGGGGGTCGTCGCGGCCGCGCTCGCGGTCGTGGGCGGCGGCGCGGCGGTAGCACTCGATGGCGTCGGCGAACAGGTCCGCGTACGGGATCGAGCGGGGCGCGCGGAAGGTGTCGGGCACGTCGAGCAGGGAGCGCTGGTCGCGCAGGTGCTGCTCGAAGGAAAGGTTGAGCCCGCGGAGTCGCTTCAGCTCGTGGTGCTTGCCGAACATGATCGTCCAGGCGACGAGGCTGAAGAGCGCGAGGCCGAGGACGATCGTCTTGTCGATCGTCCCGCAGCGTTCAAAAATCTCGATGATGTTGGCCGCCAGGACCGGCGAGGCGAAGAGCTGCACGGGCATATCTGCCGGGAACCGTTGCCCGCTTTCGCCGGGCGCAGCAACGGAAAACCCGGCGCCGGCCGAATGAGGTTGCCGCGCGCGCGACCTGCGGCTTCCTCCGGCTCTCCGCCATGTTCCGCGCCCACACCCTCCGCCAGCTTGCCGCCCGTCCCGCCCGTCCCCGCCGTGCCCTGGTGGGCTTCGACGGCTTTGTCGACTCGATCGTCGCCCCAGTCGGGCTGCGCCGCGGCCCCGGTGACGACTTCACCCCGATCCCGACCCTCGCCGAACTGGGCGCCCGGATCTCCGCGGCCGCGGGGATGAGCACGAACCTCGAGTTGCATCCGCGCGGGGACAAATTGGGGGGCAACGGCCCGATCATGGCGAACGCCCTGCTGGCGCTCGGCAGCCAGCTGACCTACGTCGGCGCCCTGGGCCGGCCGGCGGTCCACCCGGTGTTCGCGGACCTCGCGGCGCGCGCGCGGGTCTTCTCCCTCGCCGAGGCGGCGCACACCCTCGCGGTCGAGTGCCGGGATGGAAAGCTGATGCTCGGACGGATGCGGAGCCTGGACGAGATCACCTACCCCCGCCTGGCCGAGGTCGTGGGCGAGGAGACGCTCCGCCAGGAACTGGCCGGGGCGGACCTCGCGGCATTCGTCAACTGGACGATGATCCCGCACCTGACGGCGGTGCTGCGCGAGCTGCGCGGGCGGATCGTGGCGGAACTCCCGGCAGCCGCGGAGGCGCGCCGATACTTCTTCGACCTCGCGGACCCCGAGAAGCGGGCGGTGACCGACCTGCGGGAGGCGTTGGCGGAGATCGCGGCCTTCGGGGCGCACGGCCGGGTCACGCTCGGGCTGAACCTCAAGGAAGCGCGGCAAGTGGCGGCGGCGCTGGGCGTGCCGGAGCCCGACGAGGAGGAGGCGGCGCTGCGGGGCGCGGCGGCGGCGCTGCGCGCGGGGCTGGGCGTGGACACCGTGGTGATTCACCCGCGGGCGGCGGCGGCCTGCGCGGGGCCGGAGGGTACCGCGTGGGTGCCGGGGCCGTTCACCGCCGAGCCGCGAATCACCACCGGCGCGGGCGACCATTTCAACGCGGGGTTCACCACCGGCCAGCTCCTGGGCCTGGACGCGGAAGGCTGCCTGACCCTGGGGGTCGCAACCAGCGGGCATTACGTGCGTACCGGGGAGAGCCCGGACCTGCCGACCCTGCAAACCTTCCTCGCCAACTGGCGTTGAGCGCGCCATCCCGCCGCCTATGCCCTTGCCGCATAAACCCGCCGGACGCCTGGTTTCCTTCGAGGGCTCCGAGGGCGCCGGGAAGTCGACCCAGATCGCCCGCCTGGCCGCCCAGTTCCAGCAGGCGGGCCGCGAGGTGTTGACGACGCGCGAACCCGGCGGAACCGAGATCGGTGAGCAGATCCGCAACCTGCTCGTCCACAATTCCAAGGGGGACGAGATGTGCGCCGAGACGGAACTGCTGCTCTTCGCGGCGGCCCGCGCGCAGCTCGTGCGCGAGGTGATCGCCCCCGCGCTGCTCCGGGGTGCCATCGTGCTCAGCGACCGGTTCCTCGATTCGTCGACGGTCTACCAGGGCATCGGGCGCAACCTGGCGGCGGATCCGGTGAGCCAGATCAACCGATTCGCCGTGGGCAACGTGATGCCGGACCTGACCGTGGTGCTCGACGTGCCCGAGGAGGTGAGCCTCGCCCGGCTGAAGCGCCGCGCCTCCGGCCTCCCGGACCGGATGGAGCGCCAGAACGTCGAGTTCTACCGCAAGGTGCGCGAGGGCTACCTCGTGCTCGCCCGCAGCCTGCCCGAGCGCTTTTTGCTCCTCGACGGCACCCAGCCCGAGGACGTGATCGAGCGGCGGATTCGCGCGGAACTCGCCGCCCGGCTCGGCTACTGACCGCTGATGCCTCCGGTTCCCGCCACCCCCTGGCCCGCCGCCCTCGAGGGCACCCCCTCCGCGGCGGTGATCGAGCAGGCGATCCGGCGCGGGCGGCTCGCCCATAGCCTGCTGCTGCACGGTGACGACCCCGCCACGCTCGGGAGCGTGGCGGCGGCGATCGCGGACCGCCTGCTGCGCGGCTCCGCCGCCCACGCCACGTTTGCCCCGGACCAGCACCCGGATTGCTTCAGTCTACGCCCGGCCGGCAAGTCGCGCCAGATTTCGGCCGATGCCACCCGCGCCCTGATTGCCAAGCTTCAGGTTTCCCCGGTGGTCGCGCCGGCCAAGGTCGCGATCCTCCACGAGGTGGACCGGATGAACACCGCGGCGGCCAACGTCTTCCTCAAGACCCTCGAGGAACCCCCGCGCGACACCACGCTGCTGCTGCTCACGACGCGCCCCTACGCGCTGCTGCCGACCATCCGGAGCCGCGTGCTGATCTTCCGATTCCCCACCACCGGGAGCGCCGTGGCGGCGGACGGCTGGCCGGCGTGGCTCGAGGATTACCAGGCCTGGCTCGGGCGCCTGGTCGAGGGCGTCGGCGGCGACCGCCGGGCCGTGGCGGACCAGGTCCTCGGCCTCTACGGTCTGGTGGCGCGCTTCAGCGCGGTGCTCGACAACGCGACCGCGGAAGCCTGGAAGGTGGAGAAGGCGAAGCTGCCGGCGGAGTTGGACGACGATGAGCAGGTGGCGATCGAGACCGGCCTGGCCGTCGGCCTGCGCACGCGGCTTTTGGTGGAGATCGAACACGCGACCCGCGACTTCGCCCTGCCCCGCCTGCGGGAGGGCGATGAGGGGACCCGCCGCGCGCTGGTCACGGCGGTGGGGCAATTGGAACAGGACACCGCCCTGCTCAGGCTCAACCTGAACGAGGCGGCGGCCCTGGAAGGGTTTCTCCTCGCGAGCCTGCGCGCCTGGAGCCGGCGCTGATCAGACGACCGTGCCGGCGGGCAGGTGCACGTTCTTGGGCACCACCAGCACCCCGTCGCGGATGATGACCGAGCCGCTGACGTACGTCCCGTCCGGCTTGCCGCGGGGCGACAGCACGCAGCCGTCCCCGATCCGCGTGTTCTTGTCGATGATCGCGCCGGAAATGCGGCAATTGCGGCCGATCCCGAGGTCCGGCCGCCCAGCGAGGCGATTGGCGTCGTGCTGCCCCTCGTCCTCGTACTCGTCGTTGCCCATCACAATGGAATCCTCGACGTGGCTGCCCTCGCCGATGACGCAGCGCACGCCGAGCACCGTGCGCTTGAGGCTGGAATCGGTGATGATGCAGCCGTCGCCGATGACCGCGTGGTCGATCTGGCAGCGGTTCACCTTCGAGGCGGGCAGGAAGCGCGCGTGGGTGTAGATCGGCGCGGAGGGATCGTAGAAGTTGAACGGCGGCAGCGGCTGCGCGAGGGCGAGGTTGGCCTCGAAGAAGGCGCGCACCGTGCCGATGTCCTCCCAGTAGCCCTCGAAGAGGTGGGCGAAGAGCTTCCGTTTCCCGAGCAGGCCGGGAATGACCTCCTTGCCGAAGTCAGTCATCGCGTTGTCGAGCGCCATCTCGAGCACGTAGCGGTTGAAGACGTAGATGCCCATCGAGGCGAGGCAGCGCCGCTCCGGGCAGGGCGACAACTCGGCCTCGAGGGCCGGGCTGACGGCGAGGCTCTCGATCACCGCGGGATCCTTGGGCTTCTCGACGAAGCGGACGATGCCGTGGTCGTCGCGCACCTCCATCAGGCCGAGGCCGGCGACCTTCGAGACCGGGACGGGGATCGCGGCGATGGTGACATCCGCCGCGTTGGCGAGATGCTCGGCAATGATCCGGCGGAAATCCATCCGGTAGAGCTGATCCCCGGAGAGGATCAGGACGAGGTCGTGCGGGAAATTGCGAAAATGGAGGAGGTTGCGCCGGACGGCGTCGGCGGTGCCCTGGTACCAGTCGGAACCGCGCTCGGTCTGCTCGGCCGCGAGGATGTCCACGAAGCCGCCGCCGAAGGGATCGAAGTGGTAGGTGCTCTGGACGTGACGGTGGAGGGACTGCGTCTGGAACTGCGTGAGCAGGAACATCCGGTTGATGTCGCTGTTGAGGCAGTTGCTGATCGGGATGTCGACGAGGCGGTACTTGCCCGCGAGGGGCACGGCGGGCTTGCAGCGCTCGAGTGTGAGGGGTTGCAGGCGGGTGCCGCGGCCACCGCCCATGATGACGGCAAGGACTCGTTTCTGGGTGTTCATTGGTGGTGCGGAAGCGGACGGGCTTGCCCCACGTTTGCCCGCGGACCAGCTTTCGCCAGCACTTTCTTGCCGCATGCCCCACGTCCTTGTCACCGGCGCCGCCGGCTTCATTGGCAGCCACACCGTCGATCAACTGCTGGCCGCGGGGCACCGGGTGACGGCGGTGGACGATTTCCGCACGGGTCGCCGGGGGAACCTGGCGGGCGCGCTGCGTTCGCCGGCCTGCCGCTTGGTGGAGGCGGACGTGTCGGCGGAGGACGCGCTGGGGGCCCTGGTGGCGGCGGACCGGCCCGACGCGATCGTGCACCTGGCGGCGCTGGTGAGCGTGCCGGAGAGCATCCGGGATCCGGGTCTGAACTTCCGGCTGAACGTGGTGGCGACCCAGCGGGTGGCGGAGGCGGCGCGGGCGGGGGGCGTGGGCCGGGTCGTGTTCGCCTCCTCGGCGGCGGTGTACGGGGACGCGGCGCCGTTGCCGGCGGGGGAGGACGCCCCCAAGGCGCCGATCAGCCCCTATGGCGCGGCGAAGCTGGCGAG
>JBMTAG010000148.1:0-7234 GCA_049428505.1 Opitutaceae bacterium | reverse complement strand
GGGGTGGCGGCCCGCCGGGCGGGGGGCGGGTATGGGCGCGGGGCGCCGCGGCCGGTAGTGGAGGACGGAGGACGGAGGGACGGAAGGGCGGAGGACGGAGGGACGGAGAGACGAAGGGATGGCGAGAGGGAGAGAAAGAGGGACGGAGAGAGAGGGGGCTGAGGGATTGGGAGATGGAGGGCCGGCGGCGCAATGGTCCGATGTGGATCCCGCGTACCTTGGCCCGATTTGGATGCCACGTGCCGCGGTCCGATGTAGCCGGGGCATCCTGCCCCGGACGGAGGGATGGCAACGCAAACTGCAGGGCGATCTGCCTGGGCCCCGACAAGGGCGGCACGCGAATCCGCTTCCGCCTGCCAGACCGGGGCATGAGGCCCCGGCTGCACCAAGTCCTTGGCGGCCGGGAGATCCGCCGAGCATACCTTGGGGTCTACCCCGCCGGCTTCGCGCAAGGTCGAGGATCGAACGAGCATCGAAGGACAATCGAACGAGAAAGCCGGGAAACCGCCCGCGGCGCGAAAATCGAACCCGATGGTTCCCGCGATCGAACCCCACGCCGCCACAGCCTCAGGGCGCCGCCGCCCGTCCGCGTTCTCTTAAGCCCAGTTGAAGTTGAAACTGATGCTGATCCGCTCCGCGTCGATCCGGTTGGCCACCACCTCGTGCCGCAGCCAGCTCTCAAACAGGATCACCGAACCGGCCGTCGCCGGATAGGTCACGTGCGTCCGCCGCGCCGGGGACGCAGCCGCCTTTCGCGGCGGCGCCGCCATGAACCGGTCCAAGCGCGGGTCCTCGAACTTCAGCCCCGGGCACCCCTTCGGGGTCGCCACATAATAGGTGCCGCTGATGCACGACAGCGGATGCAGGTGCAGCGAATGGGCCGCGGTCGGCGGCATGATGTTCACCCACAGGTCGGTGAGCCGGAGCGAGCGTCCGCCCAAGTCGAACTCGAGCTCGCGGGCAAAGCGGCGCACGTGCGGCAGCAGGCGCCGCTCCAAGGTGGCAAACGTGCTCGAGAAACGGTGCAACTCGTTCATCGAGGCGTAGCTGGTGTAGCCTCCGGGATAGTGGCGGGCCGACCAGCGCCGCCCCGCCGCATCAAAGTCCCGCAACCGGCGGCATTCGTCCTCGAGGTCGGCGCGCAACCGCTCGCCGCCGCGCGGCTGCAGCGGGGCGGCGTAGATCGGGGTGGCGAACCAGGATCGCAGCGTCATCGGCCGGGCGTCTCCGGTTCAGCGGACCCCGCCCATCCGGCGGCGCACCCACGGCACCAAGGCGAGGAAGATCCCCGCGGCCGCCAGCACCGCGAGCGCCTGTTGCCCGAAGAAGCGATCCAGCTGCCCCGCCTCCCCCTCACCGAATTGCGCGGCCAGGACCCCGGCGAACTTGTTGCCAAAGGCAGCCCCGAGGAACCAGATGCCCAGCATCGCGCCCACCAGGTGCCGCGGGGCGATCTTGGTGAACGTGCTCAGCCCCACCGGACTCAGCAGCATTTCCCCGATCGTCTGCAGGAAATACAGGCCGAGCAGCCACAGCGGGCTCACCCGCCCCTGCATCGCCAGCTGCGCCGCCGGCACCATCAGGCCGAAGGCGAGCGCCAGGCAGACCAGACCCAGGGTGAACTTCATCGGACTCGACGGCTGCCGGTCGCCCAAGCGCGTCCAGAGCAGCGCGAAGAGCGGCGCCAGGGCGATGACGAAGATCGGGTTGGCCGATTGATACCACGACGACGGCACTTCCAGCCCACCGACGTGGGTCGCCGTGTGCCGCTCCGCGAACAGGGTCAGCGACGTGCCCGCCTGTTCGAACAGCGCCCAAAAGATGAACGCTCCGATAAAGAAGTAGAAGATCGCCCCCAGTTGCCGGGTCTCGCGCTGCGGCGAACGCCCGAACCAGATCATCAGCCCGATCGGTACCAGCAGGAACAACGCCCGCAGCCATTCAAAGCCCGGTGCGTCCGACAGTTTCACGAGCCCCCACAGGCCCAGGGTGCCCAGCAGGGTGAAGACCGGCTGCTGCCAGGCCCCGGGACGCCGGGGCGGCGGCGGTCCGACCTCGCGCAGGCCTTGGCCAAAGAAGACAAACACGAGCAGGCCCAGCAGCATCCCGACGCCCGCCGCCCCGAAGCCCCAGTGCCAGGAATGCGCCGGATCGAAGCCCCAGCCCGTCAGCACCGCCTTGAACGCGCTGTGCTGCGCGAGGAAGCCGGTCACCAGCGGCGCGATGAACGCCCCGGTGTTGATGCCCATGTAGAAGATCGAGAAGCCCGCATCCCGCCGCGCATCCCCCGGCGCATACAACTGGCCGACCATCGCGCTGATGTTCGGCTTCAGCAGGCCGGTCCCGATCACGATCAAGGCGAGACCCAGGTAGAACGTCGCCTCCCCGGGCACCGCCATCGAGAAGTGCCCGGCGGCGATGATGATCCCGCCCAGCAGCACCGCCAGCCGGGAGCCGAGGATGCCGTCCGCCAAGGTCCCTCCGGGAATGGAGAGCATGTAGACGGACATCGTGTAGGTGCCGTAGATCAGGGTCGCCTGGCCGATGGGCAGGCCGAGGCCGCCCGCGGCCGCCGGCGCCACCATGTACAGGGTGAGCAGCGCCCGCATCCCGTAATAGGAGAAGCGTTCCCACAGCTCCGCGAAGAACAGGGTGTACAGCGGCCGCGGATGGCCGAGGAGCTGCGGATGCGCGGGCATAACGGCCTCGGTCTCGATCGGGACCGGGGCAACGGGGCGTTGGGGGGCTGACATCACCTTCAGCTTGGCGGGCACCACCTCGCGCGGGAAGCGGAAAGACCGGCGCCCCCGACCGGCAGTCTACTGCTCCGCTTCGCGTGCCAGCAACCAGAGCAGGTCCGACAGGCGGTTGATGAACCGACTCACATCGGGCCGCAGGTGCCGGCCGTGCCCGCCCAGGGCCGTCAGACGCCGTTCCGCCCGCCGGGCCGTGGTGCGCGCCACGTCGAGGGCCGCCGCGCCGGGATTCGCGCCCGGCGTGGCCCAGCCGTCGAACCGCAGCCCCCGCGCCTCCAAGGCGGCCAATTCCGTGTCGAGCAGCGCGACGTCCTCCGCCGTCACGCGTTCGAACTTGGAAGTGGCGTACCGGGCGGCGTCCGCCTCGGCGCACGCGACCTCGCCCATCAACGCGACCAATTGCCGCTGGATCCGGGTGAGGGTGGCGCGCACCTCCGTGCCGCGGTCAGTCGCCGGCAAGAGGGCCTTGGCGGCGCCGAGCGCCGCGTTGAGCTCGTCGCAGGCCCCGACGGCTTCGATCTGGGGATGATGCTTGGGCACGCGCTGCCCATAGAGCAGGCCGGTCGTGCCGTCGTCGCCGGTGCGGGTCGCGATGGAGCCGGCCATCGTCAGGCGATCCGCCGCGCCGCGAGTTGCGCCCGCAGGCAGAGTTCCGCCGCCTTGAAGACGTGCGCCTGGGTCATCGCCTTGTCGGTCCGGCGCAGGCAATCCAGGATCAGCTCCCCGAAGAAGCGGAACCCCACCTGGCCCGCCACGCTCAGGTGGCGCTCCCCTGCCTGGTCCACCAGGTAAACCTGATCGCCGGCCTTGTCGCGCGCGACATCGAGGTACTTGCGCAGTTCAATGTAGCCCTTGGTGCCGAGGATCACGGTGCGGCCGTCGCCCCAGGTGGACAGCCCGTCCGGGGTGAACCAGTCGACGCGGATGTAATTGGAGGCGCCGTTGTCCCCGAGGAGGGAAGCTTCGCCGAAGTCCTCGAATTCGGGCCGGTCCGGATTGGCGAAGTTGCCGACCGCGGCCTGGGTCACCGTCGCGTCGGTCGCGCCGGTGTAGGTGAGGAACTGTTCGAATTGGTGGCTGCCGATATCGGTCAGGATGCCGCCGTACTTCGCACGTTCGAAGAACCACGCCGGCCGGCTGGCCTTGTTCAGGCGGTGGGGCCCGAGGCCGATCACCTGGATGACCCGGCCGATCGCGCCCGCCGCCACCAGATCCGTGGCGTACATGGCCGACTCCACGTGCAGGCGCTCCGAGAAATAGACCATGTACTTTCGCCCGGTGCGGGCCACGGCCGCCTTGGCGTCGTCCAATTGGGCGAGCGAGGTGAAAGGGGTCTTGTCGGTGAAGTAATCCTTGCCCGCCGCCATCACCCGCAGGCCCAGGGGGCCCCGGTCGCAGGGGACGGCCGCCGCGGTGACCAGGTGGACGGCGGGATCGTTGAGGATCTCGTCGAGGGCCTGGGCCACGCGGGCCTGCGGGTACTTGGCGCGGAAGGCTTCGACCTTGCGGGGGTCCGGATCGTACACCCACTTCAGTTCCCCGCCGGCCTCCAGCAGCCCGTTGCACTGGCCATAGATGTGACCGTGGTCGAGGTGGGCCGCCGCGAAGATGAACTCGCCGGGACCAACCACCGGGCGTGGCTTGCCCTGCGGGGCATAGTTCATCCCATCCGATTTCTGGGTCGTGCTCATAGGGAGGAGGGGGTCTTGGCCGCGGCGCGCGTGGCCTTGGCCAGCGCCACCAGGTTCGGCTCCAGCGCGGCGCGCGACCGGCGCTTCATCCGGTCGATGAACAGGACCCCCTGCAGGTGGTCGACCTCGTGCTGGACGCACCGGGCGAGCAGGCCGTCGCAGGCCAGCTCGTGCCCGATGCCGTGGACGTCCTGAAACGTCACCCGGATCGCCTCGGGGCGGGTCACGTCACCGCGCAGTTCAGGAAACGACAGGCAGCCCTCCTCAGCCGTCGCGTCGCGGGTGCCGGGCGCGACGGTGACCACCGGATTGGCCAGCGCGAGGGGCATCACCAGCGAGAGGGGGATGCGCACGCCGTCGAGCGTCCAGTTGAAGTCATCGTGCTCCTCGCGGACGTCGACCACGCAGAGTTGGAGCGCGCGATCGATCTGCTGGGCCGCGAGGCCGATGCCGGGGGCGGCGTGCATCGTGGCTACCATCTCCTGCACGAGGCGGCGGAGGTCGGCGTCGAAGCGCGTGACCTTCTCCCCCTTGGTGCGGAGCACGGGCTCGTCGAAATGGACAATGCGCAGGGTCATTGGTCGCAGGAGGCGTTACCGTGCTTCGCGGGGCGCAGCCGGCAAACCAATATTCGGGCGAGGCCTTGATCTGCTACCGCAATCCGGTGGACGCGGGCGCGGCCTTGCGTGAGGCTCCGGGGATGGCGGCGCCGAACATCCTGTGGATCGTGACCACCCAGTGGCGGGCGCAGGCGTGCGGCTTTGCCGGCGATCCGGACGCGCGGACGCCGCATCTGGATCGGCTGGCGGCGGAGGGCATCGTGTATTCAGCCGCGGTGACGCCGCATCCGTTCGGTCCCTTCGCGCGGGCGGCGCTGCTGACCGGGGTGCCGTCGCCGGCGAATGGCGTGCGGGACTATTGGGATGCCCTGCCCGCGGACCGGGAGACGATCGCGCACCGGATGCGGCGTCGGGGCTATACGACCGCGTTTTTCGGCAAATGGCACTTGGGCGAACGCGATCCCTCGGCGCCGCTGGTCGGGGAGGCGCACGCGCGGACCGTGGTGCCGCCGGAGCGGAGGGGCGGCTTTGACCATTGGGAGGGCTTCGAGAGCGGCTTCCTGCTCAATGATCCCTGGCTGCACGGGACGGGGTTGCCGGAGCCGCGGCAGTTTCCGGGTTACCAGAGTGACGTCCTCGTCGACCGGGCGGCGGCGTGGCTGCAGCGGGCGGGGCCTTGGTTCGGCGTGCTCAGCCTGGAGCCGCCGCATCCGCCTTATGCGGCGCCGGCCGCGGGGGTGTCGCCGCGCGACCCGGGGTCGTTGCGGCTGCGGGCCAACGTTCCGGCGGCCGCGGCGGCGCAAGCGCGGGCGGAGTTAGCGGGCTACCACGCGCATCTGGAAGCGACGGACCGCGCCGTGGGCCGCCTGCTGGCGGGGCTCGATCGTGCGCGGACGGTGGTGGTCTTCACCTCGGTGCACGGCGATATGCTGGGCTCGCAAGGCTGCTTCCGGAAGGGCTGGCCGTACGAGGAGAGCGTGCGGGTGCCGCTGGTGGTGCGGTTGCCCGGTGGGGAAGGGAACGGCGTCGAGCCGGAACCGGTGTCGCTGCTGGAACTGGGCGCCCTGACCGAGGCGTGGGCGGAAGGACGGCGCCCGCGGCCGACGGGTGCGCCGGTGGCGATCTCGATGCCCGCGGTGGTGGCGTTGCCGTGGCAATGTGACCGCGTGTGGAGCGGCTGGCGTTCGCGGACGCGCAAGGAGGTTTTTCTGGCCGATGGGCGCCCGTGGCTGGCCTTCGATCTGGAGCGCGACCCGGAGGAGCGGTGCAATTTGGTGGAAGGGGGCCGGCGGTCGGAGGCCGGAGGCCGGAGGTCGGAGGACGGACTGTCGGAAGGCGGGGATCGGGTGTAGCCGGGCCATCCTGGCCCGGACGAAGGGACGAAAAGCCATACCGCGCGCCGTGAGGCGCTACTACGGTGGCTCGGTGTAGCTGGGGCGCGTCGCCCCGGCCGTGCGTGCCGTCGCTCCTGCCGCGTCGCGATTCCTTGGCTGCACGTCTGTCGGTCACAGCCGGGGCAGCGTGCCCCAGCTATACCAGACCCGGGAACCGCGGCCCTGCCGCCGGGCCTTTACTTCCGCAGGCGGCGCGCCACCAGGCCGAGGGCGATCACGCCAGCGGCCAGCAGCGGGAACGTGCTGGAGGTCTCCGACACGTTGACCACTGGATTACCAAACAACGGCATCACGGCGGCGAGGGCGAGCAGGACGAGGCGGGTCTTCATCGGGTCGTGGGGAGCGGGGATGGCGGCGCGAGCAGGAGAGGAGTTCGCCCTGTCCCGCCGCAATGGAAAGAGTAAAAACACCCCCGCCCGAAAAATCCCCGCGGGGCGCCCGGCAACCGCACTCGAGGCGCAGCCTCTCCCGCCCCCGGACCCAAAGCAAAAGCCCGTCCGCTCGGGACGGGCCTCGAAGGAAATAGTCGCGAAGGCCGGCCCGCAGCGTGCCGCGGGCCGGGATCGTCCGCGGCTTACTTGCGCAGCCGGCGGGCGCAGAAGCCCAGCGCGACCACGCCCACCGCGAGCAGCGGCAGGGTGCTGGAGGCTTCGGGGACGCTCGGCGCGGCAAAAGCAGACGCGGTCGTGGCGAGGGCGGCGAGGAGGAGACGAGTTTTCATGGGATAAGGATAATGGTTCGGTGGTAAACAGCAGTTGCGGTGCCAAGTGCCCTCTGATGCTCGCAACTGGGAAGAACGAAATCGATCCATCAACGAGTTCCGTTTTACTGCA
>JBMTAG010000147.1:0-7479 GCA_049428505.1 Opitutaceae bacterium | reverse complement strand
GGCTCCGCCGGCTGACCGCGCGTTCCCGCCGTCCGGGGCGACGCGCCCCAGCTACACCAAACCCCTCACACCGGCCTCCGTTCGGTGTAGCCGGAGGCCACCTCGGGACGGCGGCCGGGGCGGGAGCGACTCTCGCTCGTAGGGACCGGGGCGACGCGCCCCGGCAGCACCGAACCGCGGCCGGCGGCAGCCCCGGGCGCCCCCTCGCGCCCCGGCGGCACCCTGCAACCCCATGGTTCAGAAACTGCCCTTGAGACCGATGGTCCAGAGCGAACCGAAGTCCTGCCGCTGGCGGAGCTGGGCGTGGGCCGGGGTGTTGGGACCGGTGATCTCGACGTCGTCCACCGGCTGGTTGATGTTCCGCAGGTTCGCGAAAAGCGCGAGCCGCCGGGTGATCGAGTACTCCCCGGAGACGTCGATGTAGGAGCGCTTGGAGCCCCAATTGTAGGTGCCAGGTTCGATGCTGCGGCCGTTGACGATCCCGCGGCGCTGCCGGCTGAGGTAGTTCCAGTTCAGGCGCACGTTGAACTGGGGCCGCGACAGGCTGATGCCCCAGCTGCCACTCTTGGGGAAGTAGCCGGCGAATTGCGCCGCTGCGCTGCCCGTGGCCCGCTGGGCGCTGCCGTTGGCGTAGAATTGCACGCCGCGCGCCCAAGGAGGAAGGAAGGTGAGCGCCTGGCGATAGTTGACATTGTAACCCTCCATCCGCACCCGCGTGGAGAGGTTGTATTGGGTGACGACATCATACGGGTCGTAGATCGTCGCCTCGAGCCCGTAGAGCGCGAGAAAGTCGGGCGTGGCATCGAGGACCGTATTGCCGAAGAAGTTTTGGAAATCGCGGCGGAAGGCGCCGACGGAGAACTGGCCCACGCGCTCGAAATAGTACTCGAGGCTGACCTTCGTGCTCTGCGCCTGCCACGCCTTGATGCCGACGTTGTTGACCGAAATCCGGTTGGTGTTGCTCGGGGGCGACTCGACGTCGGGCAACGTCAGGCCACCGGAATACTGGTTGAAGCTGGGCCGGCCCAGCGACTGATACCAGGCGACGCGCGCCAGAAGATTTTCGCGCACCTGATAGGTCGCGTTCACACTCGGGAGGAGGCGCAGGTATTCCTTTTCCGCCCGCTGGCCCCGGTCGATGAAGGTGAGCTGCGAGATGCCCAACGCATCGCTCGCAATCGTGAGCGGGCGGCCGTTCGCACCCAGCATGACCCGACCCGCGGCGTCGCGCCGGTAGTTGCGGGTGGGATCGGTGAGCGGGCCCTCGGCGGAAATATTGGTCTGCTCGGCCCGCACGCCACCGGTCAGCCGGAGCCGGGTGGCCAGCAGCCGGAGGTCGCCGCGCAAGTAGACGGCGGAAATCAGCTCCTCGGAGTGCTTCGAATTGCTGATCTTCGAACGATACTCGGCATTGGCGTCCGCCGTGAACTGGCCCGGCCGTGCGCGGTAGAACTCCCACAAGCCCTCGTTGCTCAACCACTGGATGCGGGGAAAGCCGTACGGGCCGGTCCGGGTGGAGAAATCACGATCCAGAAAGGGCGCCGCGCCGTCGTCGCCGCCCACGGGAGTCGTGCTGGACCGGCCGTCGGCACCGACATAGGTGAAGGACCGGTTGTGGGTGCGGTAGTCGCTCATGCTCTGCCGGAGGTCGAAGCCGGCCTTGACCGAAAGCGGCCAGCGCCCGCCGAAATCGCGGCGGACGTTGCCGAACGCGGTGCGATGGCGGCTGACGGAACGGCCGAGGCTGCTGCCGGTGGTGCTCAGCGCGTAGCTGGACAGCTGGTACGGATCGACGGGAGCGCCGGTCGTGCCGTCGGTGACGGTGATGCGGCCGGGACGAAGGTAGAAAATCTCGTCGAAGGATACGGTGACCCCGGTGCGCCGGACGAGGCTCGTCTGGAGGTAGCCCTTGTCGATGTCCCGGAACTGATTGGTGGCCTGCGAAAGGCCGAAGCCGGACTCGACCTTCCAGAGCGGGCCGTCGTGGCGGAAGGTGACGCTGGGCATGACCGTGCGGCTGAGGCGGTCGCGGGCATTGGTATTCTGCCGGATCTCGCCGGCGCCGGTAAAGCCGTGCGTGTGCGTGGGGGAAAAGGCGCCCGGCAGCACGCGGTTCACCAGGAAGGTCATGTTCCGTTGGTTGTAGTAGGAATGGAACGTGCCGTATTGGAACGAGAAGGTCAGGCGGTCGACCGGGGTGAGCCGGTAATCGACCGTGAGGCCGAGGGAGGTGCGGTCACGGCCGGTGGTGCTGTCGCGGATGAGGTAGTCGGTGAGGTACGGCCGATCCGGCGTGGTGTCGGGCAGCGTGCCGCCATTGGTGGCCGCGCCGGCGCCGCGCCACGTGTTGGTCATGATCGGCTCGGAGGAGTACTGGGCGGAGGAGCCGCCGGACAGGGTGAAGCCGAACGCCTTGCTGACCGGAACGATCCAGGTGAACTCGAAGCCGGGCTGCACCTTGCGGGTGCGCTCGGCGCGCGGCCCGGGGGTCTTGTGGAAGTCCCGGGCATTGTCGCGCATGATGACGTAGGTGCTGCCGGTGAAAACCGGGCGCGCCCGCTCGAACGCGCTGCGCGGCACGAGGTTGATCGTGCCGGCCAGCGCGGAACCGGGCGATTCGGGCGTGGGGGAGAAGACGGCCTCGACGCGGGACATGTTGTTGATCGAGACGGAATTGAGCTCCACGTTGCGTCCGACGCCGGAGACCTCGGGCGTGGCCAGACTGAATCCCCCGACGCTCACCGGGACGTTTTCCGACGACACGCCGTCCATCGACACCTCGCGGGGGTCGCCCCCGCGGTAGCTCATCGTGATCCCCGGCAGGAGTTTCAGGAATTCGCCGATGTTGCCATCGGGCACCAGACCGAACTCGTCCGCGGCGACGACGCTGACGATGTTCGGGGCGAAGCGCTGCTCGTTGATCGCGATGGCCGCGCCGTCCATCTCGCGGGTGTCGGAGACGACGAAGGAATCGAGTTTGACGGGCGCCCCGACGGCGCGGGAGCGGGCGGGGGCGGCGAGCACAATGTCGCGCTCCACGACGGCCGCGGGCGCCAGGATGAGCGGAACCGCCTGGGGCTCCAATCCGGTGTAGAAAACCTCCAGGACGACGGCGCCGGCCGGCACCGGGGCGAGCTGGTAGGTGCCGGTCTCATCGGTGAAGGCGACGAGATTGGTGCCGCGCACGGAGAGGCGGGCGTTGTTGAGGTATTGCCCGGAGGTGGCATGGCTCACGCGCCCGGAGAGGCTGGCGGCGGGCTGCGCCGCGAGCGGGACGGCGGGGGCGAGGAGCACAAGAGCGGGCCCGAGCGAAACAAGAATCCTGCGGAGGAAGGGGTACATCGGGAAGTGGAGGTGGGGAGGATGCCGTCAAACTGGCGCGGAAACAAGATTGGCGGCGGCGCGCCGGTGCGAGGGTGAAAGGCGGGCGCGTTCGGCTGCGACGGAGCTTCTCTGGCTCATTTGTTGGCCTTCTTGGCCCGCTTCGCCGCGGCGGCCGGCTGCGGATAGCGTCGGACGGCGACGTCGTTCGGCTGCGGCGCGCCCGGGGTGCTGCGGCCCCGGGAAATGAGCTGCTCGAACTGGGCCTTCATGGCGGCGACGCGGCCGGGATCGGCGGCGGCGAGGTTCGTGGTTTCGCCGAGATCGTGGGCGAGATCGTAGAGCGCGACGTCGGTGCCCGCTGGCGGGTCGGCGGCCAGGATCAGTTTCCACGAGCCGGAGCGGAACCCGGGCGTGCCCGTCGAGGCGCAGCTGACGGCGTTCTCCCGCACCGGCGCGGTGCCGCCGCGGAGTAGCGGCAGGAGGCTGAAGCTGTCCTCGCCGGCATGGGCGGGCAGCGGGGTGCCCAGGATGTCGGCCAGGGTTGCGAGCACGTCGGCCTGGTGCACGAGTTGGTCGCAGGTGCTGCCGGGCGGCACGACTCCGGGCCAGCGCACGATGAACGGCACCCGGTGGCCGCCTTCATGGACCGAAGTCTTGTAGCCCCGGAGCGGCCCGCTGGGGAAGTGCCCGCGCTGCTCGAGTTCCGGCACGCCGATATAGGGGGCGCAGCCGTTGTCGGAGGTGAACAGGACGAGGGTGTTGGCCGCCGCTCCGCTTTCCTCAAGGGCGGCGAGGACGCGGCCGACGACGGCATCCGTCTCCATCACGAGATCGGCGTAGGCATTGAGGCCGCTCCGGCCCCGCCACTCGGCGTTGACCGCGAGCGGCGTGTGCGGCGAGGTGAGCGGCAGGTAGAGGAGGAACGGCTCGGACCGCCGGGCGACCTCGGCGATGAACTGCACCGCGCGGTCGCGGAGCGCGGGCAGGATCGGTTCGAGGCTCCAGTGCGGCAACGCGGGGCCGGCGAGGCTGGCCTGGTTATTGCCCAGCAAGCGCGTGGGCAGGAGCTCCGAGGGGAGGCCGACGGTGCGGTCGTTCTCCAGGAAGCAGTAGGGAGGCCAGTTGGGCACATCCGTCCCGAAATAGGTGTCAAAGCCGCGCGTGGTCGGCCCGCCGGGAATCGGCTGCGCGAAGACACGGCGCCACGCCGCGCGCTGCTCGTCGGTGGCGCGCTCCGCGGTCTTGGCCACCTGACGGAACCACGCGGAGTGTTCCGGCGCGATGGGCCAATCCCACCCGAGGTGCCACTTGCCGATGACGCCGGTGCGATAGCCGTGTTGCTTTGCCAGGGAACCGAGGGTGAGCCGGTCCGGCGCGATCAGGGGTTCCCCGAACACCCCGACGATGCCGCTCTGCAGGCGGGTGCGCCAGTGGTAGCGGCCGGTGAGCAGCGTATAGCGCGAAGGCGAGCAGACGCCCGAGGACGAGTGGCCGTCGGTGAAGCGCATGCCCTGCGCGGCGAGCCGGTCGAGGTGCGGCGTCGGAATCTTGCCGCGCTGGGGATGGTAGCTCCGCACATCGCCATAGCCGAGATCGTCGGCGAGGATCACGACGACGTTGGGTTTCGGCGGGGGAGCGGCGGCGGCGCGAAGCGGCAGCGGCAGCGCGAGTCCGGCGCCGGCGAGGAAGAGCGGGACCCGGCGGGCGAGGCGGGACAACGGGGACCGCAGGCGCGGACGGGAGGGGTAATCCACGGGCATCGTTTTTGGGGCGGGGTGGTGAGGCCAGCCTCGCTGAGCCCGGGCATTTGTCACGTATTCCGTGACCAAAGCGCCGGGGAAAAAGCGCCCGGGGACGCGGAGGCGAGCCACGGCGCGAGCCGAAAGCCCTCACCGATGCCGAGCGTGGTCACCGGCACGGGGTCAGGCCGTTGTTCGCTGCCAAAGAACCCCCTTTCGGCTCCGGTAGTCGTGAGGGCCCGCAGATAACGACGCGAAGCCGGTGATTTGCTCCACAGCTCTCCCGGCAGTGCAACGAGGCAAGCGTCGCAACAACGAACAACGGCCTGACCCCCTGTGGCCTGCCGCAGAAACTGGACTTCCCGCACTGGAACTGCGCGCGTTTGTCAGCGTTTGCGGATTAGTCTCCGGCTCGACTCGGCTCCGGGGCTGCCAGGGGCGGTCGGAAGATCTCGCAGGCCTCGATTGTCGCCTCGCCCGGCCGGGCGGGCACGAGTTCCAGCGTGTGGGCGCGGTTCGGTAGCCCTTGCGCCAGACGCACCACGAACCGCTCTCCGGCGGCGCCGCGAAAATCAACCTCGGAAGCCACCGCCCGCCGCACTGCGAAGGTGAAGCGGTCGCCGGTCCGGTTGCGCTCGGCGCGCCGCCAGAGGGCAGGCTCGATGATGATTTGCCCGCTGTCGCTGGTGAACGGCCGGAAGGCGTTGCCCCGCCCATCCCCACCGGTGACACTTCCGGACAACTCGTAGTCGCCCGCGTCGCTGGTCATCATGATCGTCCAGGCCTGCGGCACGACGTTCCGGCCGAGCGTGACGCCATGCGGGGAACTGTCGCGCGGCACGGTCGGCGAGGTGCCGACCCGTTCCTTCGCGTTCCTCTCCCCCGGCTGCACATAGCTCAGCAGAAAGGCGTCGGTCTGGTCGGCCGGCTTGCCATCGATGAGCACCCTGAAAGTGCCGCCGGCGGGCGATTTCGCGCCGATGAGGTCGATCCGGGTGCCGGTGAACGCGACCTTTCTGACGCCAGCCGCGGAGGGCATGGGCCTGATCCGCCACTCGCGCGCCTCGGGCGAGTAGCTGAACTTCTCCTGGCGACGCAGATGGGAGAGGATGTTGGCGTTGATAATGTGGGCGCCGTAGTCGCTCTGGTGCACGGCGTCCTTGAGCAAGGCCGAGAGCGGAAGGTTGTGCGCGCGAAGATACTCGCCCCAATCGCGCCGGTTCTCGACGAACTCGACGGCATGCTTGTGGCAGATCGCTCGCACGGCGGAAACATCCTGGTCGGTGGCGTTCTCCGACTTGCTCCACAATTCCTGGTCGCGCTCGCGCCAGTGAATGCTGGGCACGATGATGTCCGCCGTCGTGTGCGCGCGCAGCTCAAGGATGAGCTTCTCGAGGTCGGCCGGATTACCAATCGTGTAAATGAGGACGAGGTCGGGCTGGTCGGGAACGACGAGGTGCCGCGCCCAGCCGCGCAGGTACTGCCAGGGACAGGAGTTGCCGACCATCTTGCGGTATTCGATGGGGGGCGCCTGGGGAAAGCGCTTCGGGATCTCCGATTTCCACACTTCGCCGTTGCCGAGCATGTTGGTGTAGCTCGAACCAATCGCCCAGATCAGGAACGGACGCTCCGGGTCCAGTCCCTGCTCAAGCTTGCGCAGGGTCAGCGCGAGATGCTGGCCGGCGGTGGCCGCGACCTTGGGAACATAGTCTGGCGCACCCGGCGGCTTGCCTTTCGGCGTGCGCGGCTCGTCGGTGGCGAGGTTGCGCTGGGCGATGGGCGTTGCCGCACGCTCGTCAGTGGCCGCGAGGGGCGACAAGGCGCCGAGCGTCAGGAGCATGAGCAACTGGAACATGGATCAAAAGGGCGTGAACCGGGCGGAAGTCGAGGGCGGAGCCGTTGAGCGAGTTGACCGCACTCACGACTCCGGGCCACCTCGGGCGAGGGCCGGGGCGCGTTGTGCCTTCGGTCCAGAGATGTGGGTCAAGAGGGGCCTGCAGGCAAGCTCCCGGCTGCGGTATTCCGCCGGGGACCTGAAATCCGCTGCTGCCGTACGGAAGCGCAGCATTGTATTCCTCCCAGCGCGGCAACGGAAGGGGTCACGTCCGGAATCCGGAAACCAAGCGCGGTCCTACCCTGAATCGGGGGAATGGCGCCGTTGAAGGGAGCGCCCCGGACCCTGGGCTCCGGAGATGGCACGTAAGCTACGTCTTGAGTTTGCCGGTGCGTGTTATCACGTGACCAATCGCGGCAACTACCGGCGCGATCTCTTTGTGGCCGCTGGTGCCGCCCAGTCATTTCATCAGTGCCTGGACGAAGCGTGCACCCGGTTTGGCTGGCTGCTGCATGCCTATGTGATCATGCGGAATCATTTTCACCTCGCGGTGGAGACGCCCGAGCCGAATCTGAGCGACGG
>JBMTAG010000146.1:0-7545 GCA_049428505.1 Opitutaceae bacterium | reverse complement strand
TTCGAGTTCCCCTCGGCACCGGCCTCAACGAGGCCGGCTACATCCGGCTGGCTCCTGGCGGGCCGATTACTTCGTTTGTTGCGTGGCCATCATCGCCGCCGGGTTGGCGATGAAGGCGAGCACTGCTTCGCGGGCTGGGTCACCGTCCTCGGCCATCTTGCTGGCAATTGTGCCATGGGTGCGATCGCGAATCAACCGGCCCGTGATCCGTGGGTTGCCGGCACCCTTCATGATCTCGACGAAATACTCGTTTTCGGCCTGGCGCGCCACCATGTCGTGATCGGCGTAGAGGACGAGCAGGGGCGGAGTGTCCTTGCGCGCGAAAAAGACCGGCGCCGCCTCGCCCGCCGTGACCGAGTAGCGGCCGATCTTGCGCTCCTCGCGCACGGTGTAGTGGTCCATCGTTTGGCCGCTGAAGGGAATCACCCCGGCCAGGGCGGACAAATCCAGTCCGGCCTCCCGCAGATAGCGCGGGTCCAGGCCGACCATCAGTGCCAGATAGCCACCCGCGGAATGCCCGCCGATGAAGACGCGGGTGGCATCGCCACCGTGCGAGGCGATCTGCCGCTTCGTCCACGCGAAGGCCGCGGCGGCATCCTGGAGGTAGGCGGGGAAATTGACCTTGGGGCTGAGCCGGTAGCTGGCGGATGCCACGGCGACGCCCGCTGCGGCCAGGCTGCGCACTTCCGCCACGGTGTTCTTTTCATCGCGATTGCCGTTCTTGAGCCCGCCCCCATGAAACCACACCAAGGTCGGAAAATTCTTCGTTCCCGCCGGCAGGTAGAGATCGAGTTGGCACCGCTCCTTTTCATATGCGTCGATCCCGGGGCCCTCCTTGTAGGCGAGGCCGGAGAGCACTTTCACCTCGGCGCCGCGGCCGGTGAGCGCGAGGGCCAGGACCAGCAGCGCGGCCAGCGGGCCGGAAAGGACGCGGCGAAGTACCCGCGGGGTTGGAGACGGAGTTTGCATGGGGAAGCGGGGATGCGGGGGAGACGCGGGTGGCAGTGACCGGACTCACGATTCTGGACCGGTAGTGTCCGAAGAGTTCAGCAAAAAGACGGATCATGGTAGGTGGTTAGGTGCTTAAGCCAAAAACCACCCATGAAGGAAAAGACCATGATCCGTCCGACCAAGGACATGACCACAACCGTGATTCCGCGCGAGCAATTGCTGGCGCTTTTGCAGGGCGACCACGCCCTGGGCAGCGTGGCGCTTCTGCGACGGGCTCACCCTATTTTTGCGTTCACTTCCTTCAGCACCTGGATGTTCAGCACCTGGTCGGCCACCACCCGCCGTAAACGGGCGTTCTCCTCCCGCAGCGCCTTCAGTTCCTTCACCTCGCTGAGCTCCAGCGCCCCGTACTGCTGCTTCCAGCGGTACAACGTCGCCTCGCTGATGTTCACGCTCCGGCAGACGGCTTCCGCCGTCTCGCCGCTCTCCAGCCGGCGCAGGATCGCGACGATCTGCTCCGGCGTGTGCTTCTTTCCTTTTGGCATGTCTGGGTCTCCTTTTCGGAGCCCAGACTCTCATCGGCAATGGCCCAGTTTGCGGGAGTCAGGTCACCAGGAGCCAGCCCTCCCCTTCCCCCGCGTCTCCGCGAAACTCAAGGTCTGAACCGAGACCCTGGCGGAAATCGACTGGACACTCGGCCAGCCTGGCACGAGCTGGAGCCCCGACAGGAATCAAGGGGCAAAAAAAATGCCCGCCCCGGATCCGGGTGCGGGCAGACGTGGGGCAGGAGCTTATTTCTTTGAGCTCTTTGCCGCTTTCTTCTGCTTCGGGCTTTTCTTCGCCGGTTTCTTGGTCGCTTTGCGCGCGTTTTTGGTCTTGGCCATAGGAAAATCGGGGAGGGTTGAGCCGAACCTAGCAGCAGCAAACTCGCTGGAGGAATCCGTTCGGAATCTCGATGAGGTCGAGAGATTCCTGCGGGAGATGGTTAAGCATGAAAGATGAGGTGCGGAAGGGGACGGCGAAAAAACTGGGGCAAACCGTCCACAACCCTGAGGCTGAAACCGAGCTTCAAGATTCCGCGCACGAATGGCGATAAAAATTCTCCGGAAAAGTCCAACTCAGCTGACTTACTCGTAAGGGACACCTTCGAGCCGAGCCACGCGCCGCTCCCGCGCTCTTGCGCCGGCGTGGATCTGATCGCGAAGGCAAAACTCAGAGTCCGAACCAGCGGGCGCGACGACTGGAGCCGAATACTTCCTTGTCCTGACGCAATGCCACCGAAGGTTCGTGGTAGACCCCAACCGGTCCCGCCGGGTTCGAGAAGAAATCGATGTCCACCCGGCCGATCCGGCCCGCGCCGAATTCGATGTAGCAGGACCCCGTTCCCCGATGCACGGCATCCGGTGCACCGCCCCGCAGACGGGCGATCAAGCTGGCGGCGACCGCCCGGGCCGCCCCCTCGGCGAAGACCCCGGCCTTCGGCGTGCCCTGGCGGGCGCAATCCCCGATCGCATACACCCCAGGGAACGCGGTCGCGAGGGTCTTCGGATCGACGGGCACGAATCCATCCGCCGTCAGGCCGCACCCCTCCAGCAGCCGCGGGGCGCGGATCGCGGGAACCCCGAGCAGGAGGTCGTAGGGCACTTCCCGCCCGTCGTCGAGGATCGCCACCCGGCGCGCGGCGTCCACCCGGCGCAGCAACTGCTCGGGCGTGAACTGGATGCCCCGCTCGGCGAAGGCGCCGAGCAGCGCGCGGGACATTTCCGGCGACGGGGGCACGGGCAGCTTGAACGGCAGCACGAGCGTGATCTCGCTCGCCGCCCGGAGCCCGCGCCGGGTCAGGTAATCGTGCATCATCAGCGCGGCCTCGCTCGGGGCGGGCGGGCATTTGAAGGGCACGCCGCCGACGGCGATCAGCACCCGCCCGCCCGGGAATGCCGGCAGCATCCGCCCCAACTGCGCCGCCCCGGCGACCGAATAAAACTCCGTCGCTTCGGACAACCCGGGGGTCGCGGCGAGGTCGTGTTCCGCCCCGAGCGCCACCACGACGTGATCCCCGGTGTATTCACCCCGGTCCGTCACCACCCGCCGCGCCACGGGATCGAAGGATACGATGGACTCCTGCAGGAAGCGCACCCCGGGCTTGAGGAAGCGGCGATAGGGCAGCCGCACCTCTTCCAGCGCAGCGTGGCCGAACATCACATCGAGTTTGGAGTAGCCAAAGGTGAAGGCGTCAGCGCGGTCGATCAGCGTGACCTCGACCTCCGCGCCGAGCTTCTCGGAAAGGATCGAGCATAATTCGAGGCCGCCGAAGCCGGCACCGAGGACGAGAATACGTGGGGGCATAGGAGTATGGGGAGCGAGCGCGCGGCGATGCCGGGACTCAAGCGTTTATCCTCAGCCCCTCCGCGGTTCGGAGTGGAGCCCACCCCAGCCCGGGGCATTAAGCCTGGCCAGCACCGGGCAAGCGCCCGCAGTCCGCTGAGCTCCCGTCGCCGGCTTGAGGCCTAGTTCTTGCCCCCGGGGACGAGGCCGTAGTCAAGCGCGTGCGGCGGCGGCGCGCCACCGGGGCCGGTCAGGTAGTGCTCGAACCACTGGAAGAGGCGCAGGGAGTAATCGAGCCGCGCCGCCGCCTTCCGGTTGCCGTGTTCCTCGCCCGGGTACAGCACGAGCCGGACCGGCGCCTGGCCGCGCATCCGCAGGTGCCGGTAAAGCTCCCGCGACTGGCCCACGTTCACCCGCGGATCATCCTTGCCGTGCAGGATGAGCAGCGGGGTGCGCGCGTTCCCGGTGTGGCGGATCGGGCTGCGCTCGAGCAGGAAATTCCAGTCGTCCCACGGCCGCTTCCGCGCGTGCACCAGGAACTCCTCCTCCGGAATGTCGGTGGTGCCGACCTTGGAAAGCTTGTTGCTGATGCCCACCATCATCACCCCGGCGGCGAACCGCTCCGAAAACCGGGTGCTGCACCACGCGGTCGCATAGCCCCCGTACGAACCGCCGGTGACGCCGACCTTGGCGGCGTCCACCAGGCCGACCGCCACCAGGTGATCAACGGCGTCGATCAGGTCGTCGAATTCCTTTCCGGCAGCATCGCCCTGGCCGAGCTTGGAGAATGCGACGCCACGGCCGGTGCTGCCCCGGTAGTTCGGATAAAAGACCGCAACCCCCCGCGCCGCGGCGACCTGGCCGGGGTTGGAATAGCTCGTGACCCAGCCGTTGCCCACGTGGGCCTCGGGACCGCCATGCACCGCCAAAATGAGCGGATGCCGCTGCCCCGCTCGCTCGTGGAGCGGCCGCACCAGGATCCCCTCCAGTTCAAGGCCGTCCCGCGCCCGGTGGCGCACGATCTCCTGCCGCGCGAGGCTGAACCCGGCGAGCCAGGGATTGCTGTCGGTGCGCCGCTGCGGCGCCGCCCCGGGCGATCCCGTGAAGAGCTCCGCCGGGTGCGCGGGCGTGTGCGCGATCCAGGCCAGGGTCGCGCCGGCGACCGCCAGATTGCTCGCGACGCCGCCCGTCCGGGCCACCCACCGTTCCAGCACCGCGCCGGTGGCGTCGGCCCCCACCCGGCCGACGTAGGACTCCACGCCCTCGTCCGCGAGCACGGCGAGCGTCCCGGCATCCAGCCACGCGAAATCACCGGCGTCACCCTGCCACGCGGGCGCCAGCACGGGGCGGAACGCGCCCGTGGCCGCGTCGGCCACCATCAGGCGGCCGGCGGAGGGATCGTGGCGGTCCTCTCCGGAAATGAACGCGATCCGCCGCGCGTCCGGGCTCCAGGCGAAGGCGCCGAGCTTCCCGGGGTTCTCGATGCGCGCCGACACCGCGCCGGTATCCGCCGCGATCACCCGCAGCCGCTGCTGCATCATCCCGTGGTCCACGCTCGGCGTCGGTGCGACCGTCACCAGCAGCCGGTCGTCGACCGGCGACCAGCGGACGGCGCGGACATGGCCCTCGACCCCGAGGGCGACGGGCGCCGGCTTCTCCTTCAAACCCGCGACCCAGACGCGCTGGGGGCGCCAGTCCTCCTCGTAGACCTCGGCCCGGAAACCCTTCTCGCGCAGCTTGCGGACCGCCTCGTCCTCCGCCTCGCGGGCGACGAACGCCACCCGCTTCCCGTCGGGGGCGAAGCTGTAGTCGACGATGTCCGCGGCGGGCGCGAGCACCCGGCGGGCCTCGCCGCCGGCGACGGGGATGAGATACAGCGAACGCACCTTGTCGTCCCCGCGCTTCGCCAGGAACGCGAGTTCGCGGCCGTCCGGCAGCCAACGCACCAGGCTGACGTTGACCTTGCCGGCGACGTAAGCCCGGGGCGTGCCGCCCGCGGCGGGCAGCACCCACAACTCGGCCCAAGGCTCGCCGTCCTCCTCGTCGCCCGGGCGCCGCGGCACGGAGACCGTGTAGGCCAACAGGGCGCCATCCGGAGACGGCGCGACCGCGGTGACAGCGCGGATCTCGGCGACGCGGTGGGGGGTAAGGACCGGTTCGGCGGCCCCGGCGCTCGCGCCCGCAAAGGCGAATGCCAGGACAAGCCGGAAGGCGCAATGGGAGCGGAAGGCGGGAGGATGGAGGTGCATCGCAAGGGGCTGTCCCGACACTGGCGCGCGCGGCGCCGGGTTTCCAAGCGGATTTCCCCGCGACCCCGCACGGAACGCCCCGCGTGGCGGACCGCGTGGCGCGGGGGCGCGGATCGCCGATTGACCCCAGCCGAATCTCCCCTAGGCACCCCCTGCCGGCCCGTGGTGGGCTTGGCCCCCCACCTGCCCCGGATCCCGATGAAGAAACTGCTCCTCGCCGCCCTGCCCTGCATCCTCGTCGCCGGCTCCCCCGCCGGAACAGACCCCGCCCCTGCCCCGGATCTGGCGCACACCGTGGTGCTGACCAAGTTGGACGGTCCGTGGGACATGGCCTTTCTGCCCGACGGAACGATGTTCTTCACCGAGAAGTGCCTGGGCCTGTCCGTCCGGTTGCCCGGCGGCGCGGTGGTGAAGTTACTGGGCATGAAGGACTCCAAGGGCTATGCCGCGACCGCGAATGACCTGTTCTGCGAGGGTCAGGCCGGCATGCAGGGGGTCGCCGTGGATCCCGATTTCGCCCGCAACCGCTTCCTTTACGTCTATGCGACGTCGAGCCTCACCGCTCCGGGCACGAACCGGGTGCTGCGGCTCAAGGTCAACGCCGACGTGACCGCGGTGTCCGGACGCGTGGACATCGTCACCGACATCCCCTACAAGGACAAGGCGAACGACCTGCCATTCGGGGGCCCCGGCGCGCACAACGGGGGCCGCCTCCGCTTCAGCCCCGGCGATGGCTACCTGTACGTGACCACGGGCGACACCCATAACGGCGTGGTGCCCCAGAGCCCAACCCTTCTCGGGGGCAAGGTCCTGCGCATTGATCGTGACGGCAAGGCCGCGCCGAACAATGGCGCCCCCGCGGGCTTCGATCGGCGCATCTACACCTACGGGCACCGCAACCCGCAGGGCCTCGCCTTCCGGCCGGGCACCCACCAGCCGTTCACCGCCGAGAACGGCCCATGGCACAGCGACGAGGTCACGGCGCTCCGGGCGGGCGGCAACGCGGGCTGGGATCCCCGGCCCAACATGGCGGGGCGCGGGGATTGCCCGGCCGGCTACTGCGGCTACAGCCCGAACCAGATGGGCCCGATGGATCCCAAGGAACGGTCGGCCTACATGCCGATGACCGACCTGAAGACGTATCCGGACGCGATGCGGCCGGCCTGGAACAACGACGGACTCTCGCAGGGAATGTTCAGCGCCACGTTCCTGAGCGGCCCGCAATGGAAGGGATGGAACGGCCGGATGATCGTGGGCTTCGCCGGCATCGGCATGCACGGCACCCCCGTGGGCAACCGGCTCGACGTGCTGGACATCGCCGCGGATGGCCTGTCCGCCACGCGGACCACCGTGAAGCTGCCGATGCCCCCCGCCCGCTTCCGTTCGCTGGTGCAGGGCCCGGACGGCAACCTCTACGTGGCGATCGACGAGGGGACGATCTATCGGTTGACCCCGCAATGAGTCTCCCCGAGTCCATGGCCCCGCGACCCCGTCACCGCCGGCGCCGTCGCGCCGGGCCGGAAGGGGCGGTTTTCCCGTCTTGCGCGCGGAAGGCCTCGTGGGTCCTCGCGGCGGGCGTCCTTTCCCTCCCCGTGAACCGCGCGGTCGCAGACGAGGAGCTGTACAAGGCCAAGAACTGCTTCGCCTGTCACCGGATCGACCGGAACCACCTCGCGCCGCAGTTCAAGGTCATCGCGGCGAAGTACGCCGGAGCGCCGGGCGCGGAGGACTTGCTGGCGCGGAAGATCCGGGAGGGCGGCGTGGGCGTCTGGGGGAATACGCCGATGCCGTCGCAGCCCCAGGTGACGGAGGCCGAGGCCGGCACGCTCGCGCGCTGGATTTTGGGCCTCAAGTGAGCGGGCGCCCCAAATCGGGCGTAAATCCCGCTTGGACCCGCGGAGCCGAACGGGGGGAGTCTCGGCTGGGCCGCCGGCCCCGCACCGGCGTGGGCCGTGACTTTTACGGTGGTGGACCCTAGCGGGTTCGAACCGCTGACCTCCTCAATGCCATTGAGGCGCTC
>JBMTAG010000145.1:0-7717 GCA_049428505.1 Opitutaceae bacterium | reverse complement strand
TGCGCGTCCCGTTCCTCCTGCGGGGACCCGGAATCACCCCGGGGGTTTGTTCGCGCGTCCCGGTCACCGCCTGCGACCTCCTGCCGACGTTCGCCGAACTTGCCGGCGCGTCCTGCCCGGCGGGCGTCGACGGCGGCAGCCTGGTCCCGGTGCTCCGCGATCCCGCCGGGCGTGGTCGGGTGGTGCGTCCCACCGAGGAGTTGCTCTTCCACTTTCCCCACTACGACCTCGGCAACGGCGGGCCCGCGACCGCGCTCCTGCTCGGCACCCACAAGCTCATCCGCTCCTACGAGAACGGCACCATCCGGCTCTTTGAGCTCGAGTCGGACCCGGGGGAGGCCCGCGATCTGGCCGCGGCCGATCCGGCGCGGACGCGGGACCTGCTCGCGCGGATGGATGCCCGGCTGCGCGCATTGGGCGCACGGATGGCCCGTCCCAATCCCAACTTCGATCCGTCCGCCCCGCCCGCGGAAGAGCCGCGTCGCGGCGAGCAGCGCGGATCCGGCCAGCGCCGGTCGAAACGCTGATCTTCCGATGCGTGCCCACCTGCCTTTCGCCGCGCGCGGCGTCCTGCCGTGGCTCCTGCTGCTCAGTCTGGCGGCGGCGGAGCCCGGGCATCGCGCCCGGCGCGCACCCCGCGGCGGCCGTGGCGAGGCGCGGATGGAGGTGCGGATGCCGCCCCCCGTGGCCCGGACCGAGGTCCCGGCCGAACCGTGGACCCTCCTGCTCGCCCGCCCCACTGCGCGGAGCGTCACGCTCAGCATCCGCTGCGCCGCGGAACGCACGGGGCACGTGGAGTTCGGCCCCGCCGCCGGCGGTCTTCCCCGCCGCACGCCCCCGCGCCGCTTTCCCGCCGGGGAGGCGGTCAACTTGGTGCTGGACGGCCTCACCCCGGGCGCCCGCCACGAGTACCGCTTCGTCTCGCGCGACGCCGAGGGGACCGATGCCGCCAGCCCGGTCCATTCCTTCACCACCGCGCGCCCGCCCGGCGCGCCCTTCGTCTTCACGGTCCAGGCGGATTCCCATCTCGACCAGGGGGTCGACACCGGCGCCTACCGCAAGTCCCTCGAACACGCCGTCGCCGCGGGCACCGACTTCCACGTGGACCTCGGGGATACCTTCATGACCGACAAGTACCTCCGGCCGGAGGACGCGCGTCCCCACTACCACGCGCAGCGCCACTACCTCGGGATCGTGGGCCGGGTCGCGCCGGTTTTTCTGGTGCTGGGCAACCACGACGGGGAGCAGCAGGGCAGGGGAGGCGGGCTGGATCCCACCACCGAGTGGTCCAACACGATGCGGCGCTCCCTGTTTCCCAATCCGGTGCCGGACGCCTTTTATTCGGGCAACGGGGAGGCGGTCCCCGGCCTCGGGCTGATCGAGAATTACTACGCTTGGACATGGGGCGATGCGCTGCTGATCGCCCTGGATCAGTACTGGACGTCGGCCCGCGTCCGCGCGGTGGACGAGAATTGGGGCCGGACGCTCGGGCGGGCCCAGTACGACTGGCTGCGGCGCGTCCTCGCCGCCAGCCGCGCGCGTTACACCTTCGTCTTCATCCATCACTTGGTGGGCGGGGAGACCCGGGAGGGGCGCGGGGGCGCCGAGGCCTCGCGGTTCTTCGAATGGGGCGGGCGGGATCTAGAGGGCCGGGACCGCTTCGCGGAACGCCGGCCCGGATGGGAGGCTCCGATTCACGAGCTGCTGCGGCGGCGGGGCGGGGGAGTGGCCGTGTTCCACGGTCATGATCACCTCTATGCGCACCAGGAGCGCGACGGGATCGTGTACCAGCTGGTGCCGCAGCCGGGACATAGCCGCTTCGATCAGACGCGCAGTGCCGCGGAGTACGGCTACCGCTCCGGCACCATCCAGGGGGCCGCCGGGATCCTGCGGATCTCCGTCGGACCGGAGCGGACCGTGTCCGAATACGTCCGCGCCTATCCCGCCGCGGCGGAGAACGGCGCGCGGCGCAGCGGGACCGTTTCGCATCGCTGGGAGCTGGCGCCGCGCGGCCCGCGCTGAACCGCCGCGCGGCCGGAAATCGCAGTTGACATCCCGGGCGCGTTGGGAAGTCCTGATCGTTCCTTGGTTTGGCTTCCTAGCTCAATGGTAGAGCAGCTGACTCTTAATCAGTAGGTTCGGGGTTCGAGTCCCCGGGGAGCCACCAAGGGGCCTCGGTTTTGGTCGCGTTTTTTCCCACTTGTCCCTCGGATTCCGGTGGAAGTTGCCGGCGTAGCTCAACGGTAGAGCACCTGTTTTGTAAACAGGCGGTTGCGGGTTCGAATCCCATCGCCGGCTCCACCGCGTTCGCGCCGCAGTTTCCCGCCTGCTTTCCTGCCCGATGGTGTAATGGTAGCACAAACGACTCTGACTCGTTTTGTCTAGGTTCGAGTCCTAGTCGGGCAGCCAGTTTCCCTCTTCCGCTTCGCGCTTTCCGCTGGAACCGGAGGCGTCACTTTCTTTTCACCGAAATCCCCGACAAAGTAGGTTGACACTCCACTTCCCCTTTCCCCTAGTGCCGGCATTCGTGATCCCCGTATCCGAAGTTTCCCCTCGCGCCGCGGCGTACCCCTTGCCCCCGGCCTAGCCTCTCAACCCGCGCTTGGCGGCTCCCCGAGGCACCGCTTTCCCGTCCGACTTTTCCCCTTCCTCCCAAGACCTACCAACTCCTAGCCATGATTATGCAAAGCCTCCCCCTCGCGTTTCTCCTCGGCGACGCCACCCCGATGGAACTGTTCATCAAGGGCGAATGGATCATGTGGCCCATGATCCTGGTGTCCTTCGTGATGATCACGGTCGTCGTGGAGCGCCTGATCTTCATCGTCCGGGAGAACTCCTCGCGGAAGCCCGAGCTGGTGAACCAAATGCTGGAGGCGGTGGAGCGCGGTGACCCCGACAAGGCGGTCTCGATCGGCAAGGGCAGCTCCGATTTCGTCGCCCAGATCATCGTTGAGAGCCTCAAGCACCGCGAGCAGTCCCTGACGAACGCGTTCACCCGCGCCGCGAATCAGCAGCTGATGCGCTACCAGCAGGGCATGGCGACGCTCGACACCTGCATCACCGCCGCCCCGCTCCTCGGCCTTCTCGGCACCGTGACCGGCATGATGCGGACCTTCGGCGCCCTCGGTGGCGGCGACATCGGCGCCGCGGCCGGCACGATCACGGGCGGTGTGGCCGAGGCGCTCATCGCCACCGCCGCCGGTCTCGCGGTCGCCGTGCTCGGCCTCTTCCCCTACAATTACCTCAACACGATGGACTCCCAGGCCAAGCTGCGGGTCTCCGACGCCTCCCACGCGCTCGAGATCTTCAGCAAGAAGGCCGAAGGCTCCTCGGCGCGGCACTGAGTTCGCACCCTGCGTTCCAGGCTCCGGTTTAATCCCCCTCCACTCCCATGGCCGGCTCCTCTGGTGGCACGACTTCGGACGGGAAGAAGAAGGCGCGCATTGAGATCATTCCTCTCATTGACGTCATCTTCTTCCTGCTCGCGACCTTCGTGCTCTTCACGCTCTCCCTCAACAAGTCGAACGGCGTCAGCGGCATCGTGCTGCCGTCCGCGGAGTCGGGGGAGAGCCGGGATCCGGCCGGTACCGTGACCATTTCCGTGACCGAGGCGGGCACGATCGCTTGGAACAAGGACTACATCAGCTTGGCCGAGTTCATCGACCGCCTCCGGACGTTCAAGACGGCCGAGCCCGAGGGGCGGATCCTGATCAACGGCGACGAGGGTGCCCTGTTTAACGCCGCCCTCTACGTCTTCGACGAAGCCCGCAAGACCGGCTTCCAGAAGATCTTCATCGAGACCAAGGTCCGCCAAGCGGGCCGTTGAGTTAGAACTCCCCTCCCTCCTCCCGCCCCATGGCTGGTTCCTCTCCTCAACCCGGCGACGGCAAGAAGAAGGCACGCATTGAGATCATCCCTCTCATTGACGTCATCTTCTTCCTGCTGGCCACGTTCGTCCTGTTCACGCTCTCGCTGAGCCGCATCGTCTCGCTGCCGGTCACGTTGCCGGTCGCGCAGCCGCAGAACGCCCAGTCGAATCCGAACGACACGACGATCTACCTCCAGGTTTCCGAGGACGGCGCCTACTACTGGAAGCAGGGGCAGGGCACGGCCGAGCCGATTTCCAGCGCGGAAATCGCGCCCCGGCTGCAGGACTACCGCCGCAGCGAGAACAATCCCCGTATCCTGATTCGCGGCGATAACCGCGCCCGCTTCGGTGCTGCGGTCTTCGCCCTCGATGAGGTGCGCAAGGCGGGCATCGAGCAGGTCTCCGTCGAGACGGTCTCGAGCCCCACGGGCAAGTAACCCGGAACCACGCCGCCATGACCCGCGACATCATCATCGGAGTCCTCCTTTCCGCCTCGTTTCACCTCGCGATCCTCTTCGGCGACAAGCTCATTCCGGAGAAGAAGGTGGTGAAGAAGATCGAGGAGCCGCCGCCCAAGGTCGAGCTCATCGCGATGCCCAAGATCGAGGAGGAGCCCGAGATCATCGAGACGAACGACCCCGACATTAAGCCGCTCGACCTCGCGCCCCCGATGCAGCAGGACGTGCCGCAGTTGGTCCAACCGGACTCTTTCGTCCAGAAGATCCAGCCGCCGCCCCCGGAAGGCGTGACCATCTCGGCCAGCATGAACATCGTCCCGGATGTCCGGGATCCGAACATGTTCCGCGGGATGAAGGTCTTCGACATCTCGATGCTGGATCAGACGCCCGTGCCGAAGTTCCAGGCCCGGCCCCAGTACCCGTTTGAGATGCGCCGCGCGGGCATCGCCGGCGAGGTCGTCGTCGACTTCATCGTCGACACCAACGGCGACGTCCAGAACGCCTACGCGTTGCGATCCTCGCAGCGGGAGTTTGAAGCCGCCGCGGTCGCCGCGGTCAGCAAGTGGAAGTTCAAGCCCGGCCGCAAGGGCGGGCGGGATGTACCGACGCATATGCAGGTTCCGATCGTGTTCACCCTCAACGAGGAATAAGCCACCGTGAGCCCGTCTCCCCTCTCCTTGTTCCGGTCCTGCCTGCTTGGCCTCGCCCTCGTGGGCGGACTGTCGGCTCAATCGGCGCCGCCGCCCGCCCAGAAGAAGGCCCCGCCCAGCATTGGCGAAAAGACCAGCGAGGCTTTCCAGAAGCTCCGCCCGCTGCAGGAGAAACAGGATTTCAACGGGATGCTCGCGGTGCTGGAGGCCGTTCCGGTCCAGCCCAACAGCTATGATCAGGCCTTGATCTTGGACATGAAGGCCAAGATCTTCGCGATGACCAACCAGTTTTCCAAGGCCATCGCACCTTGGGAAAAGGCCATTGAGCTGTCGGACAAGTTCGAGTATTTCCCGGAGAAGCAGACGTTGGAGACGGTCGTCCTGCTCGCCCAGCTCTACGGCCAGGAGGGGTCGAGCTCGAAGGATCCCAAGCTTCAGCAGCAGTACTTCGCCAAGGCGATCACCTATTTCCGGCGCTTCCTCGACAAGACGAAGAAGCCGACGCCGGAGACGCTGATGGCCTATGCCTCGATCCTGTATTACCGGGCGGTCGCCGATCCCAACAATCTCGACAAGGCCGGACTCGCCGAAGCGCAGAAGGTCGTGGAGCGGGGGATGCTGGATTCGATCAAGCCGCGCGAGGGCTTCTACCAGTTGCTGCTGACCCTGCTCCAGCAGCAGAATGACCTCGCCGGATCGGCCGAGTACCTGGAGCTGCTGTTGGCGCAGAATCCCAGCAAGAAGGACTTCTGGCAGCTGCTGATGGCGTCCTATCTCCAGCTTTCCGAGCGCGCCTCGAAGTCGAATCCGACGCTTTCCCGCGAGTACCTCGTGCGGGCCATTGTGACCTGCGAGCGTGCGCAGGCCAACGGGCACATGAAGACGCCGAAGGACAGCATGAATCTGGTTTCCCTCTACCTGATGGCCGGCCAGTTCAGCCGCGGCACCGAGATCCTCTACCAGGGGATGAAGAAGGGCGAGATCGAGAGCGAGCCCAACAACTGGCGCGTTCTGGGTCGGTACTACCTTGAGGCGAACCTGAACGACCAGGCCGTCAAGGTGCTCAAGGAGGCGGCCGGGCTCTTCCCCAAGAACGGGGAGATTGAGATGCAGATTGCGCAGATCTACACCCAGATGGAGAACAACCGCGATTCGCTGAAGCACGCGAAGCTTGCGGTGCAGAAGGGCAATTTCGAGGGAACCAAGCCGTTCTCCGCCCACTACCTGATCGCCTACACCGCCTATGATCTCGGCGAGATCGACGAGGCGAAGGCGGCAATCGAGAAGGCCTCCTCCTTCGAGGAATCCAAAAAGGACGCTCAATTCCCGCGCCTGAAGGCCGTCATCGAGGAGGCCCTCGCGGAACGCGAGGCGAAGAAGTCGGAGAAGGCCCCCAAGGCGAAGAGCTGATCCCATCCCTATCCCAATGAAGAAGAGCTACATCTATTTCGTGGTACCGATCGTCGCGCTGGCCGCCTTTTTCTTCGGCCTCTACTGGAATGCGCACGCCGAGTACCAAGCGCGTGAGCAGGGCAAGGTGAAGGCGGCCCGTGAGGCCCGCCAAGCCAAGATCGAGAAGGAAGCGAAGGATCGCGAAAAGGCGGTCGCCGCCGCGCTTGAGGCCCAGGAGAAGCGCAAGGCGGAGAAGAAGATCCGCGACGAGCGTGAGGCGCTCGCCAAGGAGGAACGCGAGAAGGCCCGGCAGGCCCGCGACAAGGCCGGCCGCGATGCGGACAAGCTCGAGGCCCAGACGCGCCGGCTGCAGAAGGAAATCGAAGCCGAGAAGAAGGAACTGGCCGAGGTCGTGGCCGCCCGTAAAATCGTGGTCGATGAGGAGAAGTTCCTCAATGAGTACGTGAAGAAGGCCAAGGCCAACTCCAACAGCCTCAAGGGCGTCCTGGAACGGATCCAAGCCGCCGACAAGGCCGCCGAGGACGCGGCCCGTGCCGCCGCCGCTGCCGCCGCCGCCGCTGCCAAGAAGAAGTAACCCTTTCTACCCTTACCGATGAAAAAGTGGATGTATGTCCTCGCCCCGACGTTGATGCTCGCGGGGTTCGTCTTTGTGTTCCGCGCCCACGTCGAGGAGGCGAAGATCAAGGAGCGCGCCACCGCCGCCCGGATCGAGAAGGAGCGCGCCGACGCCGAGGCCAAGAAGAAGGCCGCCGAGCTCAAGGCGCGCGATGACGCCAAGAAGCGCCAGGATGAGCGTGACGCGGAGGAGCGCAAGAAGGAGGCCGACAAGCTCGCCAAGCAGGCCGCCGACGACAAGAAGGTCCGCGACCAGACGCAGGAGTACCTCGCCAAGGGTGCGGCCGCCCAGAAGCAAAACGACGCCCTGGAGGCCCAGCTCGGCAAGCTGCGGAAGGACAAGGATGCCACCAGCCGCGAATCCTTCGAGATCGCCAAGAAGGTGGAGTTGGCGCGCATCGCCCGCCGCAACGCTGAATTGGAGATTCAACGCATGACCGAGATGGTCTCGCGCCGCGCCGCGGATAGCTCGTTGACCCGGCCGCCGGTGCTGCCGCCGCCGCCGCCCCCGGCGAAGAAGTAATTTCGCCCCCGCGAACCCGGCGCTTTCCCGCACCGGGTTTTTTTGTGCCCTAAATCCTCGATCTTCCGCTTTTCTGCTTGCTCCTCGGGCACTCCTCCGGCTCCGTCCCTCTCCCTCGCTTCGGCGAGCCGGATGTCGGGGCGTAGCTTAGCCTGGTAGAGCGCTACGTTCGGGACGTAGAGGTCGTGAG
>JBMTAG010000144.1:0-7878 GCA_049428505.1 Opitutaceae bacterium | reverse complement strand
GCCTTGCCCCGCTCGATGTCGCGGCCGAAGCCGGTGTCGAAGCTGGCGTAGCGCTCGCGCACGAACGTCTCGAACTTGCCGTCGGCGAGGATGCGGCGGGCCAGCTTGAAGGCGAGGGCGTAGGCATCCATCCCGCCGATGTGCGCATGGAAGAGGTCCTCCGGGTCGATGGAGGGCCGGCGCAGCTTGGCGTCGAAGTTGAACCCGCCGCGACCGAGGCCACCGGCGCGCAGGATCGAAATCATCGCGAGGGTGAGCTCGCGCACGTCGGTGTTGAACTGGTCGGTGTCCCAGCCGAGGAGGAGGTCCCCGGCGTTGGCGTCGATGGAGCCGAGCATCCCGGCGGCGGCGGCGACCTCGATCTCGTGCTGGAAGGTGTGGCCGGCGAGGGTGGCGTGGTTGGTCTCGATGTTGAACTTGAAGTGCTTTTCGAGGCCGTAGGTGCGCAGGAAGGCGATGCCGCTGGCGACGTCGAAGTCGTACTGGTGCTTGGTCGGCTCCTTCGGCTTGGGCTCGATCAGGAACTGGCCCTCGAAGCCGATGGCCTTGGCGTGCGCGACGGCGAGGTGGAGGAAGCGGGCGAGGTGGTCCTGCTCCCGCTTGAGGTTGGTGTTGAGGAGCGTCTCGTAGCCCTCGCGGCCGCCCCAGAAGACGTAGTTCTCGCCGCCGAGCCGCTGGGTGACCTCCATGGCCTGCTTCACTTGGGCGGCGGCGTAGGCGAAGACGTGGGCGTCGGGATTGGTCGCGGCGCCGCACATGTAGCGCGGATTCGAAAACAGGTTCGCCGTGCCCCAGAGCAGCTTCACGCCCGTGGCCTTTTGGAGGGCGCGCGCGTGGCCGGCGACCTGGTCGAGGATGCGGTTCGACTCCGCGAGGGTCCGGCCCTCGGGAGCGATGTCGCGGTCGTGGAAGCAGTAGAACGGGGCGCGGATCTTCTGGAAGAACTCGAAGGCCGCCTCGAGGCGCACCTTGGCCACGCCGACGGCATCGCGGCCCGCTTCCCACGGACGGACGATGGTGCCCGGGCCGAACGGATCGGCGCCGACGCCCCGGAAGGCGTGCCAGTAGGCGATGGAGAAGCGCAGGTGCTCGGCCATCGTCCGGCCATCGATCACCTCGTCCGGATTGTAGTGCCGGAAGGCGAGGGGATTGTCGGTGCCGGGACCCTCGTACGGAATCACGGGCACGGTGGGGAAGTGGGCGCGGGCTTTCTTCATCGGGGAACGGGACGGAGCGACGGAGGGCGGATGACGGAGAGACGGAAAGACGGATGACGGAGGCGGGACTTAACACCCGGGGCGCGCGGGGAATCCACTCCTTTCTGCGCGCCGGCGCCGGGCTGGCCCCGCGCTCAGAACTCGATCGCGGCCCCGAGGTAGCCGTGGCGGCGCGGCGCGGGATCGATGCCGTCGGCCCGCACCCGGCTGTAATAATCCTCGTCCAACAGGTTGTTCACGCCCCCGATCACGCGGATCGCCGTGCCGGGCACCCGCCACTCGGCGGTGAGGTCCCAGACGGCGTGCGCCGGCACGCGGCGCTGGTCGGTGTTGGTGTCATCCGCGTGGCTGGCCCCGACGAAGGTCCCGGATAGGCCGGCCTTGAGCCCGGGACCACGGGAGAATTGCAGGCCGGTGCGGACGAGGTGGGGCGGCGCGTACTGGGGCCGGCGGCCGGCGAAGGCACCCTCGCGGAAGGCGGCGTCGAGGAGCAGGGCGTTCGCGTAGAGCTGGAGCGAGGCGGTCCCGCCGGGGGGCGCGCGGAGCAGTTCCTGGCGCGCCGAGGCCTCGAGGCCGCGGTGGACGGAGCGGCCGACGTTGACGAGGCTGGAGCGGCCGCCGGGGAGGGCGACCGTGCCGACCTGATCGGAAAATTCGAGATGGAACACGCTCGCATCGAGCACGAGGCCGGAGGCGGTCTGCGTCCGGTAGCCGAGCTCGAACTGGCGGGCGCGGGCCGGGGCGAGGTCCGCGTTCACGACCTGCGTCGCGCCGTTGGGCACCGCCTGGGTGAAGATCACGGGACGGAAGCTTTCCGAGGCGTTGAGGTAGGCCTGGGCGCCGCGGGCCGGCTCCCACGTGGCGGCCAAGCCGAAGAGCGGCACCGCCTCGGTGTCGGTGCGATCCGCGAGCGGGGTGCCGGCGGCGACCTTGGCGAGGTTGACCTCCTCGCGGACGGATTGGCGGACCGATTCGAGGCGGACGCCCGGAGTGACGGAAAACGCGCCCCAGCGGAACAGGTTCTCCGCGTAGACCGGGGCGTAGAGGACCTCGCGGCGCGACCGGGTCTGCACGGTACCGGTGGTGGCCGTGGCCGACATGCCGCGGCGGTCGGTACGCGGCGAGGTGCTGCCGTACAGCTGGGCGCCGGTGCTGAGCACGTGGCGGGCGGCCGGGCCCCAGTCGAACCGGAGGCGGGCCTCGGTGCCGAGCGTGCGGAACTGCTGGTGCTCCTGGCTGTTGGTCTGGGCGGCGGGGCCGGTCGGGAGCGTGCCGAAGCCGCCTCCTCCCTGGCGGCGCGAGGCGCGGGTGTAGTCGATCGCCCAGGCGCGCCAGGCGAAGGTGCCCGCGGCGAGGTCGTGTTCCCAGATCAACGAGGCGGCGTCCCGCTCCAGGTTGAAGCGGTCGTGCCGCCGCGAGGGCGCCCGCCGGTCGGCGAGGTAGTTCACCGCCCCGGGGCCGGAGGCGAACGTCAGGCCACCGGGTTCGCCGTGCTCCTCCGCGTAGGTCTCGAGCGTGAGCAGCCAGCGGGAGGCGCTCGTGGCGTCGAGCGCGAGCCGGCCCAGCCAGGAGGTCAGGCGGTAGTCGCTGTTGGCGGAGCGGATGCCGTCGGACTGCCGGTGGTTGAGGTAACCGTAATAGCCCACGCGGCCGACCGTGCCGTCGAGATGGCTGAAGGTGGAGTAGTAGCCGTCGGACCCGACCGTGTGCAGCGAGGAGCCGGAGAAGCCTTGGTCCGTCCGCGGCCGGTGGGTCACGTAGTTCAGGGCGCCGCCGGGCTGCGGACCATAGAGGAGCGCGGCGCCGCCGCGGATGAATTCGATGCGGTCGACGGTGTCCAGCGGGGGCGTGTAGTAGGCCTCGGGGTAGCCGAACTGGTCCGCGTGGATCGGGATGCCGTCCTTGAGCACCTGGGTGAACTGCGCGCGGTGCGGCTCGAGCCCGCGGTAGCCAATGCTCACCAGTGGAGAGGTTTCCTCGCTCAGGATCAGTCCTGGCGCCTCGGCGAGCGCTTGGCGGTAGTTGTTGCCGTTGATCCGGGGTTGGCCGTCGAAGTCGAGGATCGTCGTCTTCTTGCCGGCGTTGATCTTCGCGCCTTGGACGTCCGGCAGAAACGGCCCCTGCACGACGTGGTCGAACTCCGCCTCGGCCTCGACCGCGAAGCGGGGCAACTGCACGGGGGGCGGCGGGGGTTCTGCGGCGGCGGCGAAAAGCGGCCCCGCCCAACACAACCCAGCCCAACCCAGACCGCCGCAACGGGTTAGCCTGAATGAAGCTCGGAGTTGGTTAAGAATCTGCGGCACAGAGATTAAAGTTTAAGCCGAAGTCGCTACTGAGAGTCAGTCGCTTTAAGTGAGAGGGCTGGTAATGAGACTTAGTCGCTGTTGGTCAAGGGTGGAGTTTACGGACGGGTGTGGCGGGTGCCGTGGGTTTGGCCGGTGCGGGCGCTCCGGGCGGTGCCGGGCCGGCCGGGGGAGCGCGCGGGTGGGCCAAGGTTCCGCTCGACGCGTCCGGAGGGCGGGGCTTAATCCGCGTCATGGTCGCTCCCCTCACGGTCCAGCTGGGTCCCCGCGCATACCCGATCCACTTCGGGGCGCGGTTGGGTCCGGTGTTGCGGGAGGAGGCGGCGCGGCTGACGGCGCAGGGTCGCCGCGTGGTGGTGGTGACGGATGAGGCGGTGCGGGCGGCGCAGGGCGCGTTTCTGGCGGAGGTCTTTGGGGCGGCGCCGGTGCTGGCGTTGCCGCCGGGGGAGGGGGCGAAGTCGCTGGCCGGGCTGGAGCGGGTGCTCGGGTTTCTGGCCGCGGAGCGCGTGGACCGCGGCGGGGTGGTGGTGGCCTGCGGCGGCGGGGTGATCGGCGATCTCGCGGGCTTTGCGGCGGCGGCGTGGCTGCGGGGGGTGGATTTCCTGCAGGTCCCGACGACGTTGCTCGCGATGGTCGACAGCTCCGTCGGCGGGAAGACGGGCATCAACGTGCCGGCGGGGAAGAACCTCGTGGGCGCCTTCCACCAGCCGCGGGCGGTCTACATCGACACGGGCCTGCTGGCGACGCTGCCGGGGCGCGAGTTCGCGGCGGGGATGGCGGAGGTCGTGAAGTACGGCCTGCTCGGGGACGCGGATCTGTTCGCGCGATTGGAGGCGGGGACGGTCGAGCGGGCCAGCGCCGACCTGCCGGACCTGATCCGCCGGTGCTGCGCGTCGAAGGCGCGGATCGTGGAGGCGGATGAACGCGAGCTGGCGGCGGACGGCGGTCGGGCGCTGCTGAACCTTGGCCACACCTTTGGGCACGCGATCGAGAACGTCGCGGGCTACGGCGGGTACCTGCACGGGGAGGCGGTGGCGATCGGCTTGGGCGCGGCGGTGCGGCTTTCGGTGAGCCTCGGGCTCGTGCCGGCGGAAACCGTGGGGAGGGTGGAGCGGGTGCTCGCGGCCCACGCGTTGCCGGTACGGCTGGCGCGGCCCCTGCCGTGGCCGGACCTGCTGGCCGCGATGCAGCGGGACAAGAAGGTGCGCGCGGGCGGGCTGCGGTTTGTGGTCCTCACCGCGGTGGGGACGGCGGCGACCCGGGGCGGGATTCCCCTCGCGGAGGTCGAGGCCGCGTTCCGCGCGGTGGGCGCGGGCTAGACCGGGGCGGGAAACGGCATTGCGCTGCCCGGCGGCGCGTGCTGCGCTGCGGGGAGCATGTCCGCCATCGACGAAGGCATCGTCCGCGAGTACTTCGAGCAGAACGGCTTCCTCGTCCGGCAGGCGCGCAAGTACCAGGTCCAGTCGCGGCGCAAGGCGGCGGAGGAGGAGATCGACCTGATCGTGTTCAATCCGGCGTGGCAGCCGGAGGCGCGGCGCCCGGAGTTCTTCCTCTTCTCCTCCGAACTGCCGTACATCCACCGGGCGATCGTCGCGGTGAAGGGCTGGCACACCAACGTGTTCACGCCCACGATGCTCAAGAGCAGCCCGGAGATCTTCAATTTCCTGCAGCAGGGTGTGCTTCGGGAGGCCGCCCGGCTCTTCCCCTCCGACCTCCCCGGCGCCGATGCCCAGGGACTCACGAAGATCCTCGTCCTGCCGAGCCTCCCGACTTCCGAGCCGTTCCGCTCCCAGAGCGTGGAGATGCTGAAGGCGGCGGGGGTGGATGCGATCCTCTCGTTCCGCGCGATGCTCCTCGACCTGCTCGACAAGATCGAAATCAACCAGAACTACAGCAAGAGCGACACCCTGCAGGTGATGCGGCTGCTGAAGAACTACGACCTCCTGAAGGATCCCCAGCTGGACCTGTTGTCCGGCGGTGGGCGGCGGACCCGGGCCTGAGATGAGCCCCTCCCTGCATCCCACGGCCCTGATCGAGCCCGGCGCGCGCCTGGGGGCGGGCTGCACCGTGATGGCGCACGCCGTCATCACCCGCCACGCCGAGCTGGGGGACGGCGTGGTCGTCCATCCCTTCGCGGTCGTCGGCGGCGATCCGCAGTACCTGAAGTTCGACCCCGCCACGGCCAGCGGCGTGCGCGTGGGCGCCGGGGCGGTGATCCGGGAGCACGTGACCGTGAACCGCTCGATCCACGCGGGCGGGTGGACGACGGTCGGCGCGGGGGCCTTTTTGATGGCGGCGAGCCACGTGGGCCACGACTGCGCGGTGGGGGACCAGGTGGTGCTGGCGAACGCGGTCCTGCTGGCCGGCCACGTGGCGGTGGGGGAGCACACGTTCCTCGGGGGCGGCGCCGCGGTCCACCAGTTTTGCCGGATCGGGGAGGGCGCAATGGTGGCGGGGCACGCGTCGCTGACGCGGGACGTGCCGCCCTTCGCCCTGGTGGCGGAGCGGGACGCGGTGATCGGCCTGAACCTCGTGGGCCTGCGGCGGCGCGGGGTGGGGCGGGCGGCGTTGGCGGAGCTCAAGCGAGCCTTCCAGGAAGTCTATTTCACGCCGGGCAACATCCGGGAGGTCGCGGCGGCGCGGCGGGCGGGCGGGGAGTTCGCGACAGCGGAGGCGCGGCGGTTCCTGGAATTCTTCGCGGGCGGGCGGCGGGGTTTCGCCCGCGCGCGGCGGGCGGAACGGGAGGAGGCCGAGTGAGCGCGGGCGCGCCGTTGGCCTTCACCTGCGGGGATCCCGCGGGCGTTGGGCCCGAGATCATCGCCCGTTGGCTGGAGGACCATCCCGCCGAGGCGGTCGAGGTGGCGGTCGTGGGTCCGGCGCGCTGGCTGGCGACGCTGCCCCCCGGGGGCCGGCGCGTGCCGGTTGGACTGGAGGAGTTCGCCGCGGTGCCGGGCCGGCCGACGGGCGAGGGGGCACTGGTGGCCTGGGCCGCGATGGAACGGGCGGCGGCCGGTTGTCGGGAGGGTGAGTTTGCCGGCGTGGTGACGGGGCCGGTGAGCAAGGCGGAGCTCGCGCGCATCGGCTACGGTTATCCGGGGCAGACGGAGTTCTTTGCGGCCCGGTGGGGTGGCGAGCCGGTGATGGCGTTCTGCGGGGGCCAGCTGCGGGTGGTGCTCGCGACATGGCACATCCCTTTGCACGAGGTGCCGCGGCGCCTCGGGCCCCACCTTTTGCACCGGGCCGCTGCCGCGGCGGACACCCTTTGCCGGGCGGAGGGAATCCCCACGCCCCGGATCGGCGTGTGCGGCCTCAATCCCCACGCCGGCGAGGAGGGCCTGCTCGGCCACGAGGAACGCGACCTGATTGATCCGGCCCTGGACCACCTCCGCGCGGCGTTCCCGGGACTCTCGCGTTGCCAGCCCGGGGACACACTCTTCGCCCGGGCCCTGCGAGGGGAGTTCGATGCGGTGATCGCCCTTTACCACGACCAGGGCCTCGCCCCGCTGAAGCTCATCGATTTTGACGAGGCGGTGAACGTCACCCTGGGCCTGCCGCACGTGCGCACCAGCCCCGACCACGGCACCGCGTTCGGGATCGCCGGGCAGGGGCGCGCCCGCAGCACCAGCTTCACCAACGCGGTGACCGTCGCCCGGCGGTTGCTCGCGGCGCGCGCCGTGGGCGGCGGCGGTTGAGCCACCTGTGCAGGAATTGTGAAAATCGGCGGCCGGCGGGTTTCCGCTGGAGGCGCCCGCGGGTCCGGGAAGGGTGGGGGGCACAACGCCTCCGCCGATGACCCTTTTCCTCGCTGCCCTCCTCCTGCTGTCCGTCGCCGCCGTGCTGCTCACCTGCCGGGCCGTGGCCGATGCGCCTGAGGGCTTTGAGGATGCCGCCGGCTTCCACGCGCTGGTGCCGGCGGCGGCCCGCGGAGAGGTCGCCTTGCCGGCCGCCGCGTACGCGGACCGCACGGCCTGAGCGGGACGGGATGCCGGGTCGGGTTGCCGGGGCGGGGCGCCGCCAGGCAACCGCAATTGTTTAGAAACTGTCAAAGGGCATCCCCGGAGCGTTCCCGCTGGCGGCGGCGCCAAGCGCGCGCATTCAGGGGGAAGTTCAACCGCTTCCACCCATGACAACGCTCATCTCCTCCCTGCTGGTCCTCGCGGCCGCCGCCGCGGTGGTGACGTATTTTGCGGTCACCCGCGCGCGGGACGGTCACGAGGACGATCTTGGCTTCCACGCCGGTCCCCGCTCCCGTCGCCGGGCCGGTTCTCGGCCGCATCCCCGGGCCTCCCGTTCCCGCCGCCACCGCTTGCCGGCGGCGGCCTGAGTCGGGCGGGGCCACCGCGGTGGCCCAGGCGGTT
>JBMTAG010000143.1:0-7945 GCA_049428505.1 Opitutaceae bacterium | reverse complement strand
CGAACCCGCTCCCCTTCGGCCCGATGTCCAACGCCTCCTCCCCCTCGCCCGCCGGCGGCAAACGCTGCGGCTGCGGCAAGACGAAGAACCCCCAGGGTTTCTGCGACGGCTCCCACGCCGCGCCCGCCCCCGCCCCGGCCCGCAAGGCCTGCGGCTGCGGCCGCACCCAGGACGCCCAGGGCGCCTGCGACGGCTCCCACGCCCGCAAGCCCTGAAGCCGCGGGGCCGCGGATGAAGATCGTTTAATCCCCGCGCCCCTGCGCCGGTAACCCGGCTCGCCTACAGGCGAGGATGCCTCCTCGCCTGCCTTGCTTCCTGCCCTGCCTGCTGCTCGCGCTGGCCGCCCCCGCCGCCGAACCGCCACCGCGACTCCTCAACCTCTCCGTCCGCACCGGCGCCGGCACCGCCATCCCCGGCTTCGTCCTCGCCGGGGACGGCTCGCGGCCGATGCTGCTCCGGGCCGTCGGCCCCGGCCTCGCCCCCTTCGGCGTCGAAGGCTTCGACCCCAACCCGCGCCTGAACCTCCTCAGCGGCCAGCGCAGCATCGCCGAGAACGACGACTGGCGCGCCGCCGATGCGGCCGCGATGGGCGCCGTCGGCGCCTTCCCGCTCCCCACGGCCAGCCGCGACTCCGCCCTCCTCGCCCCGCTCGCCGCCGGCGCCTACACCGCCCCGGTCAACGCCGCCGGCGTCACCCTCCTCGAGGTCTATGACGCGGCCTCCGGCGGCACCGGGCCCGCCCTCGTCAACGCCTCCACCCGCGCCCTTGTCGGCACCGGGGCCGGGGCCCTCATCCCGGGCTTCGTCATCGGCGGCAGCGGCAAGCTCCGGGTCCTGCTGCGCGCGATCGGCCCCTCGCTGGTGCCGTTCGGCGTGACGGACGCCGTCGCCAATCCCACGCTCACGCTCTACCGCGGCCAGCAGGCGCTGGCCACCAACGACGACTGGATGATGGCCTCCAACCCGGGGCAGGTCATGGCGGCCGCGGCGATGGTGGGCGCGTTCCCGCTCGAGATGGAGAGCCGCGACGCCGTCCTGCTCGCCGACCTCGAGGCCGGCGCCTACACCGCCGTCATCACCGGCGTGGGCGGGACGACCGGCCAGGCCCTGTTCGAGCTCTACGCCGTGCCGCCGCCACCCGCGGTCCTCCCCGCCGGCGGCTGGGGCCTCAAGGCCGACCTCCTCGAGGCGAACTCCGAGCTTTCGGTGGCCGCCCTCGGCAACCGGATCTTCGTCTTCGGCGGCTACCCGTCGACCCGGGTGAGCGTGCGGACCGTCCAGGTGTACGACGCGGCGACCGACACCTGGCGCCTGACCACGCCGCTGCCGGTGGCGCTCAACCACACCGTGGCCGCGGCCGTCGGCAACCGCCTGTACGTGATCGGGGGACAGACGAGCGCCGGGGGCAACGGCCCGTTCGTCGACACCGTGTACGCCTTTGATCCCGCGACCGAGACGTGGTCGACGCGCGCCACGATGCCGACCGCCCGGAGCGGCGGCGCGGCGGCGGTGATCGACGGCAAGATCTACGTCGCCGGCGGCCGCCCCCCGCGCGGCAACGACTTCGCGGTCTACGATCCGGCCACGGACCGCTGGCAGGTGCTGCCGGACCTCCCGACGCAGCGCAACCACCTCGGCGTGGCCGCCGTCGACCGGCGCCTCTACGCCGTGGGCGGCCGGTTCGGCGCGGGCTTCGAGAGCGAGATGACGGACATCGTCGAGATGTTCGACGTGGCCACGGGCACCTGGACGCGGCGCGCGCCGCTGCCCCGGCCGCGCGGTGGCGTGAACTCCGTGGTGGCGTACGGCTACCTGCACGCCTTCGGCGGGGAGGGCCTGCGGACGGGTTCGGGGGTGTTTTCCGATCACGACGTCTACGACCCCGCCGCCGACCGCTGGTACAGCCAGCGGCCGATGCCGGTGCCGGTCCACGGGGTGACGGGCGCGGCGCTCGTCGACGGCCTCGTGCACGTGGTCGGCGGGGGCATCATGGACGGCGGCGACAACGGCACGACCCTGCATCAGGTGTTCCGGCCGGCCACGCGCTACCCCTGACGCGCGCGCGTTTTTGGTTGGGCAACCGCCGGGCGGGCGGGCACGTTGCCCGCATCACCCCCGTAACCCCGATGCGTTCCCCGCTCCTGCGCTTGTCCGCCCTCCTGTTCGCCGCCTTCCCGGTGGCCCTGACCGCCGCCGCCCCCAAGGTGGCCCCGATCCCGAAGGGCGTCCCGCCCGGCGTCTGGGTCCGCGACGGCTACCGCCTCACCGTCGCGGTCGAGGACCTCAAGATCGCCCGCTTCCTCGCCCTCGGGCCCGACGGCACCCTCTACGTGAGCGTGCCGCGCGAGGGCCGCATCGTCGCCTGCCGCGACCGCGACGGCGACGGCACCTACGAGCAGCGCACCGACTTCGTGGCCGGGCGCGAGCCCGCGACCATCCTCCAGGGCGTGCAGTGGCACGACGGCTGGCTGTGGTTCGCGCAGCTCAACGCCATCTCGAAGGCGCGCGACACCAACGGCGACGGCAAGGCGGACGAGGTGGTCGAGGTCATCGGCGCGGACCGCCTCCCGACCGGCGCGCGGGGCGGCCACAGTTGGCGGGCCCTGCTGATCCACGGGGGCCGGATCTACACCCATGTGGGCGACCAGACCAACGCCACCAACGAGCCGATCGAAGCCTCCGAGCGGAAGAAGATCTGGAGTTTCGCCCTCGACGGCTCGGACAAGCGGCTGTTCGCGACCGGCCTGCGCAACACCGAGAAGTTTGCCGTGCGGCCGGGCACCAATGAGCTCTGGGGGGTGGACCATGACATCGACAACATGGCGGCGAAGCTCGAGGGGGACCGGAAGTTCGGCCAGCCGATCACCGACCACAACCCGCCGGCGGAGCTGAACCACTACGTCGAGGGCGGCTTCTACGGTCACCCGTGGCTGGTGGGGAAAAACCAGCCCAACCTCGAGTTCCTGTCGGAGCCGCGGCTGATGGAGTACGCGCAGAAGGCGCGCGTCCCGGCCTGGCTGCTGCCCGCGCACTCGTCGGCCAATTCCCTGACCTTTTACTCCGGCACGCGGATCCCCGGCGCGCGCGGCGACGCCTTCGTGGCCCAAAAGGGCGGCTGGAACGCGACCGAGAAGGTCGGGTACTGCATTTCCCGCATCCACTTCGAGGACGGCCGCCCGTGGGGCGAACAGAAGGTCGTGAACTTCCTGCGCGGCGGCAGCGAGATCCTCGGCCGGCCGGCCGACTGCATCGAGGCGCCCGACGGCTCGCTGCTGTTCAGCGACGACACCGGCGGCAAGGTCTACCGCCTGGCCTGGGTCGGGAAATGACCGGTGCGGCCCGGCGGCGCGCGCCCGGCGGAGGTTGAGATGCCGCGGCCCCTCGCGCCCGCCACGGCCCTCCTCGGGCTGATCACGCTCGCCTTCGTCAGCCTTGGGCTGCCCGACGGCTCGTTCGGCGTGGCGTGGCCGCGGATGCACCTCGACCTCGGCCTGCCCCTCGGCGTCGCGGGGGTGCTGACGACCTCGGTGACCCTGCTCGCAGGGGTATCCGGTTTCCTCAGCGGGCGAATCCTCGCGCGCTGGGGCACGGGGCCGGTGGTGGCAGCCAGTTGCGGGCTCACGGGAGCCGCGCTGCTGCTCGCGGCGGGGGCGCAGGGGGCGGCCGGCCTGGCCGGGGCGGGGGTCTGCCTCGGGTGCGGCGCCGGGGCAGTCGACGCGGGCCTCAACGGCTACGTGGCGCGCCATTACACGGTCCGGCACATGAACTGGCTGCACGCCTGCTGGGGGCTGGGCGCGGCAGCGGGCCCCTTGGCGGTGGGGTGGGCGCTGGCGGCAGGCCACGGGTGGCGCGCGGCCTACCTCCTGCTCGGGGGCCTGCAACTGAGCCTCGCCGTCGCGCTCTGGCTGGCGCGGCCGCTCTGGGCCGCCGTGCCCGCGCACGATCCGGCGACCCGGCACCACGCCGCGGGCGGCGGGACGCCGCTCGACGTGCGCTCGGCGGCCGGCTGGATCTCGCCCGCCCTGCTGTTCGTCTACGCGGCCCTCGAACTCTCCGCCGGGGTCTGGGCCGCCTCGGTGCTGGTGGTGGGCCGCGGGGCGACCGCGGGCGAGGCCGCCTTCGCCACCGCGGCCTACTACGGCGCGATCACCGGCGGGCGCCTGCTCGCGGGCTGGCTGGGCGGGGAACGCGATCCGGGGCAGACGCTGCCCGCCGCGGTCACGCTCGCCTTGGCCGGCGCGGTGGCCTTCGCCCTCGCGCCCGCGCCGTGGGTGTCCACCGCGGGCCTGCTCGCGCTGGGCCTCGGCTTCGCGCCGCTCTACCCGACCCTGATGCACGCGATCCCCGCGCGTTTCCGGCCGGAGGACACCCCGGTGCTCGTCGCGCGCCAGACCGGCGCGGCGTACCTCGGGGCCGCCGGCGTGCCCGCGGCCGCCGGGCTGCTGGCCCGCCACCACCTCCACCTGCTCCCGTGGCTCTTGGCCGCGGGCGTGCTCGCGCTGCTCGCCGGCCTCCGGTTCCTCGAGGCCCGCACCGGGCCCGGCCGAGCCGCCTGACCGCCGGAGCCAGGCCGCAAAAGGCGCAAGGGGTCGAATCCGCGGTCGCGGCCGTGCCCTCCGTAGCCCCGGGCGCAGGAGGGCCTCAGTCGGCGGCGTCCTCGTTGGAGAAGACCTGCTGGACGTCGTCCAGCTCATCCAGCGCATCGTGCAACCGCTCGAGCGCCTCCGCGTGCTGAGCATCGCGGACCGGCACCGTGGACGTGGGGATGTAGGCGATTTCCGCGCTGGCGGGCCGGATTCCCTTGGCCTCCAGCGCATGGGAAACGCGGTCGAAACTATGGATCCCGCAGCGCACCTCGAAACCCTGCTCGCTGGTCAGGACATCGTCGGCGCCGGCCTCGAGCGCGAGCTCGAGCAGCGCCTCCTCGGCCGCGGCCTCGCGCGGGATGAGGAACTGGCCGGCGTGGAGGAACTGGAACGCAACCGCGCCGCTGGCGGCGAGGTTGCCGCCCCAGCGCGCGAAGCACGCCCGCACGTCCTGCGCCGCCCGCTGCTTGTTGTCGGTGGTGACCTTCACCACGAACGCCACCCCGCCGGGCCCGTAGCCCTCATAGGTGATCTCCTCGTAAACGACGCCGGGGAGTTCCCCGGTGCCCTTCTTGATCGCGCGGTCGACGTTGTCGGCCGGCATGTTGGCCTCGCGGGCCTTCAGCACCAGCGTGCGCAACCGCGCATTGCCGTCGGGATCGCCGCCACCCGCCTTGGCGGCAAGCGTGATGTCGCGGGAAAGGCGCGAGAACACCTTGCCCCGGCGGGAGTCGGTGACCGCCTTCAGCCGCTTGACCTTCGACCACTTGTTGTGCCCGGCCATCGCGGGATCACTTGCGGCGGCCCGGCGTCACGTTCTTCACCGGGCGGCCGCCGGCGGCGGGCGCGGGGGCGGCGGAGGCCTCCTCGGGATCCTTCATCCGGTTGACCACGACCTGCTGCACGATCGTGAACAGGCCGTTGACCGTGGAATAGAGGGCGAGGGCGCAGGAGAAGTTGTAGCAGAACAGCGTGAAGATGTACGGCATCAGCTTCATCATCTTCATCTGCAGGTTGTCGACCGACGGGGACGGCGTGAGGCGCATCTGCACGACCATCGTGGCGCCCATCAGGATCGGCATGATGTTGATCGGGAGGAAGGTGAGCCCGAAGAGGTGGCCGACGGTATCGGGCGCGGCGAGATCCTTGGCCCAGAGGAACGGCTGGAGGCGGAGCTCGGCGGTGCACTGGAGCATCGCGAAGAAACCGATGAAGAGCGGAAACGTGATCAAAATCGGGATGCAGCCGCCGATCGGGTTGATCCGTCGCTCCTTGAACAGCTCCATCGTCGCCTGCTGCTGCTTCTGGGGGTTGTCCTTGTACTTGTCCCGGATGGCCTGCATCTCCGGCTGCAGCTTGGCCATCTTCTTGGCCGAGCGGGAGGCGGCGAGGGTGAAGGGCAGGCTGACGAACTTGAGGATCAGGGTCATCAGGATGACCGCGACGCCCCAGTTGCCGACCCAACCGTGGGTGAGGTTCAGCAGGATGTTGAGCAGCGGGGCGACATAGCCACTGAGGAAGATGCGGTTGAAGAAGAACTGGGAGTACGGCAGCACGCGGTCCTCGTTGGCCGCGAAGCGCGAGAGGCGGCGGTACTCCTGGGGGCCGACGTAGAGCAGGCCGGAAAGGCTGGCGGAGGCATTGGGGGCCAGGACGGGGAGGTCGAACTTCGCCGCCCCTGCCATCCCGATCGTGGGCGCCAGCGAGCCGGGGAAGGGCGGCAGCTCGATGCGGCGCGCGACCACGCCAACCCCGGGCTGCGCCGGGGTGTAGATGCTCGTGAAGAACTGGTTCTTGGCGCCAGCCCAGACCACGGTGCCGGGCCGCTCCAGCAACGGGAGTGCGGGCCGGCCGGAACCGACCAGTGAACCGATGCCGCCGCCCTCCAGCTCCCCGCGCTCGATGAACTGGGACTCGTCGCCGTCGGAGGTGACGATGTTGAGGTACTGGCCGACGTCGGCCGCGTCGATCAGGCCCGCCGTGCCGACGCTGAGGGCCGCCTTACCCAGGGGGGCCGTGGCGGCGGTGAGGTTGCGAAAGGTGGTCTCGTGGTGGATGCGGTACGGATCGGCACCCTTCTCGCCGTCGCGCAGGAGCCGGTAGGTGCGGGTGACCTCCAGGCGGCCGTCAAGCACGTGCCGGAACACCACCTCGGTGGCGGAGGAGCGGACGAGTTCGTAGCTGGTCTGGCGACCCAGGCCCGGGTAGTCGGTGAACGCGAGAAGCGGGTCCTCGTGCAACCGGTTGAAGACGTAGGGCTCCGGCTTGCCCTGCACCGCGGCATAGCGCTTGAAGGCGACATCGCGGACCGCGCCCCCGGCGGTGGTGAAACGGGCGGCGATGTGGTCGTTCTCGAGCGTGACGAGGCGGACCTCGGCGGCGTCGCGGCTGACGTTCGCGATCAGCGACGGCGGGGCGGGCGCAGCGGGGGCGGCACCCGGGGCGACGGGGGCGGCGGGGGCGCCCTCGGCGGCATTCGCGGGGGCGGCGGCGGGCGCCGGCGGGGGTGGCGTGGGCCGCGGGCTGAGGAACAGGATGGCGAAGGCGGCGACCAGCAGCAGCGCGCCCAGCGTGAAATTCTTCTTGTCCATTGAAAGGTTAGGCGGAGGGAACGGCCCGGCAGGCGGGCGCGGGTCGGGGCCGCGGGAGCGGCACCGGATCAAAGCCGCCCGGATGCAGCGGAGTGCAGCGCAGGAGGCGGCGGAGGGCGAGGAGGACGCCGCGCGGGGCACCGTGCAGGCGCACGGCCTCGGCGGCGTAGCAGGAACAGGAGGGGCTGAAGCGGCAGGCGCAGGTGCCGAGGGAGACGACGGGCAGCAGGCGCGAAAGGGTCCGCTGGTAAAGGCGGATCAGCAGGAGCAGCAGCCGGCTCGCGGGGCCGGGGTGACCCGTGAAACTCACGGCGCAGCCTCCGGGGCCGGCGCGATCCGGCGGCAGGCGTCCGCAAACTGGCGCTCGAGCTCCGGCCAAGGGGCCGTGGTGGCGGCGCGGCGCGCGATCAGCACGAGGTCGCACCCGGGGGGAGCGGCGAGCTGCTGGCGGCGGAACACCTCGCGAAGGCGGCGCTTGGCGCGGTTGCGGGCGACGGCCGAACCGACCGCGGCGCGCGACGCGACGACACACACCCGCGCGGCGGGCGCGCCGGAACCCGGCTTCCACCACAGCGTGAAGGCACGGCCGTCGAATCTCCGGCCGTGCTCGCGCACCGCCCGGATCTCACCGGGCCGGCGCAGGTGCTGCTCGGGGCGGAATCGCATGGGCCGGCGCGGCCGTCGGCCCGCCGGCGCAGGCGGCGGGGACAGCCGCAATCAGACGACGGTCAGGCGCTTGCGGCCCTTGAGGCGGCGGGCCTTGATGAC
>JBMTAG010000142.1:0-8007 GCA_049428505.1 Opitutaceae bacterium | reverse complement strand
CCCGCGCCGCGCCTCACTCCGGGAAAGCGGTGTCGATCCGCTCGCAGAAATGATGGATCAGGAAGAGGTGGGCCTCCTGGGCGGCGGCGCCGCTCTCGCCCGGGACGATCAGCTCGCAATCCGCGATGCCGCGGGCGCGGCCGCCGCCGCGGCCGAGGAGGGCGAGGCTCCGCAGGCCCCCGCGCCGCGCCTCCGCCAGGGCCGCGAGCAGGTTCGCGGAGTTGCCGCTGGAGCTGAGCACGATCAGCAGGTCGCCCGGGCGGCCGAGGCCGGCCACCTGCCGCGCGAACACCTGGTCGAAGCCGAAATCGTTCCCGACGCACGTGAGCAGGGAGCCGTCCGCGGAGAGCGCAAGGGCCGGGAGCGCCCGCCGGTTGCGCTGGTACCGCCCGGTGAGTTCCGTTGCGAAGTGGCCCGCCTCCGCCGCGCTGCCGCCGTTGCCCGCGATGAGCAGCTTGCCGCCGCCGCGCAGCGTCTCGAGGATCAGGTCTCCGGCGCGCTCGACGATGGGCCCGAGGGTCGCCAGGGCTTCGAACGTGCGCAGGGTGGTGGCCAGGGAGGTGGCAAACGGGATCACGGCGCGGAGGCTGGAGGGGAACCGATTCCGGGAAAAGGCTTCATTTTCGGAGGCGCGGCTTGCCGCCCCCGGCTCCGCTCGGCTATGCCGCCCGCGATGCGCCTGCGCCAAATCAGCCTCCGGCACTTTCGCAACATCGCGGAGGCCTCGGTGGACTTCACGGGACGGCAGACCTTCCTGCTCGGGCCCAACGCGCAGGGGAAGACCAACCTGCTCGAAGCGGTGGGCTTCCTGACCGCCCTCCGGTCCTTCCGAACGAGCGACGCCCGGCTGCTGGTGTCCCGCGGTCAGGCCGCCGCCAGCCTTGCCTTCGGGCTGGAACACGAGCGGCAGGGGGCGACGCGGGTGCGGATCATCCTCCGTCCCGAGGGCCGCGAGCTCCAGTGCGACGGGGAGCGGATCACGCGGCTGGCGGACTATCTGGGGCGCTTTCCCACCGTGGTGTTCTCCGCCCAGGATCTGCAGCTGCTGCGGGGCGCCCCGACCCTGCGGCGGCGCTGGCTGGACCTCACCCTGGCCTCGATGGATGGCGGCTACCTCGCCGCCCTGCAGGGATTTGTCCGCGCCGTCGCCTCCCGTAACGCCCTGCTCAAGTCCGGTCGCGCCGCCGCGGCGGAGCTGGAGGCCTTTGAGGCGGCGCTGGCCCCTGCCGCGGCGGATCTGGTGCGCCGGCGCGTCGCCGGGGTGGCGGCCCTGGCCGTGCCCTTCGGGATGGCTTATGCGCAGCTGGGGGCCGGAGGGGAGACGGCCGAGCTCATCTACCGGCCTGATTGGGCGGAGACCGATCCCGCGGGCTGGCGGAGACGTCTGGCGGAGGGACGGGCGCGCGATTTGGCCTTCCGCGCCACCCTGACGGGGCCGCACCGGGACGACGTGGAAGTGCGGATCGGCGGCGGCGTGGCGCGCGATTTCGCCTCCGAGGGCCAGCAGCGTTCGTCGGTGCTCGCGCTGCGGTTGGCACAGGCGGCCTGGTTCCGGGAGCGGAGTGGGGTTGCCCCCATCATCCTGGCGGACGACGTGCTGGGGGAACTGGATCCCGGCCGCCGCGCCCGATTCTGGTCCGCGCTCCCGGAGGAGGGGCAGGTAATCGCCACGGGCACGCAGTTGCCTGGAGTCGGCACGGGAGGAGACGGCGTGCCCTGGCAGGTGCTGCGCGTCTGCGCCGGTGGGTTCACCGCGGGGGAGGGCACCGGGTGAACCTCGAGGCCGGGGAGTGGCTCATCGCGGTTGCGGCCGCCCTGATCGTGGGGGTGGCGAAGGCCGGCATCGGGGGGCTCGGCCTCCTCGCCGCGGTGCTGTTCACGCAGATCCTCCCGGCAAAGTCGGCGTCCGGCGCGCTGTTGCCCCTGCTCTGCCTGGGGGATGTCGTCGGCGCGGCGCTCTACCGCCGGCACGCGGACTGGGGGCACCTAGGCCGCCTTTTCCCTTGGACCGCCCTGGGGGTGCTGGCGGGATACTTCCTGCTCGAGCGCCTGACTGACCTCCAGGCGCGGCGGCTCGTGGGCGGCATCGTGCTGGGGATGGTCTTGCTGCATCTCAGCCGGCGACGCAACGGCAGGGCGGAAACCAGCTTCGGAGCCTGGTTTGCCCCGGCGGTCGGGATCCTGGCGGGCATCACGACGCTGGTGGCCAATGCCGCCGGGCCCCTGATGGCCATCTATTTCCTGGCGATGAGGCTGCCGAAACTCGACTTCGTGGGCACGGCCGCCGTCTTCTTCCTTGTGCTTAACCTGTTCAAACTGCCGTTCATGGGCGGGCTCGGGCTGATCACCCCGGAGAGCCTCCGACTGAACCTGCTCCTGGCGCCCGCGGTGCTGGCGGGGGCGTGGGGCGGGCGGGCCGTCGTCGCGCGAATCGATCAGCGCGCCTTTGAGAATGTCGCCCTCGCGCTCAGCGTGCTCGCCGCCGCCCGGCTCCTGGCCTGAGGTTTCTTTCCTGCCGCCCCGCGCCGCCCGATGCCCCGGATGAACCCCCGCCAACTTTGGGCCGCCAAGCTCGCGGGCCGCCCGTTGCCGGCCCCGCGGGGGCCGGCGGCCATCCTAGCCGGGAAGGCGACCTTGGGCGCCGTCGTGCCGCCACGGCTGCCGTTCACCGGTCGGATCCTCGGCATCGATCCCTCGCTGCGCGGAACCGGACTCGCGCTGCTGGAGCTGGCTTCCGGGCGCCCGCCGCTCCTGCTGCGCTGCCGCACCGTGACGGTCCCCGCGCGCCAGCCGCTCGCCTTCGCCTTGGGCGAGATCCACCGGCACGTAAGCGAGTTTCTCGAGGGTGCCGGGGTGCGGCACGTCGCGCTCGAGCAGACGATCTACGTGCAGAACTTTCAGACCGCGCAGATCCTTGGCGCGGCCCGGGGCGCCGCGATCGCGGCGGCCGCCATCCGGGATTTGCCGGTATTTGAGTATGCGCCGCTACGGGTGAAGCAGGCGGTCGTGGGCGCCGGACGCGCGAGCAAGGAGCAGATGGCGCGGACGGTGATGGCCATGCTCGGCCACGGGCGCGCACTGGCCTTCGACGAGGCCGACGCGGCCGGCGTGGCCCTGTGTCACGCCTTCACGTGGCGTGGCTGAACGGTCACTGACCAAGGACGGAACGCAGCATCTTGCCCAGTTCCACCGTCCGGTAAGGCTTGGCCAGATAACCGCAGGCCCCCGCATCGAGGAACCTCCGTGCCAGGTCGTCGTCATCGTAGCCGCTCGCGATGATCGCGCGCACGTCCGGGTCAATCCGCCGCAGCTGTTCCAGGCACTCCTCGCCGCCCATCCCGCCCACGATCGTGACGTCCAGAATGGCGGCATCGTGCGGGCGCCCGAGGCTGAGGTAGCGCTGATAGAGGGTCAGTGCCTCCTCGCCGGTCCGCGCGTGGTCCACCTTGTAGTCGAGGCTCTGCAGCATCGAGACGGTGAGCGCAGCGACCGCCGGATCGTCGTCGAGCAGCAGAATCCGGCCCGTGCCGAAGCGGTAGGTCGGGGCGGGTCGCACCGGGGCGGGCGCCGGGGCCGGCGCGGGCGGCAGGTAGACGGTGAAGGCGGAGCCGACCCCGGGTTCCGTCGCGAGGGCGACCTGTCCGCCGTGCTGCCGGACGATGGAAAGGACGGTGGCGAGCCCGAGCCCGGTGCCGTGCTTCTTGGTGGTAAAGAACGCGTCGAAGATCCGCGCTGCCACGTGCGGGGGAATGCCGGCGCCATTGTCGCGCACCTCCAGCTCGACCCACTCGCCGGACGGCAAGCCGTCGATCTGGCCCTCGGCCAAGGTGACCTTGGCGCCCCGCAGCTGCACCTGCGGCCGGTGTGGAGCGGGCGGCATCGCCTGCAGCGCGTTCACCACCAGGTTCTGGAACACTTGGAGCAGGCGCGGCCGCTCCCCGTGCAGGTCCGGCGTGCCCTCGGCCACCTCTACCGTGACGGTCGCGGGCGAGGCCGCGGCGGCGATTCGCACCGCGTCCGCGAGGAGATCGCGCGCCACGAAGGTGGTCTTTTCCCCCGCCCCTCCCTTCGCGGTCGTGAGCAGTTGCCGGGTGAGACCCTTGGCGACCAGGCAGGCGCGCTCCGCGTCCGCCAGCGCGGATGGGTCCCGCTGGTCCTTGGCGAGGGAGACGGCCCCCAGGATGGTGGTCAGAAGATTGTTGAAGTCGTGCGCGATGCCGCCGGCGAGGAGGCCGAGGGCCTCAAAGCGGTTCGCCCGGACCAGTTCCTCGGGAGTGAGGCGCATCTCGTCGGGATTGCGGAAGACGAGGATCAGGCCGTTGACACGCCCTGCCTCAGTGCGGCGGGGCTCCGCGCGCCAGACGATCGGCAATGGCTCGGCGTCGCGCCGCTGAAGGGCATCCGTTGCGACGAGCGGGGGGGGCGATCGCCCAGCAGGAAAGGGGCGAAGGGGGCCGGAACCCGCCCGCCATCGTGACGGCGCACGAGCGGGAAAACGTCGGCGGCGGGCCGGCCGATCAGGGCCTCCGGCGTCGCGCCCAGCAACTGGGCGGCGCGGCGATTGGCACGCTCCACCCGCTCCCGCGGATCCAGGACCAGCACGCCCTCGCTGACGGCCTCGATCGCCCCCTCAGACCACGAGGCAGCGGCGGGAGGCCCCTCCGCGCGTGGCATCACGAATCCGGTGGCTCGCCGCAGGCCCCCGCGGCGGTGCCGCCGGCGCGTGCCCCCGAGCCAGACCGGCACCTGGGTGCCGCTGGCGGAGCGCAGTTCCCCGGCCACCAGGAATCCGGGGGTCGGGCCCGGCAGGGTGTCGAGCCAAGCGGCGGGACCATCCACCTCCGCCCCGGCGGGCAGGTCGGCCGCGAACGCTCCCTCGGGCAGGGTGCCGGCGGGGTCATCGCGGCCGAGCATGCGGTGCCATCCGCGTGACACCCACGCGGTCCCCCCTTCGACGGAGAAGTCGAACAAGGCCACCTCCTCGGCCCCCGCGAGGGCGCCGAGCCGCTCCTCCGCGGCGAGCAGCGACTCCTCCAGTTCCTTGCGCTCCGTGAGGTCGACGTGCAGGCCGACGATCCGTTCCAGCATGCCATCTGCCCCTGTCTGACGCACGGTGATGCCCTGGACCCACCGCCAACTGCCGTCGCGGTGCCGCAGCCGATACTCGGCAATGGAGGCGCGGGAACCCGCTCCGGCCGCGCCGGCCGCCGCCTCCGGGGCCGCGCTGCTGTCGTCAGGATGCAGCAGGCTGTGCCACGTCTCCAGGGAGTCCGCGAGCTCGTCCTCCGCGTAGCCCAGCATCGCCTTCCATCCGGCTGAGAGGCGAACCTCTCCCCGGCGGGGGTCCACCGCGAAGAAACCCAGTTCGGTCGCCGCGGCGAAAGGGTCCGCGGCCGCCGCTGCCACCCGCAACGGGGAGTCGTTCGCGGGCGGAGTGGAATCCGGTGGCGCTCCCACCGGCAGGAGCAAGGCCAGCCAGGTTTCGGGGGCGGGCCCGGGGGCAAGGGTACACTCGACCTCACGGCAGGAGCCATCCCCGCCCCGCGTCGTGAGCCGCACGGCCCCGGCCAGCGCCGCGGCCTGGAGCGCCTCCCACTGTGCGGCGAGGAAGGAGGGGTCGTCTGCCTCCAGCTCGAAGCGGAACAGCGCCGCCACCGGGCTGCCCGCGAGGTCCTTGCCCGGCCACCAGGGGACCGCCGCGCCGGCAGCGGCGAGGATGCGGCCGTCGGCCGCGAGGAGCAGCGCGCCGGGGGTGGCGGAAGCGGAGGGAGGAGCCACGGGAGGGGACTAAACCGTGCCGTCCGCGAGCCAGCGGCGGACCCGGCCCGAGAGGAAATCGATGTAGGCGGGATGATCGTTCAGGCAGGGGATCTGGGTGAAGGATTCCCCGCCCGCCTCGAGGAAGGTCTCCTTCCCCTCGCCGCTGATCTCCTCGATCGTCTCCAGGCAGTCCGCGACGAACGCGGGGCAGAGGATCAGGAGTCGCTTGCGCCCCTCCTTCGGGAGCCGCACCAGCTCATGGTCGGTGAACGGCGAGAGCCACGGCTCCCCGGCCAGCCGCGATTGGAACGAGACGCTGTGGCGGTCGGGCGCGAGCTTCGCCCGGGCGACGAGCGCGCGCGTGGTGGCGAGGCACTGCGCCTTGTAACAGGTGGCGTGGAGCGGCGAGCAGGTGGCGCAGCAGTCCGGCACCACGGTGCAGTGTGCCCGGGACGAATCCCCCTTGCGCAGGTGCCGGACCGGGATGCCGTGGTAGCTGAACAGCACGAAATCGTGCGGCTGTGCGAGGTAAGGGGCCGAGACGGTGTGGAGTGCCTCGATGTAGTCCGCGTCCTGGTAAAACGGCTGGACGCATGAGATCCGCATCTCCGGGGCTCGCCGCGCCGCCTCCGCATAGACTTTCACCACGACCGTCTCCCAGGAGGACATCGCGTAATGCGGGTACTGCGGGAAGAGCAGCACCTCCGTCACCCCGTCCGCCGCCATCTGCGCGATGACGTCGCCGATGGCGGGGCGGCCGTAGCGCATCGCGAGGTAGACCGGGGCTTCGGTCCCGAGCGCCGCCCCCAGCTTTTCCTGCACCTTCCGCGAGGTCAGGATCAGCGGCGAGCCCTCCGGCGTCCAGATCTCCTCGTACGCGTGCGCGGACTTCTTCGGCCGCGTCCGCAGGATGATGCCCTCGAGCAGCAGCCAGCGCAGCGGCGCCGGGACGTCGAGCACCCGCTCGTCCCCCAGGAACTCGCGCAGGTAGCGGCGGACGTCCGGCACGGACGTGGAGTCGGGGGAACCGAGGTTGACGAGCAGGACGGCGCGTTTGGACATGGCGGAGGCGGGGAGGCAAACGCGGTGGTCCCCCCGGCGCAAGGCGGCGATGGAGAATTGCCTTTGACCGCCGTCGCCCGCCCGCCACGGTCCCCGCTGCATTCCCTATGAGTTCCTCCCGTCCTCCCGTTCTGCTGGTCATCCGTGATGGCTGGGGCCGCAACCCCGATCGTGCCCAGGATGCCACCAACGCCGTGGCCCTCGCCCGCAAACCGTGCGATGACCTCCTGCGGTCGCGCTACCCGCATGCCCTCCTGCGGGCGTCGGGGCGGGACGTCGGCCTCCCGGACGGGGTGATGGGCAACAGCGAGGTCGGCCACGAGAACATCGGCGCGGGCCGGATCGTCGACCAGGAGCTGGTGCGACTGAACAAGCTGTTCGAGGAGGGGCTCCTGGCCGGTAACCCCGCCTGGCGCGCAGCGATCGCGCGGGTCCGGGACAGCGCCTCGGCCCGGCTCCACCTCATGGGAATCGTCAGCGACGCGGGCGTGCACGGCATGCTGGAGCACCTCTACGGAATCCTGCGTCAGGCCAAGGCCGACGGTCTGCGGCCGGAACAGGTGCTGATCCACGCGTTCACCGACGGCCGAGACACGCCCCCGATGAGCGGCTTGGGCTACATCCGACAGGTGGAGGCCCGGTGCCGGGAGCTGGGCATCGGCATGATCGCGACCGTCTGCGGTCGGTTCTGGGCGATGGACCGCGACCATCGCTGGGAACGCGTGCAGCAGGCCTACGAGCTCCTCACCGGGCGCGTCGTCCGGGTCACGGCGTCCAGTGCCGAGGCCGCGGTGCAGGCGTACTACGAATCCCCGCTCAGCGAGACCCAGAAAGGGGACGAGTTCGTGCCGGCGACGGCGATCCTCGGGGCGGACGGCGCCCCGCGCGGCTTCATCCGGGACGGTGACGCGGTCGTCTTCTACAATTACCGCGGCGACCGTCCGCGCGAGATCACGCGCGCGTTCGTGCAGCCGGATTTCGCGGCCTTTGACCGGGGTCCCCGGCTCGACCTCCATTTCGCGACGATGACCGAGTATGAGAAGGGGCTGCCGGTGCAGGTCATTTCGGGCAAGCCGCCCCCGTTGCGGAACATCCTGGGCGAGGTCGTCAGCCGTGCCGGCATCGCTCAATTCCGCTGTGCGGAGACGGAGAAGAACCCGCACGTGACCTTCTTCTTCAACAACT
>JBMTAG010000141.1:0-8070 GCA_049428505.1 Opitutaceae bacterium | reverse complement strand
CACGGGTCGGCGGGAGCGGGCGCGCGCCAGACCCGGTAGAGCGTGGCGGTGGCGTCGTCGTGCATTTCCCGCTGGAGGAATTCGGCGATGCGCGTGGCGGCCGCGAGATACCGGCCGCCGTCGCCCAGCGTGCGGTGGGCGAGGGCGAGGGCGGAGAGCATCAGGCCGTTGGGGCCGGCGAGGATCTTGTCGTCCAGATGCGGCCGGGGGCGGTCGCGGCGGGCCTCGCGCAATCGCTCGAGGAGCAGGACGAGGCGGTCATTGGCGGCCGCAGGGTCCATCGAAACCTGGGTGGCGGTCTCGGCGAGGGGACGGACCTGGGCGAGGAGGTTGCCGCCCCGGAACTCGCCCTGCGGGTCGAGCTCGGCCGGGACGTTGCCCTCGTCCTGCACGCCGAAATGTGCCGCCAGCAGCGCGTAATCGGGCCCCAGGAGGCGACGGAGCTGGGCCGCGCCCCAGAGGTAGAACGCGCCCTCCGTCAAATGGCCCTCGGCGTCCGCGGAATCGGCGTCCTCGGCGGTGAAGCAGGCCCCGCCCGGACTGGTGAGGTCGCGCTCGACGTAGCCGAGGATGTCGCGGGCCATCCACGCGTAGCGCTCGTCCCCGGTGGCGCGGCGGGCCTCGAGGCAGACCACGGCGATCTGCGCCTGGTCGTAGAGCATCTTCTCGAAATGGGGCACGAACCACGCGCCATCGACCGCGTACCGGTGGTAGCCGCCGCCGACATGGTCGTGGATGCCGCCGCGGGCCATCGCCTGGAGCGTGGTGGTGGCGAGGCGGAGCGCCTCGGCGCCGGCCTCGCTGGCGGGGCCCTGAAGGGCGGCCGCGCGGAGCAAAAAGGCGAGCTGCGCGGGGCGGGGGAACTTCGGGGCGCCCCCGAAGCCGCCATGCTCGGGATCGAAGGTCTCCACCGCGTGGCGGAAGGCTGCGTCGAAGGCCGTGCCGGCGCGCTCGAACAGCGGCTTGTCCTCCCCCTCGGGCGGGGCCGCCTCCGTGGCGAGGTGGCCGCGGATGGCCTCGAGCGCCCGATCGCCCTCGGCCAACATGCTCGCCCGATCCTGCCGCCAGCCCTTGCTGAGGGCCTCGAGCACGCGCGGGAAACCCGGCCGGGCCGGCAGGTCCTTGGGCGGAAAGTAGGTCCCGCCGTAGAACGGCTTCAGGTCCGGCGTGAGCCACACGCTCAGCGGCCAGCCCCCACGCCCCGTCACTGCCTGGACGTACGTCATGTAGACCTTGTCGACGTCCGGGCGCTCCTCGCGGTCGACCTTCACCGGGATGAAGTTCGCATTGAGGAGGGCGGCGATCTCCGGATCGTCGAACGACTCGTGCGCCATCACATGGCACCAGTGGCAGGTGGAGTAGCCGATGCTGAGGAAGATCGGGCGGTCCTCGGCGCGGGCGCGGGCGAAGGCGGCCTCGCCCCACGGCAGCCACTCGACCGGCTGGTCGGCGTGCTGGAGGAGGTAGGGGGATTTTTCGGCGGCGAGGGCGTTGGGCATCGTCGCCCGCACGGAGGCACAGGGCCCGCGGGACCGCAAAGGCTTTCCGCCGCGCGCCGCGGTTTGACCCCGGCCCGCGGAGCCCGCACGGTCGCCGCATGCCCCCCGCCCTGCGCGTCCCCGTCGCGGCCGCGCTCCTCCTCGCCCTCTCCCCCCGCCTGCCCGCCCAAGTGGACCGCATCACCGGACGCCCCTTCGCCACCCGCTCCGAGGTCATCGCCCGGAACGGGATGGTCTGCACCAGCCAGCCGCTGGCGACCCAAGTCGGCCTCGACGTCCTCCGCCGGGGAGGGTCCGCGGTCGACGCCGCCATCGCCGCCAACGCCGCCCTCGGGCTGATGGAGCCCACCGGATGCGGCATCGGCGGGGACCTGTTCGCGATCGTCTACGAGGCGAAGACCGGACGCCTGCACGGCCTGAACGCCTCCGGTCGCTCCCCCCGCGGGCTCAGCCGGGAACAGCTCATGGCCGAGCTGCAGCGCCTCGGCCGGACCACGATCCCGCCGCGGGGCCTGCTCCCGGTTTCGGTGCCGGGCTGCGTCGATGGCTGGGCCGCCCTCCATGGGCGCTTCGGCCGCCTGCCGTGGGCGGACGTGCTGGCGCCGGCGATCCGCTACGCGCGCGAGGGCTTTCCCGTGACCGAGGTCATCGCCGACGGCTGGGCGCGGAGCGTGCCGCTGCTGTCGCCGGAACCGGGCGCCTTCGCGGCCACCTTCGCCCCCGGCGGCCGCGCGCCGGCCAAGGGCGAGGTCTTCCGCAACCCCGACCTCGCCGACACCCTCGCCGCAATCGCCGCGGGCGGGCGGGATGCGTTCTACCAAGGAGCCATCACGGACCGCATCGACGCCTTCTTCCGGGCGCAGGGCGGCTGGCTGCGGAAGGAGGACCTCGCCGGGCACACTTCCGACTGGGTCGATCCCGTTTCGGTCAATTACCGCGGCTACGACGTCCACGAGCTGCCGCCGAACGGCCAGGGTATCGCCGCGCTGCAGATGCTGAACATCCTCGAGGGCTACGACCTCAAGGCGATGGGCTTCAATTCACCGGACGCGCTGCACGTGATGATCGAGGCCAAGAAGCTGGCCTTCGAGGACCGGGCGAAATTTTACGCGGACCCGGCGTTCTCCCGCATCCCGCTGCGCGGCCTCCTCTCGAAGGAGTACGCGGCCCAGCGGCGCGCGCTGATCCGCCGGGACAAGGCGGCGCGGACCTACGACGCGGGCAACCCGGCGCTGCAGGACGGCGACACGATCTACCTCACGACCGCGGACGCCGAGGGCAACCTGGTGTCGCTGATCCAGAGCAACTACCGGGGCATGGGGGCGGGCGTGGTCGTGCCGGGCCTCGGCTTCGGGTTCCAGAACCGCGGGGAGATGTTCACCCTGCACGAGGGCCACGCCAATGACTACGCCCCGGGCAAGCGGCCGTTCCACACCATCATCCCCGCGATGGTGACCAAGGACGGGCGGCCCTGGCTGAGCTTCGGGCTGATGGGCGGCGCGATGCAGCCGCAGGGGCACGTCCAGATTTTGGTCAACCTGATCGATTTCGGGATGAACCTGCAGGAGGCGGGCGACGCCGCGCGCTGGCAGCACGAGGGTTCGACCGACTACAATGAGCCGCGGATGACCACCGGCGGCCATGTTTTCCTCGAGAGCGGCATCCCTTGGGCGACGCGCGCCGAGCTGAAGCGGCGCGGCCACGACCTGCGCACGGACCTCGGCGGCTTCGGCGGCTACCAGGCCATCGGCTGGGACGCCGCGAACCGCGTGTTCCTGGGGGCCAGCGAGAGCCGCAAGGACGGGCAGGCCGCCGGCTTCTGAACCATTGCCCCGCCCCCCGATGATCCCCCCCGCCCGCGCCCTCGCCCGCCTCGGCCTGCTGCTCTGCCCCGCCCTCCTCGCCTCCGGCGCGGAGGCGCCCCCGGAGGCCGTCTTCGTGGGCGGGAAGATCCTCGCGGTGGACGCCGGCTTCACGATCCACGAGGCCCTCGCGATCCGCGGCGGCCGGATCACGGCCCTCGGCTCCACGGGCCAGATCCGCGCCTTGGCGGCGCCCGGGCGCACCACGGTGCACGAGTTGGGTGGCCGGATGCTGCTGCCGGGGCTGATCGATTCGCACGTCCACGCGCCGGCGGCGGCGGTGTTCGAGGCCGACCACGAGGTGCCGGACATGGAGACCATCGCGGACGTCCTCGCGTACCTCCGGGCGCGGGCGCAGGTCGTGCCGGCGGGCGAGTGGATCCAGACCTCGCAGGTGTTCATCACCCGCCTGCGCGAGTCGCGTTACCCGACGCGGGCGGAGCTCGACGCGGCGGCGCCGCGCCATCCGGTGAACTTCCGCACCGGGCCGGACAACATGCTGAACTCGCTCGCCCTGGCGCGGTGCGGCTTCACGCGGGACTTCAAGGTGACCGACGGCGGGCCGGGCCACCTGGAATTGGACGCCGCGGGCGAACCCACGGGCCTGACCCGGGGGCTGGGCCGGTACATCAAGACTCCGGCGGGCCGGGCCATCCCGCGCGCGGAGCAGCAGGCGCGGCTGCAGGCGCTGTTCCGCGACTACAACCGGATCGGCTTCACCACCGTGGCCGACCGCGGCGCGTCGCCGTCCTCCATCCGCGATTACGAGGCCCTCCGGGACCGCAACGGCCTGACCGTGCGCGTGGCGCTGTCGCAAACCTTCCCCACCGTTGGCCCGATGGCCTCGATCCTGACCGCGATCGACCAGATCGCGGCGAGCCCGTTGCGCGGGGAACACCCGTGGCTGCGCCTGCTCGGGACCAAGATCTGGCTGGATGGCGGCATGCTGACCGGGAGCGCGTACATGCTGCAGCCGTGGGGCCGCAACGAGGCCTATGGCATCCGCGACGACACGTACCGCGGGGTGCTCAACGTCCCGCCGGACCGCCTGCGCGAGATGGTGCGCCGGGTGGCCGGGCACGGGATGCAGTTCACGGCGCACGCGGTCGGCGACGCGGCGGGAACGACCCTGCTCGAGGCCTACGCGGCGGTCGACCGCGAGATCCCGCTCCGGCCGCTGCGGATGGGCATCACCCACTCGAATTTCATGACGCGCGAGGGCGTGCGCGAGGCGGCGCGGCTGGGCGTGGTGCTGGATATCCAGCCCATCTGGCTGTACCTCGATACCCGGACGCTCGTGGGGCAATTCGGCTACGACCGGCTGCGGTACTTCCAGCCGCTGCGCTCCATCTTCGAGGCGGGCGGGGTGGCCGGCGGCGGCTCCGACCACATGCTGAAAATCGGGGACCTGCGGGCGATCAACCCCTACAATCCGTTCCTCGCAATGTGGACGACCGTGACGCGGCGCGCGCGGTGGCACGAGGGCCAGCTGCACCCCGAGGAGGCCCTCACCCGGCGGCAGGCGATTGAGTTCTACACCCGCCACAACGCCCACCTCCTGCGGTGGGAGGCCGAGATCGGCTCCCTCGAACCGGGCAAGCGGGCGGATTTCATCCTGGTGGACCGCGACCTGCTGGAGTGCCCGGAGGACGACCTGCGGACGACGCGGGTGCTCGAGACCTGGGTGGACGGGCGGCGGGTGCACGGTCCGGGGGACGTCCGGACCACGCCGTGAATCACGCCCGCCCGCCCGCCCCCGCTCCGCTGGCCCCGCCGCCGCGGCCGTCCCTGGCTTTCTCCCCCGACCGAACTCCCTGATGCGACCCAAGCTGAAGCACGAGCTGCGGACGCCCCTCAACCACATCCTCGGGTACGCCGCGATGCTGCTCGAAGATCACCCCGGCGGGGAGGTCGGCGATTGGCACCGGGGGCTGGAGCGGATCCTGACGATCGGCACCGCCCTGCAGGACGGCGTTGACGCCCTGGTCGTGCCCACCGCGCCGGCCGCGGAACCGCCGCCTGCCCTCATCGTACCTCGGGAATGGACCGGGCTCCTCGCGGAACTGCAGCGGCAGGCCCAGGCGTTGCGTGAAATCGTGCCCGGGGGGGATCCCGCCGGCGCGCAGGACCTCGCCCGGATCGCCACCGCCGCCGCGGCTTTCCAGCGCCTGCTCGATCCCCTGGTGGCGCCAGCGGTGCACTCCGGAGGCGGAACGCTGGCGGTGGAGGACGAGGCCGCGGAGCCGGCGGATCCCGCGGCAACCGCGGGGGACGGCGAAGCCTCCGGGCCTCCGGCGCGCGTCCTCGTGGTGGATGATGATGAGGGCAACCGGTTGCTCCTCGAACGCCACGTCCGACGTCTGGGCCACACGGTCGCCTGCGCCACCCAGGGCCAGGAGGCATTGGCGCTCCTGCGGCAGTCCCCCTTTGACCTGATCCTGCTGGACATCCAGATGCCCGTCCTCGACGGCCAGCAGACGCTGGAAATCCTGCGGACGGATCCGGCGCTCCGGCGCATCCCGGCGATCGTGCTGTCCGCGTCGCGGGAAATCAGCCGGGTGGCGCGCTGCATCGAGCTTGGGGCGGAGGACTACCTGCCCAAGCCCTTCAACGTCGTCCTGCTGCGGGCGCGCATCCACGCCTCGCTCGAACGCAAGCAGCTCCGCGACCGCGAGGCGGAGCACCTGCGGCGAATCGAGGCGGCGCAGCGCCGGGCGGAGGAGCTGCTGCACGTGATCCTGCCGCGGGACGTGGTGCTCGAGCTGGCGGCGACCGAGCGGGTGAAGCCGCGGGCGCTGGCGGACGTGGCGGTGTTGTTCACGGACCTTGCCGGCTTCACCGAATGGTGCGCGGGCCGTTCCCCGGCGGAGGTGCACGCGGAGCTGCAGGCCCTGGTCGAGGGTTTCGAGGAAATCTCCCTCCGCCACGGGCTGGAGAAGATCAAGACCATCGGTGACTCCTTCATGGCGACGGCCGGCCTGATCGGAGCCTCCGGCGGGGATCCGGCCCTGGCCGCGGTCGCCTGCGGGCTGGAGATGATCGGATTCGCCGCGCGCACCGGCCAGGGCTGGCACCTCCGGGTCGGGGTCCACGCGGGTCCCGTGAGCGCCGGCATCGTAGGCCGGCACAAGTACCAGTTCGACCTCTGGGGAGACACCGTGAACACCGCCTCGCGAATGGAGCAGGCGGCGGCACCGGGCAGCGTGTGCGTCGACGCCACGACGTGGGCCCGCGTCGCGCCGCACTGCCGGGGCCGGCCGCTCGGCTCGGTGACCCTCAAGGGCAAGGGCGCCCGGGAGCTTTTCCGCATCGACGCCCTCGCGCGGGCGCCTGGCGCACCCGAACCGGCCCGTTAATCCGGCGGCGGCGACCCCGCGCCGTCGGCTCAGGCAGCCCAACGGACCGGCCGGGAGGAAGAGCGCCAACCGGCGGTGTCTGATGACCGGGTGGCGGTGAGTTCCCCGACGGTGCTGCGCAGGAAGGGACGGACGCGATGGAGGCGGACCTTGACGGAGGCGACGGTGAGGCCGAAGCGGCGCGCCGCCTCCGCATAGCTTTCGCCCGTGACGATCAATCGGACCAGCTGGCGATCGATCGGCTTCAGCTGGGCCAGAGCCGTTTCCAGCGCGCCGAGGATCTCGCGCGTGGCCTCCTCGTGTCCGGGATCCGGGATGCGCAACGCCTCAGCGTCGAGGGCGACCGTGGCGGGCCGGCAGGCGCGGCGGCGGCCGGCGTCATAGGCCGTGTTGCGGGCGATGCGGAAGAGCCAGGGTTCGAAGACCGCGGGGTCGCGCAGCCAGCGCAGGCGGCGGAACATCTTGATGAAGGTGAGCTGGGTGAGGTCCTCCACCGCCTCCTCACGCCGGCAGAGGCTGCGGAGGTAGCCGGCGAGGCGGCGGGAATAGCGCGCAACCAGTTCCGTCTGCGCGGAGGCATCACCGGCGCGGGCACGGCACACCAGTTCAAGCGGGGGTGCGCCCGAACCGACCGGCACCGTGGAGGCGGAGGCGGGGGCATCGCCGTGGGGGTGAATCATCCCCGCAGGGTGCCGCGCGCGTGTTTGCCCTTTGTGGGCGCGCGCCCGGGGAATTGTTAAGGGAGTGTAAAGGCCAGGCCGGCGGCCGGCGGTCCGCCGGGCCCGGGAGAGGCCACGGCGGACCCGGCCGGAACGGTCAGCGCTTCGGCTTGCGGCTGAGCCGCAGGACCTCGGTATCCGTCGCCGGAAGGACCTCGCCCTCGAGCGGCGGCGCGGCGACGCGAGCCGGATCGGAGATCGTGGAGAACTCGTTGCGGGGGGTGATCACGAGGGAGGTCCCGTCGAGCTCGAAGACCGTCCAGAGGTCGCCGGTACGGCCGGAAGGCGCGGTGAAACGGGCCACCTCCGCGCTGCCGCGGAAGACCACGACCTGGGCGCCCGAGGAGCTCAGCGCCGTGCTCTGGGCGGAACCCAGGTTCGAATAGTCGTGCACCGAGTAGCGGTACACGCCCGGCCGCAAGGTCGAGAGGGTGACCGTTTCCGGGCCGAACGAATCGACGTCGTCCAGATCGAGCTTCGCTCCCGATCCAGCCGGCTCTCGGTTTTCCCAATAGGCGTGGAACCGGCCGGAAGTCGCGTTCGGACCGGTCAAGTGCGCATCGAGATCCACTGGCGTCGCTCCCCACGTCAGAACCACCCGGAACTGATTGGCGCCGAGGACCGGGGAGAGCGC
>JBMTAG010000140.1:0-8147 GCA_049428505.1 Opitutaceae bacterium | reverse complement strand
CCCACCTCAGCTCGGAAATTCCCAGCCCGCGCGGTAGGCCCGCTTGAGCAGGCGGTTGGCCTCCGGATCGTTGACGAACCGCTCCTGCTCGCCGTCCCAGACCAAGCTGCGGCCGAGCCGCATCGCGATCACGCCGAGGAGGGAGCAGTTGGTCGCGAGGTGGCCCTCTTCCAAGTCGGAGATCGGCCGGCGGCCGGTGCGGATGGCGTCCAGGAAGTCCGCCCACAGCTCGCGGATGTTCTGGCCGTCGGGGGCGTTCAGCTTGGCGTCCTCGTGCAGCACCGGCTCTCCCGCCTTGGCCGGGTAGAAGGTCCAGCCGCCGCGCCAGCCGAGGTGGAAGATCCCGTTGGTCCCGTAGAAGTGGCAGCCGGCGTTCTCGCCCTTCTCCACGTTGTGGCCGGCGAAGAGGCGCGACTCCCAGGTGACGGTGAGCCCCTCGAACTCGTAGGTGACGACCTGGTGGTCGGGCGCGTCGCTGGTCTGCTCGGTGGCGGTGAGGACGGGCGGGCCCTTGATCGGTCGGCCGCCGGTGCCGAAGACCTTCTTGGGCCAGCGCAGGCCGGTGATCCAAATCAGCTGGTCAAACCAGTGGATGCCCCAGTCACCCAGGGTTCCGTTCGCGTAATCGAGGTATTGGCGGAAGCCGCGGGGATGAATCGAGGGGGAGTACGGGCGCAGCGGCGCGGGGCCGCACCAGGCGTCCCAGTCGAGCTCCGGCGGAACCGGCTGGGTGGCCGCGGGCTTCTCGGGGCCGGAGCCGGCATTGTTCACGAAGCAGCGGACCATCCCGATCTTCCCGACCTTGCCCGAGCGGATGAAGTCGCGGGCCGCGATCGTGTGCGGGGAGGCGCGCCGGTGCGTGCCCACCTGGACGACCCGGCCGGCGGCGCGGGCGGCGTTCAGCATCGCCCGCCCCTCGGCGATCGTGTGGCCGATCGGCTTCTCGACGTAGACGTGGGCCCCGGCCTTGACCGCGGCGATGGTGGGCAGGGCGTGCCAGTGGTCCGGGGTGGCGACGATGACGATCTCGGGCTTCTCGCGGGCGAGCAGCTCGCGGTAATCCTTGTACTCGCGCGGGCGGTCCGCGGTGGTCGCGGCGAGCTTCGTGCGGGTGGCCGCGAGTTGGCGGGTGTCGACGTCGCAGAGTCCGACCACCTCGCATTGGCCGCTGGCGACCGCCTCGCCGAGGATGTTGCCCCCCCACCAGCCGCAGCCGACGAGGGCGGTGCGCAGGCGCGGGGCGGGAGCGCCGGCGCGGACTGGCAGGGAGGCGGCGAGGGCGCCGGCGGCGGAGCGATGCAGGAAGGAACGGCGGTGCATGGGGAAGACTTCAGCTTGCGGGCGAAGGTGGCGACCACAAGCCCCGCCGCACGGCCGCAGGCCCCGCCCCCGGAAGCCGCCCCGAGGACTAGGGAAACTTCCGCTTGGACAAAATGACGCCGATTTCCATAGAACCCAGACGTTACCCGAAGGCGCCGGCGACCCCGCCGACCCCGTTCTCCCCCTTCCCAACCCCATGAACTCCCTCCGAGTCCGCGGCTTTGCCGCATGCCGGGCGCTGGCGCGCCCGTTCCTCCTCGCCCTTGTCCTCTGCGCCGGCGGCGCGCCCGGCCGCGCCGCCGATGCCGGCACGGCCACGCTCACCGGCACGGTGAGCAACGCCGCCACCCGCAACCTGCTGCAGGGCGCCCGGGTGGAAATCCCGGCCCTTCAGCTGAGCACGCTGGTCGACGAGACCGGCCGCTACAGCCTCACTGGAGTCCCGGCCGGCAACCACGAGCTGGTCGTCAGCTACATCGGCCTCGACACCGTCCGCGCGCCGGTGACCGCCACCGCCGGCCAGCGCGTGGTCCGCGACTTCGATCTGACCACCGGCATCTACAAGATGGACGCCTTCAAGGTCACCGGGGAACGCGAGGGCGGCGCGGCGGCCATCACGGCCCAGCGCAACGCGCCCAACACGATGAACGTCGTGGCGATGGACTCCTTCGGCAACCTGCCGAACATGAGCGCGGGCGAGGTGCTGATGCGCCTGCCCGGCGTCGCCGGCTCGCCCACCGACGAGGGGCTGGCTTACAACTTCAACATCCGCGGCATGCCGGCCGGCCTGAACACCGTGACCATCGACGGCGGCCTCGTCACCCCGCTCGGCACCAGCCGCGCCTTCGAGATGCAGAGCATCTCCGGCGCGCTCTTCGACCAGCTGGAGCTGACCAAGGGCCACCGGCCCGACCGCAACGCCGACTCCCTCGGCGGCACGGTGAACCTGAAGACCCGCTCCTCCCTCAACATGAAGGAGCGCCGCCGCCTCACCTACAGCCTCTCGGCCCGCATCGCGCCGACCTTCCTCGGCTTCGAGCAGATCCCCCAGCGCGAGGACCACCCGGCCCACCCGATGCTGAACTTCAGCTACCAGGAGCTCTTCGACGTGTTCGGCGGCAGCCGCAACCTCGGCGTGAGCGTCAACGCCTTCTATTCCGAGAACGCCGTCGGCTTCTTCCAGACGGACCGCGATTACCAGAACACCACCACGCAGCCGGCCTACGTCTGGAGCTACCAGACCTTCGACAACTACAACAACCGCAAGCAGGTCAGCCTCAGCATCAAGACCGACTACCGCGTCTCCGCCAGCACCCGCGTCTCGCTGAACGCCACGGCGAACGACAATTACGAGCACTTCCGCCGCCGGTACATCACGCGCGCCTACAGCAGCCAGAACCAGAACACCGTCCCGAACGCCACCACCAGCGTGGTCCCCGGATGGACGGACAAGATCACCGTGATCCGCCCGGTCGCCCAGTCGCTGATCGACATGCAGAACCGCGGGCCGAACAATTATGACACCCGCCAGCGCCGCCTCGACTTCACCGCGGAGCAGGACTTCGGGCCCCTCCAGCTCGACTACGCCGCCACCTACGCGCGCAACAACCTGAACAACGGCAACGGCCAAGGCGGCGAACTGACGATGCGCCTCGCCGGCACCGGCTGGATCCTCGACCGCACCCAGTCCGAGCTCCACCCGAAGTTCCTCCCCAACGGGGGCCTGGATTTCACCGACCCCTCGAACTACCGCCCGACCGGCGCCCTGCAGTGCAGCGACGGCCAGAACGACCAGCGCGTCCGCGACCTCCGCTTCAACGCCCTGTACAAGCTGCCCACCGCCGTCCCCCTCGCCCTGAAGGTCGGCGGCCAGTGGCGCGAGACCCTCGCCCAGACCCTCAGCAACAGCCGCCGCTACAACTACGTCGGCACCGGCCCCCTCGCCCCCGACCCGGGCCTCGTGACCTTCGACCAGGTGAAGACCGGCCGGATGATGCCGCAGTGGACGAGCTCGATGTTCATCAACGAACGCCGCCCCGTCGACCCGACGCTCTGGCGCGAGGATCAGTACTACCGCCTCCAGCAGGGCTACACCGGCGCCCGCGACATCACCGAGACCGTCACCGCCGGCTACTTCATGGCCCAGGGCAAGCTCGGGCGCGAGGGCCTCCTCGGTCGCACCAGTTTCCTCGGCGGCGTCCGCGTGGAAAACACCGAGGACGTCGGCCGCGGCTGGGTCCGCGCCCGCGTCGCCAGCACCAGCGCCCAGCAGCAGGCCGATCCGCTCGGCGCCGTCACCCGCGACTACGCCAACACCAAGCGCACGATCTCGGGCGACTACACCAAGGCGTTCCCCAGCATCCACTTCACCCACGACCTCACGCCCAACCTGAAGGCCCGCCTCGCGTGGTCCACCAGCTTCGGCCGGCCCGGCTACGGCGAGCTGCTGCCGAGCGAATCGGTGAACGAGAACGCCAGCACCCTCACGATCAACAACGCCGCCCTGCTCCCGCAGAACGCCCGCAACTGGGACGCCTCGCTGGACTACTACTTCGAGCCGGTCGGCAACTTCTCGGTCGGCTTCTTCCACAAGACGATCGCCGACTTCATCGTCCGCAACATCAACATCGGCACCGTGGCCACCGGGACGGACAACGGTTTCAACGGCGAGTACGCCGGGTTCAACCTGTTCACCTCCGCGAATGCCGGCACGGCCTACGTGCAGGGCTGGGAATTCAGCTACCAGCAGCAGTTCACCTCCCTGCCCGGCCTCCTCAAGGGCCTGAGCGGCTCCGTGAACTACACGATGATCCAGACCCACGGGGACTTCGGCGGCACCGCGAACGTCAGCGGAGGCCAGGTCGTCGGCTTCATCCCGAAGGCCGCCAACGCGATGCTCTCCTGGCGCTACAAGAAGTTCAGCACGCGCCTGCTCTACAACTGGACCAGCGACTACATCGTCGAGTACTCGGCCGCCACGGTCGGCCGCAACCGCTGGCGCGCCTCGTTCGACACCCTCAACGTCGGCCTCGCCTACCAGCTGCGCCCCTCCGCCCAGCTCACGCTCGACGTCTCAAACCTCCTCAACGCCTACCAGGAGATCTACCGCGGCTTCCGCAACCAGCCCTCCACGATCAACTACAACTTCGTGACGATCAACGTGGGTCTGAACGGCCGGTTTTGAGCCGCGCCCGCCCTCACCGCCCGGCCGGAAACTCGGCGCGGGCGGTGAAGCCGGCGGGGCTCCGCGCCAATTCCAGGGTCCCCCCCAGCTCCAGCACCCGCTGCCGCAGGTGGTAGAGCCCCCGCTTCTCCCCCAGGGCCCGGGCGGGGTCCACGCCCGGGCCGGAGTCGGCGATGACCACCTCCACCCGCTCGGGGGATACCTCGACCGTCACGTCGATCCGGCCCGGCTTGCCGTGGTTGACGGCGTTCCGCAGCAGCTCGCGCTGGGCCATCATCACCGCGCGCCGGATCGCCGGCGGCGCCGCCTTGCCGGCGAGCGCGGGGCTGACGCGGTTGACGAACTCGCCCGCGATGCCCGCCGCCTCGAGGTAGCGCCGCGCGATACGCTCCAGTCCGGCCACCGCGGAGCCCCAGGACTCGGACGCCGGCCGCAACTCCCAGAGCAGCTGGTTGAGGGACAGGCTGGCCTCGATGAGCCGCGCCCGGACCCGCCCGAGCACGTCCGCCCCGGCCGCCGCCGGCTTGAGCACCGCGAGCTCCGTCAGCAGCTGCATCTCGTTCAGCCGGTTGCCCAGCTCGTCGTGGAGGTCCCGCGCGACCGCCATCCGCTGGGCGATGAGCCGGCGTTGCACGTGCTGCCGCAGCGCGAGCATCACCAAGAGGAGGAGGAGGGGGAGGGCGGCGAGGACGTAGGGCCGCAGCTCGAACCAGTTCAACCGCCGCGGCTCCACCGGCCCGACCCATGCGTGGAAGAGCCGATCGTAGGTGCCGTTCTGGCGCAGCTCGGCGAGCGCCTCGTTCATCTGCATCAGGCCGGCGGCGTCCTGCGGCTGGAACGCGAAGCAGAAGTAATACCGGATGTCCTCGATGAACTGCTTCCGGAGTCCCGCCCGCGCCTCGATCTTGCGGCTGATGTTGCTCGTGAACAGCGCTCCGTCACAGCGTCGCTCCAGCACGGCGTTCAGCAGTTCGTCCAACTGGGCGAACACCTCGATCCGCACCCCCCATTGCGGATTTTCCCGGAGGTGCGTGGCGGCCACCGTGCCCTGCAGCACGCCGATGCGCTGGTCGCGCAGGTCCGCGGCCCGCCGCAGCCGCGGGGCCTCCGGCCGCGTGTACAGGACGCCCTGCAGCGACGCCTGCACCACCGAGAGGCGGTGGGCGTAGAGGGGGGCCTCGTACTGCGCGACCTGGGACAGCACATCGAGTTGCCCGGCCTGGAAGGCGGGGCGGTTCACGCTCCACCACCCCGGCACGAGCTCCACCTCGAAGCCCCCCACCGCGGCCGCCGCCCGCAGCAACTCGACGGTGAACCCGACCACCTCCCCCCGCCGCTCGTCGAGGTACGAGAGCGGCGCGCTGTCCCGCGGCACCCCCACCCGGAAGCGCCGCTTCGCCGGCTCGGCGGCCGGTTCGCCCGCGGACGCCGCGGCCAAGGCCAGGAGCAGCCCGACGGCCCACCCCCGGACGCGCCGCGGGCCGCGACGGGGCGCGCGCACGGCGGGAGGGGCGCAAGGCGAAGGTAGGCGGGGCATCGCCGCGGAGTCAGGCAAGCCCCGAGCCGGGAGTCTAGCCCCGCGTGCTCCGCCGCCGGCGGCGGAAAAGCGCTCGACACCCGGCGGACCGCGTGGGACGCCACCGGGCCGCCGTGACTCCCGCCGACCCCCACGCCGCCTGGTTCGCCGCCCACGTGCAGCCGCACGAGGCTCGCCTGCGCGGGTGGCTGCGGAGCCAGTTCCCCCGGGCCAACGACGTGGATGACCTGGTGCAGGAGGCCTTCGTGCGGGTGCTGGCCGCCCGGGCCCGGGGCGAGATCCGGGCCCCGCGGGCCTTCCTCTTCGCGACCGCCCGCAACCTCGCCCTGGCCCGCTTGCGGCACCAGCGCGTCGAAGCGGACTTCGCCCTAACGGAAGCGGCGGCCTCGGGCGTCTGGGATGAGAGCGCTGATGTGGTCCAGGCGGTCGCCCGGGCCCAGGAGCTCGAACTCTTGACCCACGCCATCCAGTCCCTTCCCCCCCGGTGCCGGCAGGTGATCACGCTGCGGCGGATCTACGGCCTGCCGCAGAAGGAGGTCGCCGCGCGGCTCGGGATCGCGGAGCACACCGTCGAGGCGCAGACCACCATCGGGCTCCGCAAGCTGGCCGCGTACTTCGAGGGCCTCGAGCCGCCCCCGGCGCCGTGAACCCCTCCGTTCCAACGGATCCCCGGGACCCGGGGGGCGACGAGGCCGCGGCGTGGGTGGTCCGCCTCGAACGGGGGCTGACGGCGGCCGAGCAGGACCAACTTTCCGCCTGGCTGGCGGCGGACCCCCGTCACGGGCGGGCCCTCGCCCGGATGCGGGCGCACTGGGCCCGGCTCGCCCCGCTCGCCGAGTGGCGGCCCGAGCACAGCGCGGAACCCAATCCGGACCTGCTGGCCCCGCCCGCGCCAACCCGCCGCTGGTTCCGGCCCGTCCTCGCCGCCGCGGCGGCCGCCGCCCTCGCCGCGCTGGCCCTGTTCGTGGTCGCCCCGCCCTCCGCGCCGGCGCCGGACCGCGCGGGGCCGGAATCCGGCCGCGTCGTGGTCCGCGAGGCCCAGGCGACCCGCCAGGTCCTGCCCGACGGCTCCCTCGCCGAACTCAACCACGGCGCCGCGCTGCAGGTCGACTACACGGCCGGGGAGCGCCGGCTCGAGCTGCTCCGCGGCGAGGCGCACTTCCGCGTGGTCCGCGACCCCGGCCGGCCCTTCGTCGTCCGCGCCCACGGCCGCGAGATCCGCGCGCTGGGCACCGCCTTCAACGTGCGCCTGGAAGCGGGGCGGATGGAGGTGCTCGTGACTTCCGGCCGCGTCCGCCTCGGGGAGGAAACCAGCCCCGCCGCCCCGGAGCCGCCTGCCGCCGGCCCGACCCTCGAGGCCGGCCAGCGGGCGGTGGTGACGCTCGACGGCGGGGCCCCGGAGCCCCGCATCGCGACGCTCACCGCGGGGGAGATCGAGCGGGTGCTCGCCTGGCAGCACCGCACCCTGGAATTCAGCGCGGCGCCGCTCGCCGAGGTCATCGCGGCCTTCAACCAGGCGAATGAGCTGCAGCTGGCGCTGGGGGATCCGGCGCTCGCCGGCGTGCAGCTCAGCGCCTCGTTCCGCTCCGACAACGTCGAGGGCTTCGTGCGCCTGCTGGAGGTGGGCTTCCGCATCCGCGGCGTCCGGGACGGGGACCGCCGGCTCGTCCTGCGGGCCGCCACCCCCTGAGGCCCCGCGAAAAAGTCAGGGCGGCGCTTAACGGAGCCGGCCGCCTCGCGCATCCCAGCGTATGACGCCGCCGTGGATTTTCCGCCCTGCCGACCCCATGCACCCCGGATCGCTCCGGCTCCGCCGCTGGCGGAGCCTCCTCCGTCTTCTCCTCCTTGCGGCCGTTCTGGGCATCCCTTGGGTCATGCCCGCCGCCCCCGAGGCCGCACGCCCCTTCGACCTGCCGGCCGGGGAAGCATCCTGGACCCTGAAGCGTTTCGGACAGCAGGCGGGCCGGGAAATCCTCTTCCCCGCCGAGTTGGCGGCCGTCCGCACCCCCGCGCTGCGCGGAACCTTTCCGCCCCGCGTCGCCCTGGATCACCTGCTCGCGGGCACCGGCCTGACCGCCGCCGAGGACGCCGGCAGCGGCGCCCTGA
>JBMTAG010000139.1:0-8192 GCA_049428505.1 Opitutaceae bacterium | reverse complement strand
CTGGTGCGGGCGGACGGAATCGAACCGACGAGACCTGCTTGGAAGGCAGGAGTTTTACCACTAAACTACGCCCGCAGGAGCGTGACGGCACACTCCCCCACGGCTCGGGGGCGGTCAAGCCAAGTCCCGCCCGCTTTGCCGCTGGCCCGCACCCCACCCGCCTGCTAACGCCTCCCCCCGATGATCGAGGACCTGCTGAGACTGCGCGACGTGGAGCCCCCAATGGGCGACCTCTTCACCCACGCCACGTGGGCCGCCGGCCGCTCGCTCTGGGTCCGCCGCGACCGCGGCGAAACCGACCTCCCCCCCTCCCGGATCATCCACGCCCGGGTGCTGCGGCTCCCCGGCCGCGCGCGCCTCCACCGGCTCGGACTCCGCCTCGGGCAAGGCTACCACAAGTGCGGCAGCCGGCAGGACCCGGATTGGATCACCGGGCTCCGGGTCCGCGGACTCCGCGGCGGGCGCTGGGTGGAACTGCTCCGCCACGACGCCCTCCCCCGCCCCCACCCCGGGGAAACGCAATGGCACGACCTCGCCGGCACCGAGGTGAGCGGGGTCTCGCTCGAGGTGCGCCGCTCGGCGATCGACGGCGGCTGGACGCCCTGGAACCTCGCGCTCTCCGCGCCGGTGCTCGAAGGGGAATTGCTCGATCCGCTCCCGCCACGCCGGGAACGACTCCTGCACGTGGAACGCGTGGCGCTCGCCGGACTGCCGCCGGGCGTGACCGCGGAACACCGGGACGGGGAAGTCCGCTACCGCGGGCGCGGCTTCGAGGTCGGTTTTCTCCTCGGCCGGCCCGGCTTTTCCTTCCTCGGCCTGCACGGGGAGGACCCGGCGCTCGCGGGGACCAACCTGCTCGCAATGCCCGCCGCGGTGTGCCACCAGGGCCCGCGGCTGCACCCGGTCGGCGCGGCCCCCGTGCTCGCGCCCGCGGTGCGGTGCGACCTCGACGGAACCACGACCGTCCGCGGCGGAACGGTCACGTACGCCTTTCGGGCCGGAGGACAGGACTACCGCCTGCGGTGGACGGTCGATCGCCACGGCCTGACCCTGCGCGCCCGCCGGCGGGCCACCGCGCCCCTGCTCGCCTGGCACAGCGCGGCGTGGACCGTCGCCTGCCGCAACAGCGTCGCCCCGGCGGCGGCGCTCGGGCGGCTGCTGCCGGACGGGGAGACGGGGGCGCTCGCCCTCCCCTGCCTGCTGCAGCTGCCGCGTTTCGGGACGTGGGAATTCTCCGGGCGCGGCGCCTTCGCGCGCAGCGACTGCTTCCGCGCCGAGGACCGCAACACGCTCGAATTGAAGGTCGGCGAGCAGCGCACCCCGGAGGGCCTTTACCGGCTGCCGGCGGGCACCTTTGACGCCGTGGTCCGCCTGCGCCCGCGTCCCGCCCCGGACCTCCTGCGGCGCGGCGCCCCGGCCGTCGTGCGGCGGGCGTTGGCGCGGACGTTTCACACCGCCCTCACCTACCGGGCGGATACCGGCACCCTGAGCAACAACGGCGCCTCGATGCACTGCCCGCTGTGCCTCGACACGTGGTCGGCCGTCACCCTGCGGATGGGGCCGCTGTTGCCGGGTCTGCCCGCGGCCGAGTTGCTCCGCACCTCGCTGGAGCGCTGGCTCGCGGGGGGGCCGGGCTACGCGGCGGGACGGATCTTTCAGGACGGCGTGGCGCGGGACGTCGGGGACGAATACCTGATGACGGACGTCGCCGGCCTGCGGGGGCTGGGCGACTACCTCCGCCATGCGGCCGACGCGGCCTGGTACCGGCGGCACCGGGCGGCGCTCACGCGGATCCTCGAGACCATCCGTCGCCGCGACCTCGACGGCGACGGCCTCATCGAAAGCCCGTGGCGCACGGGCGTGAGCGGGACCGGGCAATGGAGCACGAGTTGGTTTGATGTGGTGTCGTTCGGCTGGAAGGACGCCTTCGTGAACGCGATCCTGCACGGGGCCCTGCGCACGCTGGCGGAGGTCCTGCCGCGGTTCGGCGCCGCGGCGCGGGCCCGGGAGCTGAGCGCATGGGCGGACCGCCTGCGCGCCGCCTACCGGCCCGCGTTTTGGAATCCGGAGACCGGCTGGTTTGCGGGCTGGCGGTGCCAGGAGGGACGGTTGCACGACCATGCGTTTCTCGCGGTGAACGGAGCCGCGGTCGCCCTCGGCCTGACCACGCCGGCGGAGGGGCGGGAGGTGTGGCAACGCCTTCTGGCGGAGGCGGAGCGGGTGGGCATGCCGGACCCGGCGCTGGGTCTGCCCGGGAACCTGCGCCCGATCCCCGACGCGGACCTCGCGGACATCCTGCAGGGTTATCCGATGGGGTATTACCAGAACGGCGGCCGCACCCACGCGCAGACGCGGCACGTGGTGATGGGCCTCTACCGGGCGGGCCTGACGCGCGAGGGCGACCGGCTGCTCCAGCAGCTGTGCGCCGGGTTCGCGGAGGCGCGGGTCTTCGGGGGCAACCAGAGCGGCGTCGACTGGCGGTACTGGGACGACCGGCCCTGCGGGTACGAGGGGCTGCTGACGGACCAGTTCGGGCTGCTGGAGGCGGTGCTCGCCCGCTGGGGCCGCGGGTCGCGGGAGGGCCGGCGATGAACCTTGTCCTGCTGGCGCCCGATGAGCCGGACCGGCCGCTGCCGCGAACGGACCGGCGGGTGGCGCACGTGCGGGACGTGCTGCGGCGCGGGCCGGGGGAGCCGTTCGCGGCGGGGCTGCTGGGCGGGCCGCTGGGGCGGGCGTGGATCCGGGCGGAGGACGCGGGGACGGTGACCTTCGGGTTCACCGCGGAGGGGCCCGGGCCGGAGCCGGTGCCGCTGACGCTGCTCGTGGGCCTGCCGCGGCCGCAGACGGCGCGGGACATTCTGCGGGACGCGACGACCCTCGGGGTGGCGGCGCTGCACTTTGTCCTGACCGAGAAGGGGGATCCGAGTTACGCGCAGAGCACGCTCTGGAGCTCCGGCGAGTGGCGGCGGCAGGTGGGGCTGGGGCTGGAACAGGCGGTGGCGACGCGGCCGCCGGAGGTAACGTGGGGTCGGTCCTTGGCGGAGGTGCTGGCGACGTTGCCGGGCGGCGGGCAACGGGTGGCGCTGGACAATTACGAGGCGGAGGGCGGGCTGGGCGCGACGGCGGGGGCGGTGATTTTGGCGGTGGGCGGGGAACGGGGCTGGGGCGCGGCGGATCGGGCGGTGTTGCGGGCGCAGGGCTTCGCGCTGCGGCATCTGGGCACGCGGGTCCTGCGGACGGAGACCGCGTGCGTGGCGGGGATCAGTGTGTTGGGAAGCGGTGTGTTGGGAACCGGTGGACGGTAGACGGTTGTCGGTTGTCGGTGGACGGTTGTCGGTGGACCACCGATCACTGACCACCGACTACAGACACCCGACCACCGATCACCAAAAGCGAGCCGCACCTTAACCCGAAATTGCGTCACACGCAGGGTTGCCGCGAGGGGCTCGTAAGGAGCTTCGTCGCGGGATGAGGGCTCTATCGGTGCAAGGATTGGAGGTCTATCAGGAGGCCTTTCGGCTGCAGCAGGTGGTCTTCCGGTCCACCCAAGCGTGGCCGGGCGAGGAAAGGTACTCCCTGACCGACCAGATTCGGCGTTCCTCTCGGTCGATCGGAGCCAACCTGTCCGAGGCCTGGGCGAAACGGACCTATCCGGCCCACTTCCGCAGCAAACTCACCGATGCGGACGGCGAGTTAGCGGAGACACGACACTGGCTGGCGACCGCTACCGCCTGCGGCTACCTTTCCGCAGAGGATGCAGCGGTCCTTTCCGCGCTCGCCGACCACGTCGGTCGCCTGCTCGGAGTGATGCTCCGAAAACACGGGGAGTTCGGGTGACGGAGGGACTGACGGTGGGCGGTTGTCGGTAGGCGGTCTTCAGTGGGCGGTGGGCGGTTGTCGGTCGGACAACTGACCACCGATCACCGACTCTCACTGACCACTGACAACCGGTTCGCAGACGGGAAAGGTCGGACGGTGGACGGTTGTCCGTAGACTGTTGTCGGTTGTCGGTGGACGGTAGACGGTCGAGCAACCGACCACCGACTACCGACAACTGACCACCGACTCTCACCGACCACCGGCGCCCACCTCAGACCTTAGCGCTGTTGTCGCACTTGTAGTGGACCTGGGCGCGGCGGAGGCCGTGGGCGCGCAGGGCCGCCGTCTGGGCGGCGTCGCGGGACGGGACGGGGCCGTGGGCACCCGTGGCGGCGGCGGCTTCGGCCTGCGCCGCGAGGGCGGCCACGCAGAGGGCCTGCTCGGCACGGGCCTCCAGACGGCGGCCGGGGAAGCCGGTGTGGCGGGCGAGCCAGCCGATAACGGTGGCGAGGGCGGCAGGTTCGGCGGTCATCGGGAAAGGGCGGCGCGCCAAGCCTCTGGTTGAAACCCGGCCAAGGCAACGCCCGGGCCCAGCAGGACCGGGCGCTTGATCAAATTGCCATTGCTCGCGAGCAGCGCGAGCGCCTCCTCGGGGGAGAGCGTCGGCAGCCGCGCGGAAAGCCCCAGTTCGCGGTAATCGCGGCCCGAGGTGTTGCAGAGCCGCCGCAGGTCGCCGTCGAGCGCCGCGAGCACGATGCGGAGTTCGGCGAGGGTCGGGGGCGTCTCGCGGATCGGCACCTCGGTGAAGGCGTGGCCGGCGTCGCGGAGCCAGCGGGCGGCGCGGCGGCAGGAATCGCAGCCGGCGTAGGCGTAGAGTTTCAGCATCGGAGGGGCCTCACTTCACCCACGACGGGTCCTGGATCACGAATTGCCAGCGGTCACGGTATTGGCCGAGTTCGCCGTAGCAGCGGAGCGTGGAACCGGCGGGAAACTCGGCGCGGAGCCGCCGGCGCAGGTCCTCATCGAAACTCCAGACGTCGTACGTTTCGCCGCGGAACTCGACCATCAGGCGTTCGCCGGGCGGCACGCGGCCCTCGATGCGGAAGAGCTTGCCCTTGTTGGGCTCGGTGCGGATCGAGGCGTCGGGGGCGAGCCGGGAGACGTCGACCGCGAGGCGCGGGAGATCCATCGTGGCGTAGTTGACCGTGCGGCGGGCGGCGCCGGTGGTGCGGCCGTCGGAGGGGTTGGTGAGGTTCACCCACTGGTCGGAGCGACCGTCGGGGACCGTGCGGAAGCGGGCGGAGACCGGGAAGTGGTCGGAGGCGCCGCGGCCGGCGGGGCCGGTGAACTCCCAGCGCAGCGGGAGGCCGCGGGCGTCGGCGTTGAGTCCGGGGAAGCGGCCCACGGCGAACGAATTGTCGATGTACTGAACCCCGGCGCGGTCGTAGAGCCCGCGGCTGAGGAGGAGGTGGATGAGCGTGCCCCATTCGCCCCGATAGGTGTCGCTGCCGCGTTCGGCGGCGGGGAGTTCGAACCAGAGGTTGTAGAGGCCGGGACCGGGGCGGCGGACGGCGAGTTCGTCGCCCGAGGAGCCGAGGACGTCGTTGATGCCGGTGCGGCCCATCCGCGGGTAGCGGAGCCGCTGGTTGTATTGGGAATTCAGGTCGCCGCCGAGGATCAGGTCGGCCTGCGGGTCGGTGGCGAGGAGCTCGTCGAGCCGGCGGCGCAGCGTGCGGGCGTTCTCGATGCGGGTGGGTTCCGTGGCGGGGTCGCTGGCGCCGGACTTCCAGTGGTTGGCGAACACGCGGAAGCGGGCGCCGTCGACCTCGAGTTCCACCTCGAGGATGGCGCGGGCGTCGACCGTGGGGAGGGAGCGGGTGGAGCGGATGGGGAAGCGCGTGAGCACCGCGCAGCGGATCTCCTGCGGGCGGGTCGTGCCGGCGGCGGTGACCGAGTCGGCGACCACCACCTGGTAGGCGGGGAGGCCGGCGTCGGCGAGGGCGTGGAGCAGGAGCGCCTCGGCGGGGAGGTCGGCGACGGCGGGGGAGAAGCGCGGGCCGAGGAGGTCGGCGAGCGGGATACCGGCGAACGGGGCGAGGAGCGCAGCGTAATCGGGGGGCGTGGCGCCGGGCGTGCGGTCGACCTCGAGTTCGCTGAGCAGGACCACGTCGGGGCCGCGGCCGGAGTCGTAGCGGGCGAGGACGCGGGCGATCGTGCGGAGCTTGGTGAGGGCGTGCGCGGGGCGGTAACGCGAGGGCTGGTAGTCCTCGTAGCCGGCCTGGCCGTCGAGGTCGAAGAGGTTCTCGACGTTGTAGGCGACGACCGTGAACTCCCGGGCGGGGAGCCAGGGGACGAGGAGGAGCGCGAGAAAAGTGGTCGGCAGGCGGCGCATCCCCTGCTTGTGAGGCGCGCGGTTGACCGACGCAATCCCGGGGCCGCAGGATGGGGGGCGATGACCCTGCTCCTCGAAGTTTCCGGCCTGACCGTGCGGCGCGGCCGCGCGGAGATCCTGCGGGGGCTGGACTGGCGGGTGCGGGCGGGAGAGCACTGGGTGATCCTGGGGGCAAACGGGTGCGGCAAGACCTCGCTGCTGCGGACCCTGACCGGGTACATGGCGGCGACGGCGGGGGATTTCGCGGTGCTGGGGCGGAGGTATGGGCGCGAGGACTGGCGCGAGCTGCGGCGGCACTTGGGGGTGGTGACGGCGTCCTTCGCGGCGGCGATCCCGCCGGCGGAGACGGCCCTCGAGACCGTCGTGAGCGGCAAGTATGCGCAGCTGGATCTGTGGCGGGAGCCGACGGCGGGGGACCGGCGGGCGGCGCGGGCGCGGTTACGCGAGGTGGGCCTCGGGCGGTTGGCGGAGCGGGAGTGGGTGCATTTGTCGCAGGGCGAGCGGCAGCGGGTGCTGATCGCGCGGGCGCTGATGGCGCGGCCGCGGCTGCTGATTTTGGACGAGCCGGCAGCGGGGCTGGATCCCGTGGCGCGGGAGCGGTTCCTGCGGCACGTGGAGCGGCTGGCGCGGCGCCGCGGCGGGCCGGCGCTGGTGCTCGTGACCCACCACGTCGAGGAAATCACCCCGGCCTTCACGCACGCGCTGCTGCTGCGGGGCGGGCGGGTGCTGGGGGCGGGGCCGCGCGCGGAGGTCCTGCGTTCGGCGCACCTGGCGGCGGCGTTCGGGGCGCCCCTGCGGCTGACCTCCCGCGGCGGGCGCTACGCGCTGGCGGTCTCCCGTTGAACCCGTTGCCGGAGCTCCTGCGCGGCCTGGGTCTCGACTCCCCCGGGGGTTACCTCGGGCTGTTCCTGGCGGCCTCCCTGCTGATGGTGTGGCGGATGGAGGGGTTGCTGGCGCACGGCCTCGAGGGGACGGCGCTGGGCACCCTGGTGATGCCGTATTGCTCGGGCTTGGGGAACCTCGTCCTTGTGGCGCTCGTGGCGGGGAAGCCGGACGGCGGGGCGCAGATCGTGACCAATGCGTTGGTCAACAACGTGACCAACCTGACCTTGCTGCTGGGTCTGCCGGCGGTCCTGTGGGGCTTGTCGCTGGGGGGGCGGGAGGGGCGCGGGCGGGCGGCGAAGGGCGGCGCGGAGCCGGAAGTGGAGCGGCAGCTCAACCGCGTGTCGCTGCTGATCAGCGTGGGCGCGGGCGGGTTCTTCACCGGGCTGCTCTGGGTGCTGGGGGAGGATGGACGCCTCGACCTGCAGGACGGCCTCGTGCTCACCGGGACGTTCCTGTTCTGGCAGGCGCTGCAGGTGGCGGACGTCCTCAAGCACAACGTGCGGCGGCGGCGGGGGTTCGGGCCCGCGTTTTACCTGGACCTGTGCGTCGTGGGCTTGGGGGCCTGGGGCGTGTACACCGGGCTCGACTGGCTGGTGAGCTGGCTGGGGGCGCGGACGGACGGGGGGTTGTTGGACGCGCGGCACCTGGGCTGGCTCTCGGGCTGGCTGCTGGTGCTGCCGAACGCGCTGCTGGCCTTTTATTACGCGGCGCGGGGGCGCGGGGCGATCGCGTACGCCTCGCAGGTGGGTGACGGCCACATCTGCATTCCGCTGGGCGTGGGCCTCGCGGCGTTGGTGGCGCCGGTGACCCTGCCGCCGTTCTTTGGGCCGGCGCTGGCGGTCCTGGGGGGCGCGGCGGCGGTGCACGCCGGGTGCGTGCTGGTGACGGGCGGCCTACCGCGGGCGGTCGGCTGGGTCCTGATCGCCGGCTACGGGGCGTTCCTGCTGGCCGGCTGGGCTTAGGCGGACTTATGCCGAAAAAGGGGCGGGCTTCGTTCCGTACCCGGCCACGGAGTGGTTGCAGTCGGGGACGTCCAGGCGCGAGGCACTCCTTTGCGCCTTCTGCGAATCAAAGGCGGAGGATGGCCACAAAAGGC
>JBMTAG010000138.1:0-8223 GCA_049428505.1 Opitutaceae bacterium | reverse complement strand
ACGCTCCTGGGGATCACCTGCTTTGCCGCCCTCGGGGTCGCCTTCTCGCACGTGCGCGGGGAGCGCCTGCCGCCCTCCGCGACCGCGCACCGGCCGGAGCTGGCGGGCCGGCCGTGGGAGGCGCTCGGCGTCTCGCTCGTGATCCACCCGCGCAACCCCCACGTGCCGACGAGCCACGCCAACGTGCGCTTCTTCCTCGCCACCGATCCCTCCGGGAGCGAACCGGCCTGGTGGTTCGGCGGCGGCTTCGACCTCACCCCATACTACGGCCACGAGGAGGACGCGGTGCACTGGCACCGCACCGCGCGCGCCGCGGTGACGCCGTTCGGCGAGGACCTTTACCCCCGCTTCAAGGAGGCCTGCGACCGTTACTTCTTCCTGCGCCACCGCGGCGAGCCACGCGGCATCGGCGGCATCTTCTTCGACGATTACAACGCCCCGGGGTTCGAGCGCTCATTCGCCCTCCTGCGCGCCGTGGGCGACGCGTACCTGCCGGCCTACCGGCCCATCGTCGCCCGGCGCAAGCACCAGGCCTTCGGTGAGCGCGAGCGGCGCTTCCAGCTCTACCGGCGCGGCCGCTACGTGGAATTCAACCTGGTCTGGGACCGTGGCACCCATTTCGGCCTGCAAAGCGGCGGCCGCACGGAATCCATCCTGATGTCCCTGCCCCCGCTCGTCCGCTGGGACTACGACTGGCACCCCGAGCCCGGCTCCCCGGAAGCGCGCCTGCACGAGGTGTTCCTGCGCCCCCGGGACTGGGCCGGCGCCGACCTCCCCCCGCCCTCCGCTTGATGACCTCCCGCGAACGCTTCCTTGCCGCCTGCCGGAACGAGCCGCTCGAGCGCCCTCCCCTCTGGGTGATGCGCCAGGCCGGCCGCTACCTGCCCGAGTACCGCGCCCTCAAGGCGCAGTCCTCCTTCCTGCACATGGTGCGCACCCCGGAAATCGCCACCGAGGTCACCCTGCAGCCGCTGCGCCGCTTCGCCCTCGACGCCGCGATCCTCTTCTCGGACATCCTCGTCATCCCGGAGGCCCTCGGCCAGGGCTACAGTTTCCGCGACGCCGGCGGGATCGCGATGGATCGCCGCCTGGCGAACCGTGCCGACATCGACGCCCTCGCCCCGGCGGCGGCCGTCACGGAACGGCTCGACTACGTCGCCGCCACCCTCCGCCTCCTGCGCCGCGAACTCGGGGACCGCCACGCGCTCCTCGGCTTCGGCGGCTCCCCGTGGACCCTCGCGACCTACATGGTCGAGGGCGGCAGCGCCGATGAGTTCGAACGCATCAAGGAGCTCTTCTACGCCGACCGCGGCAGCTTCGACGCCCTCCTCGAGCGCCTGACCGAGGCGCTGATCCTCTACTTCCGGATGCAGATCGCCGCCGGGGCGGACGCGATCCAGATCTTCGACTCCTGGGGCGGCATCATCGCGGGTCCCGACTACGAGGCCGCCTCCCTGCGCTGGATCCGCCGCATCATCGCCGCGCTGCCGCCGGCGTTCCCCGTGATTCTCTATGCGAAGGGCACCGCGTCCCACCTGACCGACCAGGCCTTCACCGGCGCCCGGGTGCTGAGCGTCGACTGGACCTGCGACCTGGCCGCGGTGCGCCGCGCCCTGCCGGGGAACGTCGCGGTGCAGGGCAACCTCGATCCCGTGCTGCTCAACACCACGCCGCAGATTGTGGGGCGCGAGGCAACCCGCCTGCTCGAGGCGATGCGCGGCCACACCGGGCACATCTTCAACCTCGGCCATGGGATCACGCCGCGGGCGCGGATCGAGTGCATGGAGGCGCTCGTCGCGACGGTCACGGGCTGGCGCGCCTGACGGGAGCGACCCTTGACTCTCCCCGGAGCGAGCCTACCCTCCGCCCCTTTTCCCGGCATGGCCCAAGATCTCAAGGACACCCTGCAGTTGCCGCGCACCGATTTTCCGATGCGGGCCGCGCTGGCACAACGCGAGCCGGGCCGTGTCGCCCACTGGGAGAAACTCGGACTTTACCGGCGCATCCAGGAGCGGCGCCAGGAAGCGCCCCACGCGTTCGTCCTGCACGACGGCCCGCCCTTCACCAACGGGGACGTCCACATCGGCACCGCCCTGAACAAGGTGCTCAAGGACACCCTGAACCGGTACAAGTCGATGCGCGGGTTCCGCACGCCGTTCGTGCCCGGATGGGACTGCCATGGGCTGCCGATCGAGCAGAAGGTCTCCCGCGAGCTGCAGGCGCAGCAGCAGGTGCTTTCCACCGCCCAGTTACGGGCGAAGTGCGACGCATTCGCCGAGGGCTGGATCACGACCCAGACGCGTCAGTTCAAACGGTTGGGCGTGCTCGCCGATTGGGAGCACCAGTACAAGACGAAGGATCCCGCCTTCGAGGCGGACATCATCCGCACCTTCGCCGCCTTCGTCGAACGGGGCCTGGTTTACCGGAGCAAGAAGCCGGTCTACTGGAGCATTCCCTTCGAGACCGCCCTCGCGGAGGCGGAGATCGAGTACCGCGACCACGTCTCACCCTCGATCTGGGTGCGCTTTCCCGTGCCCGCGACCGAGGCCGCCAGGCTGGACCTGCCCGCGGAGGTCCCCCTTGCCGTCGTCATCTGGACGACGACGCCCTGGACCATTCCCGCCAACCTCGCCGTCGCGGTGCATCCCGAGGTGGACTACGTCGTCGCGGACCTGGGCGCGGAACGGATCGTGGTCGCCGCCGCCCTGCTCCCGGCCGTGCTGGCGGCCGCCGGCCTGCCCGCGGGCGCGCCGGTCCTCCGCACGCTCAAGGGTGCGGCGCTTGCGGGGCTGGCGCCGCGCCATCCCTTCCTCGACCGCGCCGCCCCCGTCGTGCTCGCGGACTACGTCACCACCGACAGCGGCACCGGCTGCGTGCACACGGCCCCGGGGCACGGGGCCGAGGACTACCTGACCGGCCTGCGGTGCGGGCTGGAAATCTACTGCCCGGTGGGCAACGACGGCCGGTATCTGGACGACGGCCGCCTCCCCGCGGATCTCGTCGGCCTTTCCACGCTCGAGAGCGTCGAGGATCTGGCCGCCAAACGCACCTCCCCGGCGAACGTCGCCATCCTGAAGAAGCTCGCCGCGGCCGGCGCCCTCTTCGCCAAGGCGCGCTACACCCACAGCTACCCGCACTGCTGGCGTTCCAAGACCCCGATTGTCTTCCGCGCCGTGGACCAGTGGTTCATCTCGCTCGACCGTGACGGCCGGCGCGCCGCCGCGCTCCGCGAGATCGGGCGCATCGCCGCGCATCAGGGATGGATCCCCGCGCACGGTGAGGCCCGGATCCGCGCGGCCGTCGAATCCCGGCCCGACTGGTGCGTCAGCCGCCAGCGGGCCTGGGGCGTCCCGATCCCCGCCTTCTTCGATGCGGCGGGCCGCGCGCACCTCGACGCGGACGTCGCGCGCGCCGTCGCCGCCAAACTCGAGGCCCGCGGCTCCAACTTCTGGTTCGAGTCCTCCCCGGCCGAGATCCTGGCGGACATCCCGCTCCCCGCGGGCTGGCCCGCCCCGACGGAACTGCAGCGCGGCCGCGACACCCTGGACGTCTGGATCGACTCGGGCAGCTCGCACGCCGCGACCCTGCGCCGGGGCATCGGCGGCACCCAATGGCCGGCGGACCTGTACCTCGAGGGCAGCGACCAGCACCGCGGCTGGTTCCAGTCGTCGCTTTGGACGAGCGTCGCCGCCTTTGATGCCGCACCGTACCGCGCGGTGCTCACCCACGGGTTCATCGTGGGCAAGGACGGCAAGAAGATCTCCAAGTCGGGCCAGTACGAGAAGCCGCCGACCTCCGACAACTACGTCGGCCATTACGGGGCGGATGTCATCCGGTGGTGGATCGCCTCGCAGGACTTCCGCGAGGACATCCGGGTCTCCGACCTCGACCAGGACCTCAAGAACCCGAGCAGCATCCTCAACGTCGTCGCGGAAAGCTACCGGCTGGTCCGCAACACGCTGCGCTACCAGCTCTCGAACCTCTTCGACTTTGACCCCGCCCGCGACGCCGTCCCGCACGAGCGGCTGGACCTGATTGATCGCTGGGCGCTCCACCAGGCGGCGGTGCTGCTGCGGGACTGCACCGCGGCCTACGAGGCCTGCGAGTTCCACCGGGTCTATCAGCTCTGCAACCAGTTCTGCGCGGTGACCCTTTCGGCGGTTTACCACGACCTCCTCAAGGACCGCCTCTACACGCACGGAACGCGCTCGGCCCTGCGCCGCTCCTCGCAGACCGCCCTCCACGGGATCTTCCATACCCTCGTGCGCCTGCTCGCGCCGGTGCTCACCTTCACCTGCGACGAGGCGTGGAGCTTCGCGACCCGCGGTCAGGAGTTCGCGGAGGGTTCGGTCCACCTCGAGGACTGGCCCGCGGCGGGCGCCGGCTGGCTCGACCCGGCGGTCGATGCCGAGGTGGCCGCGCTGCTCCGCATCCGCGCGCAGGCCAACGAGACCCTCGAGCCGCTGCGCGCCGCCGGCCGGATCGGCAAATCCCTCGATGCCGCGGTCACGCTCCGCGCACCCCGCGGCGGCGAGACCGCCGCGCTGCTCGAGCGCCACCGCGACGCGCTCGCGGAACTGCTCATCGTCTCCCAAGTGGACCTCGCGCCGGGCGACGCCGAGTCGCTCGCGGTGGAGGCACGCCCCTGCGCCGAGGCGGGGCTGGTGCGCTGCCCCCGCTGCTGGCGCTGGGTGCCCGCCCTCGTTCCGACCTCCCGCGGGGAGACGTGTCCCCGCTGCGCTGAAGCCCTTATCCCCTAACCCCTGAACCATGGCCTCGAAAAAACCCGCCCCCGCGCCCGCGAAGCCGGCCGCCGGCAAGTCCGCCGCGAAGCGTCCGGCGAAGCCCGCTGCCAAGTCTCCCGCCCCCAAACCGGCCGTGAAGCCGGCCGTACCCGCCGCCAAAACCGCCAAAGCCGCCAAAGCCGGGAAGGCCGGGAAAGCCGGGAAAGCCGGGAAGGCCGACGCGGGCCCGAAACCGTCGGCCAAGCCCGCCGGCGCCTCCACTCCTCCCATGGAAAAACCGTCCAAGAAGAACGCGCTGCGCGACTCGATCCTGAAACGCAAGGGCGCCGCCAAGCCCATCGCCTTCAGCCTCGATGAGGTCCGGGCCATCGCCCAGACCGTCACCAGCCGCACCAACGTCCCCTTCGCCGGCAAGACGGGCAAGACGGGCAAGACCGTGGAGGCCGCGCCCAAGGCGAAGCCGCAGCACGTGAAGGCCGCCTCGCTTGCCGACATCCTCGGCTTCAACCCAAAGCGCGGGAAGAGCGCGCCCACGGAGTCGGACCGCGAGGTGCCGGAGAAGTTCAAGCGCTATCACCGGCTGCTCGTCGAACTGCGCTCCCACCTCACCGAGGATATCGAGCGGCACTCCGAGGAGACGCTGAAGCGCTCCGCCAAGGACGACGCCGGGGACCTCTCGGCCTATGGGCAGCACATGGCGGACGCGGGCACCGACACCTTCGATCGCGACTTCGCCCTCAGCATGGTGGCCAGCGAGCAGGAAGCCCTTTCGGAGATCGATGCCGCAATCAAGCGGATCCATGACGGCTCCTACGGCATCTGCGAGATCTCGCAAAAACCGATCGCGAAGGAACGACTCCTGGCGGTGCCCTTCACCCGCTACTCAGCCGAGGCGCAGAAGGACCTGGAGCGCAATCGCCACCGCACCCGGACACAGGCCGGCCTCTTCGGCGAAATGGGGGAGGAGGGCGGCAAGGTGATGGAGGACTCCGGCGGCGAGGATTGAGCCGCGACCGCGGCGCCGCGATGCCCCCCCCGCCCGTCCCGGTCCCCGCTCCCCGCTGGCGCGCCTACCAGCGCCTCTGGGGATGGCTTACGCTCACCTTGCTGCTGGACCAGGCGACCAAGCTCTGGGTCGTCGCGCGCATTCCCTTCAATCCGCTGCACGCGCACGGCCTGGGCCAGGACCATGAGCTCATTCCCGGCTTCTTCTACCTGATCCACGTCGGCAACACCGGGGCCGCATGGAGCATTCTCTCGGGCCGGAGCGGACTGCTGGCCGCGCTGGCGGCCGCGACCCTGGCCGCGATCTTCTTCTGGCGCCACTCCCTCGGCCTGCGCGATCCGCGCCACCAGAACTGCTTCGGCCTGTTGTGCGGCGGGGTCGTGGGCAACCTCATCGATCGCCTCGCCCACGGCCACGTGGTCGATTTCATCGACCTGCACTTCGGCACCTACATCTACCCCACCTTCAATCTCGCCGACAGCGGCATCTGCGTCGGGGTGCTGCTTTACCTGTGGCATTCCCTCCGGGCACCGGAGCCGCGAGCCGGCCAGGCGCCGTGAGCTGCCTCCGGGAAACCCGCACGGGGACCGAGAAACTCCTTGGCGCACCGGCCCTCCCCGGCGAGCATCCCCTCTCCCGCCGTGTCGCCGCTCCCTGATCGCCTCGCCCTCACGCCATTCATCCGGCCGGCTCGGGGCCCGGTTCGCCTGCCCGGCTCCAAGAGCCTCACCAACCGGGCGCTCCTGCTCGCCGCACTCTCGCGCGTTCCGGTGACGCTGACCGGCGCGCTCGCCAGCGAGGACACCCACCTGATGGCGGAGGCCCTGCGCCAGCTCGGCGTGCGGGTGGAGGCCGCCGGGGACGGCACCACGCTGCGGATCTCGGGTCAGGAACAAGCCTTGCGCGGCGGGGAGGCCGAGCTGTTCGTGGGCCTGGCGGGAACGGCCGCACGCTTCCTCACCGCCCTCTGCGCCGCGGCGCCCGCCGGCACCTACCGCCTCGACGGCGTGCCTCAGATGCGGCGCCGGCCGATGCAGCCCCTCATTCAGGCCCTCCGCCAATTGGGAGCGGAGATCCGGTGTCCCGGCGAGGAAGGCTTCTTTCCCCTCGAGATCCGCGCCCGCGGCCTCGCCGGGGGCCGCGTGGACCTTGATCCGCGTGAGAGCAGCCAGCTCCTCTCCGCACTCCTCATGGTCGCGCCGCTCGCCCGGACGGAGGTAGAGATTCGCCTGACCGGGGAGGTCCGCCGGCCCTTCGTGGACATGACCGCGGCGCTCCTGACCTGCTTCGGGCAGCCGGCTCCGGTCTGGCGCGCCCCAGACCTCATCGCCGTCCGGCCCCACCCCGGTTATGCGCCTCCCGCCGGGATCTGCGGCATCGAGCCGGACGCGACCGCCGCGAGCTACTTCCTGGCGCTGCCGCTGGTCTCCGGAGGTGAACTGACCCTGCCTGGTCTCCATCCGCCCGGCACGGGTCTGCAGGGCGACACCCAGTTCATCCGCGTGCTCGAGGGCTGCGGACTCGACGTGAGCCCGGGTCCGGAAGGCTTGCGCGTGGCCGCCCAACCGGGCCGTCCGCGGGCCGCGCGCACCAACTTCAGCGGATTTTCGGACACTTTCCTGACCCTTGCCGCCATCGCGCCGCTGCTGGACGGGCCGACCCGGATTGAGGGCATCGCCCACACGCGGAAGCAGGAGACCGATCGCGTTGCCGGGATGGCCCGGGAACTCCGTCGGCTGGGCCAGGAGGTGCACGAGGAGGAGGGAGCGTTGGAGATATCCCCGCGGCCGCTGCGGCCCGACCAGACGATCGAAACCTACGGGGACCACCGCTTCGCGATGAGTTTCGCGATCCTCGGCTGCCACGACCTGCGGGGGGACGGCCGGCCTTGGCTGACGCTCGCAGATCCCAGCTGCTGCGCGAAAACCTTTCCCGACTTCTTCGCGGTCCTTGAGGACCTGCGCCGGCAAAGCCTCGCCCCCTGATGGAAAAACGCCCCTTCCTCATCGTCGCCATCGATGGCGGCGCCGCCTCCGGCAAGTCCTCGACCGCCCGGGCCCTGAGCGCCCGTTTCAACCTGCTGCACGTCGACACGGGCTCGTTTTACCGCGCCGTCACGGCCGTGCTGCTCCGGCGCGGCGTCGCGGCCAACGAACCCGCGCGGATCGAGGCCGAGGTCGCCGGACTCCGCCTGGGCACGCGCATCACCGGTCGCTCGGCCGGAATGGAGATCAACGACGAGGTGATTCCCGATGCGGAAATCAGGGGGGCGGCCGTGAACGGGGCCGTCTCGCACGTCGCCGCGCTCCCGGCGGTGCGGGCCGCACTCCTCGCGTACCAGCGCGGCCAGGAGGGCGTGGCCCGCGCGGCGGGCTTCCGCGGCCTCGTGATGGAGGGCCGGGACATCGGCTCGGTGATCTTTCCAGGGGCTCCGTGCCGGTTCTTCCTGCATGCGGATCCCGCGGAGGGGGG
>JBMTAG010000137.1:0-8251 GCA_049428505.1 Opitutaceae bacterium | reverse complement strand
GGCGGCCGCCGCGACGGCGGCCAGCCCGGCCTGCTGGAGGAAGGAGCGGCGCGTCACTGCGGACGGCAGGCGCAAGGACGTGGGCATGACAGGCGGGGCAACGAGGGGGGCAAGGGGCCGCGGCGCACGGCGCGCCGCCAACCCTGCGGCCGCGGAGATTTTCGCTTGATTGTCATTTGTCAACAATCAATGCCTTACCCGGCGTTGCGTTCCGCGCGGCGGCGGTGTCCGCTGCCCTTCTCCCCGATGAAACTTGCCTCCAACCTGCAGGAACAGGTCGCCTCGCACCTCCGCCGCCGGATCCTTTCCGGGCAACTCCTGCCGGACACGCCGCTGCGCGAGCAGTCCCTGGCGGAGGAATTCGGGATCAGCCGCGGGCCGATCCGGGACGCGCTGCTGCACCTGACCAAGGAGGGGTTGCTGGTGGCGAAGCCCAACGTGGGCGTGAAGGTCGCGGCGGAGCCCTCGGGCTTCAAGCGGAACGTGATCGTCCACCTGCGCCGGGAGATCGAGGCCTCCGCCGTGACGGCGTGGTTCGGCACCCGCGACGCGGGCCTGCTGCGGCGGCTCGACGACAACCTCGCGCTTTACCGGGAGGCGTGCGGCGGCAGCGACCTCGGGCAGGTGGTGGAGCTGGACATGGCGTTCCACCGGCTGATCGTCGAGGCGGCGGACCAGGGGAGCCTGGTGGACCTGTGGCTCCCGATCATGCTGCGGATGTTCCTGCGCTACTCCCGCCACCGGGACCTGATGGAGAGTTACCGGGAGCACGCCGTCATCGTGCGGGCGATGTACGCCGGCCGCGAGTGGGAGGCGCTCGAGGCGCTCAAGAGCCACATCGTCTGACGCGGCCGCGCGGGCCGGGGCGGCGTCAGGCGCGGGGCGCGGTGTGCACGACGCCGCGGGCCTCGAGGTCGTCGACCTGGGCGGCGGCGTAGCCGGCCTCGAGCAGCACCTCGCGCGTGTGGGCGCCGAGTTCCGGCGCGAAGACGCGTTCCCGGGGCGGCGTGCCGTGGAGCCGCACGGGGGTGCCGAGCAGCCGGAAGGCGCCCGCCGCGGGGTGCTCCATCCGGACCACCATCCCGTTGGCGTTGACCTGGGGATCGTCGGCGGCCTCGGCGAGCGTGTTGATCCGGGCGCAGAGGACGCCCTTGGCCTCGAGTTCGGCCAGCCACTCCGCGGTCGGGCGCGTGCGCAACCGCGCCGCGAGGAGGCCGTTGAGCTCGGCGCGGTGGCGCGCCTGCAGTTCGTGGGTGCGGAAGCGCTCGTCGAGCGAAAGGTCGCCCAGCCCGAGGGCGACGGAGATGTCGCGCAGCGCGTTCTCGCTGAACACGGGCGAGATCTCAAGGTAGCCGTCGCTCGTCGCGAAGGACTTGTCGATGGTGCTCTCGTTGGCGATCACCCCGGAGACCTCGGTGACGCGCGCGGCGTTCATCTCGGCGGGACCCTCCCAGGAGTGGGCGTGGAAGGCGACGCTGAGGAGGTCGGTGGTGACCTTCTGGCCGCGGCCCGTGCGCCCGCGGGCGAGCAGCGCCATCAAAATGCCCTGCATCAGCATCAGGCCCGCGGCGTAGTCGGCCGAGATGCCGGCCGGAATGGGCGGCTTCGCGGGATCCGGCTGCACGAACCAGCCCGCCTCCGCGCGCGCCATCAGGTCGTGCCCGCCGCGCGCCCGGTCGGCCGAAGGACCATGGTCCCCCCAGCCGCCGGACCACGCGTACACCAGCCGGGGGTTGATCCGCGCGAGCTCCTCGTAGCCGAAACCCAGTTTCTCCATCACCCCGGCGCGGAAATTATGGACCACCACGTCCGCCCCCGCCGCGAGGTCGTACACGGCCCGCCGTCCCGCCGGATCCTTCACGTCGATCGCCACGCTGCGCTTGTTGCGGTTCAGCCCGGCGAACGGCAGGCTCACCCCGTGGACGAACGGGCCCCAGCGGCGGCTCCAGTCGCCCGCCCCCGGCCGCTCCACCTTGATCACGTCCGCACCGTAATCCGCCAAGATCTGCGTCCCAACCGGCCCCTGGTAAACGTGGGTGAAGTCGAGGACCCGGATCCCGCTCAGCGCCGACTCGGAAACTTGCATCGCCGCAGGACTAGCAAGGTCCGATTGTCGTTTGTCAACAATACGTTTGACAACCCGTTGCCCCTCGCGCGGCCTCCGCCGGACGGACCTGACCCATGCGCACCGAGGTTGAACTGGAATATCGCAACGAGATCGCGCACCTGACCCTGCGCCCGCCCGCGGGCAAGCCGCCGACGCTGGACCACGAGGTGATCGCGCGCCTGGACGCCGTCTGCGCCGAGTTGGAAGCCAGGGCGGACACCCTGGTGGCGGCCGTGTTGCGCAGCGGTTCGGCGCGGCACTTCTGCGCCGGCGCCAACCTCGCGGTGATGCGGACCATCACGGCGGAGAACGTGGCTGACTGGGTGCAGCGGGGCCACCGGCTGATGAACCGGCTGGAAGCCCTGCCGTTGCCGGTGGTGGCGGTCGTGGAAGGGTACGCGCTGGGCGGTGGGCTCGAGCTCGCGATGGCGTGCGACCTGATCTTCGCCGCCGACACGGCCCGGCTGGGGCAGACGGAGGTGAAGCTCGGCCTGGTGACCGGCTGGGGCGGCTGCCACCGCCTGGCGCGGAGGGTTGGCTTGGCCCGGGCCAAGGAGCTCGCCTTCAGCGCCCGGCTGGTGGACGCCGGCGAGGCCGCGCGGATCGGGCTGGTCGACTGGGCAGGTCCCGCGGCGGACCTCGCGACCCGGATCGAGGAATTCACGGGGGCACTGGCGGCGAACAGCCGGGCCGCGGTGCGCGCGACGAAGGCCATCCTCGCGTCCAGCGCGGAGGGTACCCTGGCGGACAACGCGAAGATCGAGGCCGCAGCCTCGGAACGCTGCCTCCGCGAGGGCGACGCCGCCACGCGTCTGGCGCAGTTCTTCGCCGCGCGGCGCCCCCCGCCGCCCCCGGAAACCTGAGTCGGAGCCCGACCGTGCAACTCGACCTTCTCCCCACTCCCAGGTTGCAGATCCAACTACCCCTCTGGAGGACCAGCGCGCTCCTTTTTGTTAACAATCCCCGTCCTCCCCTGGGCTAACGACCCCGGCGAGGTAGGACTGGAGGGCGTCGCGCCACGGTCCGGAGCGCCGCCCGATCCCCCTTGAACCCGCCCCGCTCCCGGGTTCGCTCCGCTCCCGTTCGTCCCCGCTTATGTCCTTCCCTGCCCCATTTTCCTTCCCTGCCAGCCCGCGGCCCGAACCCGGCACCGTGCGCTGGGGCATCCTCGGCTGCGGCGACGTCACCGAGGTTAAGAGCGGCCCGGGGTTCCGGCTCGCGGCCGGCTCCCGCCTTGTCGCGGTGATGCGCCGCAACGGGGCCCTCGCCGCGGATTACGCCCGGCGTCACGGCGTGCCCCGCTGGTACGATCGCGCCGAGGCCCTCATCGCCGACCCCGAGGTGGACGCGGTCTACATCGCGACCCCACCCGATTCCCACGAGACGTACGCGCGCCAGGTCGCCGCCGCGGGCAAGCCGGCCTACGTCGAGAAGCCGATGGCGCGGTCCGCCGCGGAGTGCGACCGGATGATCGCCGCCTTCGCGGCCCGCGCCCTGCCGCTCCACGTCGCCTACTACCGGCGGGCCCTGCCGCGCTTCCTGCAGGTGCAGCGCTGGCTCGAGGCGGGCGCGATCGGACGCATCACCGGCGTCGACTACCACCACGCCTCCCCCGCCCACCGCGCGGCGGCCGGATGGCGCACCGACGTGCGGACCGCGGGCGCGGGCCTTTTCCTGGACCTCGGCTCCCACGCGCTCGACCTCCTCGACTTCCTCCTCGGCCCCCTCACCGACGTGTCCGGCCGGGCGCGCCACACGGGTGGCCCGCAGGAGGCGGAGGACTCGGTCGTCCTGCACTTCACGGCCGGCGGCGTCCACGGGATCGCCGCGTGGAATTTCGCCTCCGACGCCGCGCGGGACGTCTGCCGGATCAGCGGCACGGACGGTTGCATCGAATACTCGGTGTTCGACCCGGCGCCCGTGCGCCTGACGCGGGGCCGCGAGACGCAGACGGTCGAGATTCCGCACCCGCCGCACGTGCAGCAGCCGCTGATCCAGACCGTGGTGGACGAACTGCTGGGCCGGGGCACCTGCCCGAGCAGCGCCCAGTCCGCCCGGCGGACCTCCGCCGTGATGGACGCGGCGCTGGCCTCCTATTACGGCGACCGGAGCGGCGACTTCTGGAACCATCCCGAAGCCTGGCCCGGGCGACGGCGCTGACCCGGCCTGCGGGCCGACTGGCCTGGCTCAGGCGAAGGGGCGTGCGCGCTGGCAGAGCTGGAGGGAGACGCCCCAAGGGTCACGGAGCATCACCAGGCAGGTGCCGTCGGGAAAGACGTCCTCCGACTGGAACGTGGCGCCCGCGGCCTCCAGGCGGTGCCGCTCGGCGCGGGCGTCGGGGGCCACCACGGCGACGTGGAAGCTGAGCGCGGGCAGGTCGGCCAGCGGCCAGCGGGGCACCGCGGGGTTCGAGTAGAGCTCGAGCACCACCCGGCCGGAATCGTCGCCAAGGAAGTGCGTGAAGGGCGGCTCCTCCTTGCGCCACACGACGCGGAAACCGACGTGCTCCGTCCACCAGCGGGCGTGGGCCAGGACGTCGGGGACATTGAGGGCGAAGTGCTCGAATTTCATCGGGGCGCGGGGATCGTCCCGACCGTGACCGCCGCGCGCCCGCAGGCAATCCCGCTCCGCGGCCGCCGCGGGCCGCGGCGGCGGAATCGGCTGGTTCCCCCGTTGGAAATCACCCTTGCTCGCCGGATGTTGCACCAGTTGCTCCGGCAACCCCTGGCCGCCGCCCCGGACCGGCCGCTGCTCGAGTCGGACGGCCACTGGCTGACCGCCGCGGAATTGGAGCAGCGGACCGGGCGCCTCGTCTCGGGCCTGCTGGCCGCCGGACTGGAGGAGGGCGACCGGCTCGCGCTGCTGCTGCCCAACGGCCCGGAGGCCGTGCTGTGCTACCTCGCCGGCTTCCGGCTGGGGCTCGTGGTCGTGCCGCTGGACGCGCAGTACCACCCCGTCCAGATCGGCCACGCCCTTGCCCATTGCGGCGCCGCGATGCTGATCGCCGACCACCGCCGCCTGCCCGGGCTCGCCGAGGCCGGCGCGCTCCGGGGCGTCCCGCGCGTGGTGGCCGTCGGCGACGGCGCGCCGGGGGACCACCGGCCCTTCACGACCCTGCTCGGCGCGAACCGCGACCCCGGTTCCGCGGCGCCCGCGGCGGACAGCCCCGCGGTGATGATCTACACCTCCGGCACGACGTCGCGGCCGAAGGGGGTCGTCCTCTCCCACGGGGCGCTGGGCGTCGGGATCCGCAAGTACCTCGCGCGGGTCACGCTCACGCCGGACGACGTGACCCTGATCTCCGCGCCGATCGCGCGGCCGCTCGCCCTGCGCTGCCAGTTGCTGCCCACCCTGCTGGTCGGGGGCCGGGTGAGCCTGCTGCGGCAGTTCACCGTGCCGGATTTTGTGGCGGCGCTGCGGCGGGCGCCGGCCAAGACCTTCCTCACCCTCACCCCGGGCGGCATGGGGCAACTCGTGGGCGACCCCGCCTTCGCGACGGGAGACTTCAGCGGGCTGCGGCTTTGCCTGGCGGGCGGCGACCAGGTCCCGGTGCGGCTGCAGGAGGCCTTTGCGCGGCTTACCGGCGTGGCGGTCACGGAGCAATGCGGGTCGACCGAGACCGGGCCGTACGCGATGAACCCGCCCTTCGGCCGCAAGAAGGCGGGGGCGATCGGCCTGCCCGCACCGGGGATGCAGGTCGCCGTGGTGGATGAGCAGGGCGTCGACGTGCCGGCGGGCACGACCGGCGAGCTGTGGGTGAGCGGGCCGGGGATCATGGACGGATACTGGAACGATTCCGCGATGACCCGGAAGACGCTCCGGGACGGATGGATCCGGACCGGCGATTTGGGGCGTTACGACGAGGACGGTTACCTGTGGTTCGCGGGGCGGCGGAAGGACCTGATCGTGCGTCTCGCGGGGGCGGCTGCGAACAAGATCGCCCCGCGGGAGGTTGAGGCCGCGCTGGCGGCGCATCCGGCGGTGCGCGAGTGCTGCGTGATCGGGGTGCCCGCTCCGGCCGGCGGCGAGGTACCCCATGCCTACGTGGTGGCGGAGCCGGGTTCCGGGGTAGAACCGGAGGCGTTGCGGGCCTTCGTCGGCAGCCAATTGGCGGAGTTCATGGTCCCGGCGGAGGTGCATCTGATCGCGGCGCTGCCGCACAAGGGCCCGGGCAAGGTCGACCGCGACCTGCTCCGGATGCGGGCCATCACGGCCGGATTGGTCGAGCGCGTGCCCTTCTTCCGCGAAGCGGGCGACGGGCTGCTGCGCGACCTGATCCCGCGGCTGGAGGCGCGCACGCTCGCGGCGGGCACGGGGCTGGTGCACGAGGGCGACACCGGCGACGAGATGTATTTCCTGACCAAGGGTCAGGTGGAGGTGCTGCAGGGCGATCCGCCGCGGCGGCTGCAGGTGCTGCGCGAGGGCGCGTACTTCGGGGAATTGGCCGTCCTCGCGGAGGCGCCCCGGGCGGCGACCGTCCGGGCGCTGACCGAGGTGGAGGTGTACGCGCTGGGGCGGACGGCGGTGCGGCAGTTGGCGGAGGCCCACGCGGACTTCGATCGCTACCTGCGGGCCGCCGCCGCGGCGTACGGCGCGGCGGGGCGCGCCACGTCGTAGCACCGGGATTCATCCGCGGAGCGCCGGGCGGTCCGCAAATGCCGCTTGCGCTTGCCCGGGGGTCGTGTGCGTTTCCTGCCCCGATGTCCTCCGACCCAGCCTCCCCGCGCAAACCCGCGTGGCTCCGCGCCCGCCTTCCCGGCGGACCCGGCTACCTCGCGACCCGCCGCCTGGTCGAGGAGAACCACCTGCACACGGTCTGCCAGAGCGCCCAATGCCCCAACCTCGGCGAATGCTGGTCCCGCGGGACCGCCACGCTGATGATCCTCGGCAACATCTGCACCCGGTCCTGCACGTTCTGCGCCATCGAGACCGGTCGGCCCACCGAGCTCGACCTCGGCGAACCCGCCCGCGTCGCCGAAGCGGTCGCCACGATGAACCTCCGGCACTGCGTGATCACCAGCGTCGCGCGCGATGAGCTCGCCGACGGCGGGGCCTCCGTCTGGGCCGCCACGATCCGCGCCATCCGCCACCGCAACCCAGGCACCGCCATCGAGGTGCTCACGCCCGACTTCAAGGGCAACCTCGCCCACGTCGACGTGGTCCTCGACGCCCGGCCCGACATCTACAACCACAACCTCGAGACGGTCGAACGCCTCCAGAAACCCGTCCGCGTCCAGGCCCGCTACGACCGGTCGCGCTCCGTCCTGCGCCACGCGAAGGCCCGCGGCTTCACGACGAAGACCGGGATCATGCTCGGGGTGGGCGAGGAACCCGGCGAGGTGGAGCAGACGCTGCGGGACATCGCCGCGGACCGGACGGACATCCTGACCATCGGGCAGTACCTGCAGCCGACGCCGCAGCACCGGCCGGTGCACCGCTGGGCGCCGCCGGAGGAGTTCGCCCATTGGAAGCAATTCGGGCTGGGGCTGGGGATCGGGGTGATCGAGAGCGGGCCGCTCGTGCGGTCCAGCTACCACGCGGACGAGCAGTCCGAGCGTTTCACCGGTCCGGCGCACCGCAACACGGCCAACGCGCTCGCGGACGCCTGAGACCGGGCGCGAGGGCGCGGCCGGCCGCGGTGGGCATATAGGGTTGCCTGCCCCATGCGCGGCCCCTTCAAGTCGGCCAATGCTCAGTCCGCGTACCATCCTCGGCGTCGCCTTCACGCTCTTGGTCGCCCGGCCGGAACGGGTTCACTCCGCGCAGCCACCCGCCGTGGTCCCGCCGCCGCAGGACAGGGTAACCGCCATCGGTCTGGCCCCGCTCACGGCCGCGACGACGGAAACGTTTTCGCCCAGCGCGCAGGTGACGCTGGAGGCTTGGGTTTACCTGCCGGCTTCCGGCGGGGGTGGCTGGGTTGCTGGCAAGTGCTGGGGGGAGCCAGGGGTGGATCCTTTCCTCAGCTTCGCGCTTCTGGTCAACGACCGCCAGCGGCCCGAGTTTTCCTGTTCCACCGGCGCACCCGGCAGCTACCGAAACATCACGGCCACAACCCCACTCTCGCCCCAAACCTGGACCCACCTCGCGGCCGTGCTGGAGGGCACCGCCCTGCGCCTCTACGTGAACGGGGTCGCCGTGGCCAAC
>JBMTAG010000136.1:0-8516 GCA_049428505.1 Opitutaceae bacterium | reverse complement strand
TCTACGTCAACGGCTTATCCACGAGCCTCCCGTTCGCGGTCCAGGTCGAGGTGGTGCGGAGTATCCCCGGGCTGGAGCAGGCGGTGCTGCTGCGGCCTGCCTATGCGGTCGAGTACGACTTTGCCCCGCCGACACAGCTGCTGGCCTCGCTGGAATCGAAGCGGGTCGGCGGGCTCTTCTTCGCCGGGCAGATCAATGGCACCTCCGGCTACGAGGAAGCCGCAGGGCAGGGGCTGATTGCCGGGGTCAATGCCGCGAATCAGGTCCAAGGCCGCCCCCCGCTGGTGCTCGGCCGGCACGAAGGGTATCTGGGAGTGCTGATCGACGACTTGGTGACGAAGGGCACGCTGGAACCCTACCGGATGTTCACGAGCCGCGCGGAGCACCGCCTGCTCTTCAACCACGGCAGCGCCGAGCTGCGGCTCGTGGAGCACGCGCGTCAGCACGGACTGATCTCCGCCGCGCGGCTCGCCCGGATTGACGCCAAGCGCGCCCGCATCACGGCGTGGCGGGAGCGGTTCGAGCGCGAGCGCCCGCCGGGGCAGGGGAGCACCTGGGGAGATGGCGTCCGCCGTGATCGCCTCGGCGCGGCGTGGCCCGAGGGCTTCGCCGCCGAGGACCGCGGCGTGCGCGAGAACGTGCTCTACCAAGTCGCCTATCAGGGTTACCTCGAGCGCGAGGAGCGCCAATGGCGCCGTCGCGAGCACGTCGAGCGCATCCGGCTGCCGGAGTTCCTCGACTACGCCGGCGTCCGCGGCTTGCGGCAGGAGAGCGTGCAAAAACTCACCGCCGCCCGCCCCCTGACCCTGGGCCAAGCGGGCCGCATCAGCGGCGTCACGCCCGCCGATATCAGCATCTTGCTGGTGTGGCTCGAGGCCCGGTCGGGCCGGGGTGGGGAAGGTGGCCAGTCGGCGGTGGACGGGAGCGGATCCTGCTGAAGGGCAGTGGGTTGATGTAGCCGGGGATTTCATCCCCGGTCCGGCGGGACGGTCGCACCGCCCGCTTCCCTCGATTCTCCTTCGATCCTCCTTCAGTGTGCCTCCAATGTGCCTTCCATCCTCCCGGCCGCCTCCGGATCGGGAAAACACGGGGTAGGGCACGCGACCGCACTCTCGGCTCGCCAGCGGGAGAAGGGCCCGCCAAGAAACGGCCGGTCGCCGCCGCCGCCGCGGACCTAAAATAACCCAAAGTGTTAACTGATAAATACTTAAATATAATCCAGCAGCGTCGGGAAGGCCTGCGGCGGGATCTGGCCCCGCTCTTCCCGGGTCCGGCGGAGCGGGTCTTCACCTGGGAAGTCGGGTGTGGGCACGGGCACTACCTGACGGACTACGCGGCGGCGCACCCGGACGAACTCTGCGTGGGGATCGACCTGCTGGCGGACCGGATCGCGCGGGCGAACCGGAAGCGCGACCGGGCCGGGCGGCCCAACCTGCACTTCCTGCAGGCGGAGGCGCGCCTGTTCCTGAGCGAATTACCCCCGACCGCCCGCATCGGGCGGCTCCTGCTGCTGTTTCCGGATCCCTGGCCGAAGCTGCGCCATCATAAACACCGCATTCTGCAACCGGATTTCCTTTCGGCCGTGGCTGAGCGCGCGGCGCCCGACTGCCGGTTTTACTTCCGGACCGACTTCGCGCCCTACCTGGAGGAAGGCCGCGCCGCGCTGGCGGCGCATCCGGCTTGGATCGTGGTGGCGGAACCGTGGCCGTTCGAACGGGAAACCGTGTTTCAGGCCCGCGCGGCATCCTTCGGTTCCTTGGTCGCGCGATGCCGACCTTCGGGTCATTAGCGACGCGGGAGCGGGTGCGCCCGCGCGGCTAATTTCCGCCGCGGCCCGTGGGGCGGTCATTTGTAAGGTTGACTGAGAGGTTGGCGCGGGCCTTCTGTGTCCAGCTTGCTGCAATCGTTTCGCGCCCGCATGTCCCTGCTCCCACGTTCCCTCGTCCACCTCCCTGCCTTGCTGGCCGTTGCCTCATCGGTCAGGGCGGAGGGCGTTTCTCCCAGCGCGGCGAAGCTTGGGGACTTGGGTCACGGCTGGGTGATCACCAATTCGATGGCGACGGGCTGGGTGATGTCCGCCCTGCTGGTGTTGTTTGTCCTCTGGTTGGTGGGCCGTCCGTCCGTGATTCCCAGCAAGGGGCAGGCCGTGGTGGAGGCGCTGATCGAGGGCCTGCGGGGCATCTTCGAGCCGATCGTGGGGGCGAAGGCCTTCCCCGCCGCGTTCCCGCTGTTGATCACCTTCTTCGTCTTCATCCTGTTTCATAACTGGATGGGGCTGTTGCCCGGCGTGGGCACGATGGGCTGGGGTCAGATGATCGACGGTCATTTTCACCTGACGCGGCCCCTGATCCGTCCGCACAACGCGGACTTCAATGGTACGGTGGCGCTGGCGCTGGTCTCGTTTGGGGCGTGGGCGATCATCGTCTTCAAGTTTGCCGGTCCGAAGACCATCCTGATCGACCTTTTCGGCAACAAGGCGGACAAGCGAGAGACCCCCGGTTGGCTGTACCCGGTCTTGTCGGTCGTTTTCCTCGTCGTCGGGTTCATCGAGGTGTTTTCCATCGCGATCCGGCCGTTCACGCTTTCCGTGCGGCTCTTCGGCAATGTGTTCGGCGGCGAGAACCTGCTCCACGGCACGGGCTTCGTGTTCGTGTTTTACTTCATGGAGCTGCTGGTGGGCGTGATCCAAGCGCTGGTGTTCACCCTCCTGACCGCGGTCTACATCGGGTTGCTGTGCAACCACGAGGGTGGGGACCATGCCCATGGCGGCGACCATGGCCACGGGGAAGCGCACCACTGAGCACCCTTTCCCGTCGGGAGCGTGCCCCGCGTGCGCACGGCGGATCTCCAACCACACCCAACAACGAAAGACACCACCATGATCCCCGTCCTCGCTGAACTGCAGGGCAACATCGCCAGCGCCTTCGGCCTTCTCGGCGCCGCCATCGGCGTCGGCCTGATCGGCTTCAAGGCCGCCGAGGCGGTCGGCCGCAATCCGGCCGCGTCCGGCAAGATCCTCGTCCAGGCCATCATCGGCATGGCGCTGGCGGAAGGTCTCGGCATCCTCGCGCTGTTCCTCGCGAAGTAACCGATCCGTTCCCGGCGGCGGGCTTCCGGTCCGCCGCCCTTTCCCTTTTCCCTTTCCGCACCTGCCATGACGCTTCCCCTCTTCCTCGCCGCCCAAGGGGCCGCCCAGCCCGGTATCGTCGAGACCTTCGGTCTCGAGCCGAAGTACATCATCATGCAGGTGATCAGCTTCCTGATCGTACTGGGCGTGCTGTACAAGTTCGGCATCAAGCCGGTCACCGCCACGATGGAGGAGCGGAACCGCAAGATTGAGGCCGGCATCCGCCACGCCGAGGAGATGCAGGCCAAGCTGGCGGCCACGCAGGCCGAGAGCGCCGCGATCGTGAAGCAGGCGCACGGTGAGGCCGGCCGCATCGTCGAGGAGGCTCGCAAGGCCGCCAAGGAATTCCTGGAGCGGCAGACGCAGGAGGCCACGGCCAAGGCCAACGACCTGATCGCCAAGGCCCAGCAGGCAACGCAGCTCGAACACCGCCGGATGATGGCCGAGGCCCGGGCCGAGGTGGCGCGCCTGGTGGTCACCACCACGGAGCGCGTGCTGGCCCGCAAACTGACCGACGCCGACCGCGCGGCCTACAACGACGCCGCCACGCGCGAGCTGACGGGCGTCTGAGCCTCTTCCCCGCCTCCCGATGGCTTCCGGCAAAAAGCAATCCCTCCAGTTCGCGCGGCAGCTCCTGGAGCTGAGCCTGACCGATGGCGCGGTCTCGTCCGAGCGCGTCGCCGGCGTGCTCGCGTATCTGGAGCGCACCCGCCCGGCGAACGTCCTTGCGGTCCTCCGGGCCTATCATCGACTGGTCGCGGGCGCCGTCGCCCGGGGCCAAGCCGTGGTGGAGCACGCCGGGTCGATGCATGACCGTGCGCTGGCCGATATTGCGGCCGCGATGAGCCGCCGCTATGGTCGTCCCATCACCGGCGCGGCCCGCCGCAACGATGCCCTCCTCGCGGGGCTCCGCGTCCGCGTCGGCGACGATGTCTACGAGTCCTCCGTGGCGGGCCAGCTCGCCCAGCTCGCCGCCGCGGTCTGATCCTTCCCGCCTCGCCTCACCCTTTCCCGTTTTCCGATGAGCTCCGTCCTCGAACAAATCGAACAACAGATCGCCAAGCTGTCCGCCAAGGCGGTCAAGAAGAACACCGGCACCATCCGCGCGGTCGCCGACGGCGTCGCCAAGATCGAAGGCCTCTCGGAGGTGATGTATAATGAGATGGTGCAGTTCCCGGGTGGGGCGATCGGCATCGCCCTGAATCTCGAGGAGGACGAGGTCGGCTGCGTGGTGCTCGGCGACATTTCCAAGCTGAAGCAGGGCGATGAGGTCCAGACCACCGGGCGCCTGCTGTCGGTCCCCTGCGGCAAGGCGTTGCTCGGCCGCGCGGTGGACGCGCTGGGCAATCCGGTCGACGGCAAGGGCCCGCTCGGCGCCTCCGAGTTCTACCCGGTCGAGCGCATCGCCCCCGGCATCATTGTCCGCAAGTCGGTCTCGCAGCCCCTCTTCACGGGCATCATGGCGATCGACTCGATGATCCCCATCGGCCGCGGCCAGCGCGAGCTGATCATCGGCGACCGCGGCACGGGCAAGACGACCATCGCGATCGATACGATCATCAACCAGGCGAAGATCAACAAGGTCGGGCTCGCGAGCGGTGATCAGAACTTCCGCCCCGTCTATTCGATCTACGTCGCGGTCGGGCAGAAGAACTCGAACATCGTCCGCACCATCAGCGCCCTCGAGGCCGCCGGGGCCCTCGAATACACGATCATTGTCGCCGCTCCCGCGGCGGATAATCCCGCCAATCAATACCTGGCTCCGTTCTCCGGCGCTGCGATGGGCGAGTGGTTCATGGAAAACGGCATGGACGCACTGATCGTCTATGATGACCTCTCCAAGCACGCCGTCGCCTACCGCCAGATCTCGCTCATCCTGAAGCGTCCCTCCGGCCGCGAGGCGTACCCGGGCGACGTCTTCTATCTGCACTCCCGTTTGCTGGAGCGCTCCGCCCGCCTCGAGGGCAAGGGCTCCCTGACCGGCCTGCCCATCATCGAGACCCAGGCAGGCGACGTCTCGGCTTACATCCCGACGAACGTCATCTCGATCACCGACGGCCAGATATTCCTGGAGACGGACCTCTTCAATCAGGGCATCCGCCCCGCGGTCTCGGTGGGTCTGTCGGTGTCGCGCGTCGGTTCCGCCGCGCAGATCAAGGCCACCAAGCAGGTCGGGGGTAAGCTGAAGGGCGAGCTGGCGCAGTTCCGCGAGCTCGCGGCCTTCGCGCAGTTCGGCTCGGACCTCGATGCGAAGACCAAGTCCCAGCTCGACCGTGGGTCCCGCATCGTGGAGCTCTTCAAGCAGCCCCAGTTCAGCCCGCTCCCGATCGAGCTGCAGGTGGCCGTCCTCTTCGCGATGCAGAAGGGCTTCTTCGATCCGATCGACGTCAAGAAGGTGGTGGCCGCCGCTTCGGCGATGAAGGAGTTCTTCACCCGCCGCAAGGAGGCCCTCCTCACGGAGATCCGCACCAAGGCCGCCCTCGACAAGGACCTTGAGGCCAAGTTGCAGGCCGCGTGCGAAGAGTGGAAGGCCGGCTACACTGCCTGATCCCCGGCGCCTTTTCCCGGCGCCAGCCCACCTTACGCCTCCGCCGCTTCCCGCCCCCCTTCCCGCGCATGGCTTCCACCCGCGACATCCGCCGCCGCATCAAGTCGGTCAAGAACACCCGCCAGATCACCAAGGCGATGGAGCTGGTGGCCGCTTCGAAGATGAAGAAGGCCCAGCAGGCGGCCCTCTCCGGCCGGCCCTATGCTGAACTGATGGCCCGGATGCTGGGCGCGATCGCCGATCGGGTCGAGGAGGCGCATCATCCGTTCCTCGTGCGCCGCGAGGTCCGCACCCGCGGCATCCTCCTGGTCACAACCGACAAGGGCCTCGCCGGCCCGCTGAACTCCAACCTCTTCAAGATGGTCACGGAGATCACCACCCCGGCGAAGTACGTGGTGATCGGGCGCAAGGGCGCCCAATTCATCGCCCGCACGCACCGTGACCTGCTGGCCGATTTCTCGGTCACCGACCGCGTCGCCTTCAGCGAGGTGAAGGTCGTCGCCGAGTACCTGGTGCAGCAGTTCCTCGAGGGCACCGTGGATACGGTGGAGATCCTCTGGCCCCATTTCCGCAACACGCTGGTCCAGGTCCCGACGCTCCTGCCCCTCCTGCCGCTCTCCAGCGTGAAGGACGTGCTGCGGGACCTCCGCGCCGACGCCGGCGAGGGCGCCCGGACCCTGCCGGCGGCCAGCCCGCTGATGCTGTTCGAGCCGGATCCGGAGACGGTGCTTTCCGCCCTGCTGCCCCTGTACGTCAACCGCGAGATCCATCAGCAGGTGTTGGACGCGAAGGCTTCGGAGCACAGTGCGCGGATGGTGGCGATGAAGACCGCCAAGGACAATGCGACCAAGCTGCTCGGCGACCTCACGCTCGAGTACAACAAGGCCCGCCAGGCCGCCATCACCCAGGAGATCCTCGAGATCGCCGCCGCCCAGTTCACCGCCGCCTGACCGGCGCCCGCCCCCCTTCACCTCCGTTTCCCTTTAGACAATGAACACCGGCAAAATCGTCCAAGTCATCGGACCCGTCGTCGACGTCCAGTTCGGCGAGAATTCCATCCCGCCGATCTACCAGGCGCTCACCGTGGAATTCACCGCCGCGGGGGCGAAGCAGTTCCTGACCCTCGAGATTCAGCAGCACCTCGGCGCCGGCGTTGCCCGGGCCATCGCGATGTCTTCCTCGGAGGGCTTGGTCCGCGGGATGACCGTGAACGATACCGGCGCGCCCATTTCGGTGCCGGTGGGCCCCGGCGTGCTGGGCCGCATCTTCGACGTCACCGGCGCCCCCGTGGACGGCCGGGGACCCGTCAAGGCGGACAAGAAGTACCCGATTCACCGCGCCGCGCCGAGCCTGGTCGATCAGGACACCAAGGCGCAGATCCTCGAGACGGGCATCAAGGTCATCGACCTGATCGCGCCGTTCACCAAGGGCGGCAAGGTCGGCGCCTTCGGTGGCGCCGGCGTGGGCAAGACCGTGGTGATCATGGAGCTGATCAACAATATCGCGAAGGCCCACGGCGGTTACTCGGTGTTCGCCGGGGTCGGGGAGCGCTCCCGTGAGGGCAACGACCTTTACCACGAGATGTCCGAGGCGGGGGTCATCGACCAGAAGGATCTCTCCAAGTCAAAGGTGGCACTCGTGTACGGCCAGATGAACGAACCGCCGGGCGCCCGCATGCGCGTCGCGCTCTCGGCCCTCGCGATGACCGAGTATTTCCGCGACGAGAAGAACCAGGACGTGCTGCTGTTCGTGGATAACATCTTCCGGTTCTCGCAGGCCGGGTCCGAAGTGTCCGCGCTGCTTGGCCGCTCGCCGTCCGCGGTCGGTTACCAGCCGACCCTCGCCAACGAGATGGGCAACCTGCAGGAGCGGATCACTTCCACCAAGAAGGGCTCCATCACCTCCTTCCAGGCGGTGTACGTGCCCGCGGACGATCTGACCGATCCGGCGCCGGCGAACACCTTCGCCCACCTGGATTCCACCATCGTGCTGGAGCGTTCCATCGCCGAGCTGGGCATTTACCCGGCCGTCGATCCGCTGGCCTCCACCTCGAAGGCCCTCGCACCCGACATCGTCGGCGAGGAGCACTACTTCGTGGCCCGCGAGGTCCAGCGCGTCCTCCAGCGCTACAAGGACCTGCAGGACATCATCGCCATCCTCGGCCTCGACGAGCTTTCGCCCGAGGACAAGCAGACCGTCTATCGCGCCCGCAAGATCCAGCGGTTCCTCTCGCAGCCGTTCACCGTGGCCGAGGTGTTCACCGGCAGCCCGGGCAAGTATGTGGCGGTCAAGGACACCGTCCGCGGCTTCAAGATGATCCTGGAGGGCAAGCTCGATGATGTGGCCGAGGGCGACTTCTACATGAAGGGCAACATCGACGAGGTGTTGGCCGCCGCCAAGAAGGCTTGATCCCGTCATGCCGCTGACCCTCGAGATCGTCACCCCGGACGCCCGGGTCTATTCGGACACCATCGACACCGTGGTCATCCCCACGGTGGAGGGGGAGATCGGCATCTTGCCGGGCCATATTCCGCTGCTGACGCAGGTCGAGCACGGCGAGCTCCGGGTGACCAAGGGGGCGACGACGTCGTTTCTCGCGGTGAGCGGCGGCTTCGCCGAGGTGGGGGGCGACGTGATCCGGGTCCTCGCCGAGAATGCCATCACCGAGGAGAAGATCGACGAGCACGCGGTCGAGGCGGCGCTGAAGCGGGCGCAGGCGGAGATTGATTCCGCCAAGCACCTCGATCCGCAGCAGTACGAGCACCTGCAGGAGCTGGTGCGGTATTCCGGCGTGCAGTTGGCCCTGAAGCGCCGCCGCCGCTGAGGGCGGCCGGCTTCTGC
>JBMTAG010000135.1:0-8630 GCA_049428505.1 Opitutaceae bacterium | reverse complement strand
GGCGCAGGTTCATGGCGGGGAGGGATTGGCGGCGCGCTTCTTCTTCCGGACCGGGGTGGCATCAGCGGGCGCCGGGGCGGGGGCGACGACGGAGCGCTCGCGGAGCACCGTGTCCATCCGCGTGCGCAAGCCGGCGAGGAGCGGGGCCGCGCCCGGATCGGCGACCAGGTTGCGGCGCTCCACGAAGGTCGACCAGCGCGGGGCGGCGCTGGCGGCGTCCGCGTAGTCGTAGAGCTCCTCCGCCGTGGTCTCGCGCGCGGGCCAGGTGACCCAGCGCGTGTAACGATGGGTCGCGGTGCGGATCGAGTAACCCATCGCCTCGGGGGCGCCGGCATTGAAGGGGCGGGAGAACTGGGAAAGGGCGAACTCGCCGCCGGGCGCCGCCGGGTCGCGCAGGATCGGCGCCAGGCTGCGGCCCGCCAGGTCGGGCGGAGCCGGCAGGCCGGCGAGCTCCGCGAGCGTCGGGTAAACATCCACGTACTCGACCAGCGCGCGGGTGGCCGCGCCGGGCTGGGGTTGTCCGGGCACGCGGATCAGCAGCGGCACGCGGGTATCGAGCTCGAAGTTCGTCCCCTTGCACCAGCGGCCCGCGTCGCCGAGGGCGAAGCCGTGATCGCCCCAGAGCACGACGATGGTCTGGTCCGCGAGGCCCAGGCGATCCAGGGCCCCGAGCACCTTGCCGATCTGCGCGTCGACGTAGGAGACGCACGCATAGTAGCCGTGCCGGAGGCGCGCGGTCTCGGCGGGGCCGAGGCGTTCGTCCTTGGGCATCCCGGCGTAGCCGCCGAGCTCCCGGTGGGTATGGTAGGCGGCGGCCGGCGCGCCCATCACGCGGTCCGGCTCGTCCGGGAGCGCGAACTTGGCCGGATCGTGCAGGTCCCAGTAGCGCTTCGGGGCGTTGAACGGCAGGTGCGGCTTGAAGAACCCGACGGCGAGGAAGAACGGCTTCGCCTCGGCGCGGAGGCGGCCGAGCGTTTCCACCGCGAGGGCCGCCAGCTTCCCGTCGCTGTAACCCTCGTCGGGCACGTCCGCGGCCTCCCAGGCGGCCTGCTTGCCCGCCCCCTCCCCGCGCGGCGAGGCGTAGTTCCGCCAGCCGTCCTGCCGCAGGATCTCGGGGACGGACCACGACGCCGGGTCCAGCTCGCGTTCGTCCCCGCTGAAGATCTTGCCCATCGCCTGCGCGAAGTAGCCGTGCTGCTTGAAGAGCTGCGGCAGCGTGACGAGGCCGGGGTTGGTCGCGCGGAACAGGTTCCGGTTGTGCCAGGAGCGGTTGTGGTCGGGCAGACGCCCGGTGAGGATCGCGGTGCGCGCCGGCCCGCACACGGCCTGCATGGTGTACGCCCGTTCAAAGACCCGAGCGCCGGAGGCGAACCGGTCAAGGTGGGGGGTGAGTGCCAGCGGATCCCCATAGCACCCGAGGGAGACCCGCAGGTCGTCGACGGCCAGGAAGAGGACGTTGGGCCGGGGCGACGGCGCCGCGAAGGCTGCGGAGACCACCAGCAGGATCAGGGCAAGGCGGGGGAGGTGCATCACGGGAAGGGTTCAGGGTTGCGCCGCCTGCCGGGCCCAGACCTCGGGCGTGCGCACGCCGGGCCGGAGTTCACCGCTCGGGATGACGTGCCGGCCCTCCCATTCGACGACCGGCACCGTCACGGTCGGCCGCGGCATCCGGCCCGTGGCGCGCCACGCATCCGCGGCGGGATCATAGGCCCAGGTCTCGCCCGGAAAACCCGGATGCGCCGACAGGGGAGTCACGTTCAGGCGCGAGGCATCGTCCCCGCCCAGCACCACGAAGCCGCGGGCGCCGTCCGGGGGCGCGGGGGTGGGCGCCGCGACGGCCGGCCGCGGCAGATCCGCGATCCGCCGCCAGCCGCGACCCGGGTCATACCGGTACGCGTCCCGGAGGTAGGTGCGCACGGGCTTGCCCTGCGCGTCCGGCGCGAGGGAGGTCCCGCTCACGAGGAAAAAGGCGCCGTCCGCGACCGCGGCGACGGCCAGCATCCGGCCCGGTCCCGGCCAAGGGGGAAGCTCCCGCCAACGCGGCTCCGGCGCGGCCAGGTCGAGCGCCCAGAACGTGCTGAGCGCGGTGGTGGCATCGGGCGTGGCGATCCCGCCGGCGAGGTAGACCGTGGAACCCAGGAGCGCCCCGCACAGGTTCGCGACCGGACGCGGCAGCGACGGAAAGGGCCGCGTGGCGACCCCGCCGTTCTCCCAGCGCAGGAGAAAGGCGTCGGCATGGTGTCGCTCGGCGTCGCTGCCCCCGAGGCAGAGCACCCCCTCGGGCGTGGAAATGGAAACCCCGTAACCGAGGGTCCGCGGCAGGCGCCCGCCGACCTTCCACGCGCCGTCGGGCCGCTCGAGCACGAAGACGGTGTCGTACCAGACCTTCGCCCCACCCTCCCACGGGCGCTTCCCCGGGAAGTTAGCGCCCCCGGCGACCAGCAGCGCGCCGCGGTGAACTCCCGCGAAGGGGTAGGCGAAGCCCTCCGCATCCGGCAGCGGGGCGAGGCGCGCCCACCGCACGGGCTCCGCCGCGACGGCGACGAGCGGGAACAGCGCGGCGGCCAGCAGGACGGCCAAACGAGGGTGGAAGGTCGTCGTCATTGGCCCGCCTTCCGCTTCTTGCCCTTCTGCACCGGCTGAAAGGCAGGGTCGTAATCGGGATTCGGCGTCATCATCTCGGCCCCCACCGCGCGACGCCAGTCCTCCAGCTCGCGCCGCAAGTCCGCGAGCCGGGCCGGTTCGGCGGCGGCCAGATTCCGCGTCTCCCCGAGGTCGGTGCTCAGGTCATAGAGCTCAAACCCGGCGGGATCGAAGGTCTCGATCAGCTTCCACGCGCCGCGGCGGACCACGCCGGAGGGCACGCTGTGCGGGTGGTCGTTGTAGTGCGGAAAATGCCAGAAGAGGGAGGTCCGTCCCAACCCCTTGCCCTCCGCCAGCACGGGCCGCAGGTCGAGGCCGTCCACGTGCTGGTGTGGCCGGGGCGGCAACCCGGCGGCCGCGAGGCAGGTCGGATAGAGGTCGGTGCTGGTCACGGGTTCGCCGCTGACGGTGCCGGGGCGCGCGACGCCCGGCCATTTCACGATAAGCGGCACGCGGATTCCACCCTCGTAATAGGCGCCCTTGTTGGCCCGGAGCGGCGCGTTGCTCGTGGCATTGTAGAAGCCGCCGTTGTCGGAGGTGAAGATGACCAGCGTGTCCTGCTCGAGCCCCAGCTCGCGCAAGGTGTCCATCACCCGGCCCACGCTGTCGTCGAGGTTCTCGACCATCGCGGCGTAGACGGGCTTGCCCTGCCGCTCGGCCTCCGGGATGCGCTCGTACTTGGCGACCACCTCGGGCTTGGCCTGCAGCGGGGTGTGCACGGCGTAGTGCGGGAGGTAGAGGAAGAACGGACGGTCGCGGCTCTCCCGGATGAACTTCACCGCCTCGTCGGTGATGCGGTCGGTGAGGTACTCGCCGGGCCGGCCCTCGTTGAACACGTTCCAGCGCGCGCGCTGGCCGGTGGTCGGGATCGCCCAGTTGCCCTGATAGGGGAAGAAGAAGTCTCCCGGCGCGCCGTGGGCGTTGCCGCCGATATTCAGGTCGAAGCCGTGGTGCTCCGGCAGCGAGAAGGGCTCCCCGCCGAGGTGCCACTTCCCGATGCTGGCGGTGCGGTAGCCGGCCTCGCGCAGCGCCTCCGCCAAGGTGATCTCCTCCAGCGGCAGGCTGCGCACGAAGCGGGCGCTCCGCAGGCGCGACTTCGGGTCCCAGCGTCCGTTCGGCAACCAGTCCGTGAGCAGCAGGCGCGCGGGGTATTTGCCGGTGAGCACCGCCGCCCGCGTGGGCGAGCAGACAGCGCAGGCCGCGTACGCGTCGGTGAAGCGCACGCCCTCGCGGGCGAGGCGGTCGATGTTCGGCGTCCGGTAATAGGTGCTGCCGTTGGCACCGATATCGCGCCAGCCGAGGTCATCGACGAGGATGAGCACGACGTTGGCGCGGCCGGCGCGCGGGGCCGCGTCGGCCGCGGGCAGCAGCGCCGGCGGGAGCACGGCCAGGAGGGACCAGAGCAGGAGGCGGGGGACGTTCATCGGGAAGGAGGGGTGGAGCGGCCGCCGGCAGCATCGGCGGTCCCGGGTACGGGAAAGGCGCGGGCAGCATCGTCGAGCACGAGGACCCAGTCCTCGCCCGGAGGGCCGGCGGGGGGCGTGAATTCCCGGGAGGCTTCGCGCGCCCAGCGCCCCAGCGGGGTTGACCGGCCGTCGCGGGGATTGAACCACCAGCCGGTGACCGCGGGCCCGGCAAGCATCCCGGTGGCGATCGTGACGCTCCGGCGGCTGGGGAAATAAGCGAGCAGGTACGAGGCATCCGGCCGGCCCGGCGTACCATCGCGAGTGACCTGCACCCGATCCAACGCCTCCCCTTGGCCGGCGAGCACGGAAGACTGATCCGGAATCCGCGTCTCGAAGGGACGACTGAGCAGCAACGCCTTGAGGTGGATCAGCTGCACCGCGCCGGGAAGCTCGAGGGCGTCGGTCCAGGGCGTCACGACGTCCCAGAGCGGCTTCCGCGGCGGCGCATACATCTGCCAGATCGGGTGGGCGCCGTAGGTGTGGCCGAAGGCGCCGGCGAAGACGGCCCAGTAGGCGTTGCGCCGAACGGACAGGGCGCCGACGGGGCGCTTGGGCGGGAGGGCACCGGGCGGGTACTCGTAGGAGGGCTCGCCGTCGAGGCACGGCTTCACTGGCGCGAGGGCGTAATCGCGCTCGATCGCCAGGTAGTTGGTGCTCTCCGCGGAGTGCCCACTCTGCAGCATGTTGAAATCCAGCCATTCGGCCTCATGGAACGGTTCCGCCGAGCTGCGGCCGCCGCGGGGATGAAACGTCCTTAGGTGGGAGCCGCCGTCACCGGCCGCGAGTCCGCGCGCCATCGCCGCGAGGACCGCGCGGTGCCGGTCGTGCTCCACCAGGCGGTCTCCGCCGAGGATCCACACCAAGCCCGCCGCGCGATAGCGGTTGCCCAGCCAGCGGCCGTAACCCTCGGCATTCTCCGGATTGAAGATGACGCGCCGCGAATGCCAGTAGCTGCCCCAGGTCGGCAGGAGGCCGACGTGCAGCCCCAGTGCGTTGGCCCGCGCCACAATCCAGTCCACGTGCCGGAAATAGTCCTCGTTGGGCCGGGCGGGATCACGGTCGTGCAGCGGCAGATGGCCGTAGGCGTTCGGCGTGTCGAGGCCGTCCAGCTCCGCGAGCGCGACCGCCTGGATGACGGTGAAGCCCTGGGCGGCGCGGCGCCGGAGGTACTGGTCGGCCTCCTCGCGGTTCAGGCGGTGGAACAGCTCCCACGCGGTGTCCCCTAGCCAGAAGAAAGGGCGACCCTCCGCCGTGACGAGGAAACGCCGGTTCTCGCTGACCCGGAGGCGCGGCGGGACGCCAGCCGGCTCAGCGGGAGCGGCCGTCCCCGGCGCGGCAGCGAGCGCGGCGGCAAGGAGCGCGAGGGCGGCCCGGAGAAGCGCATTCCGGGACGGGAGTGAATGGGGCGGCTGGTGCATCAGCGGAGCTTGAACTTCCCGAACCGGATGTGCGTCCGGGGGGTGGTGGCGTCACCGCTGTCCCAGACGGCCCGGAAGTCCCCCGGCGCCACCTCGAGGAGCGTCGGGTAGGAGTTCTTGGTGCCGGCGTCGAAGAAGGCCTGCTCGGCGCTCCAGGCGCCGCCGGGGGCCTTGGTCTTGTAGCGCAGCGAGGTGCGGCCGCCGTTCGGGAAGCCCGGCCAGGAGCGGTCGCGCTGCGCCGGGCCGTCGTTGTACACGTAGAGGTGGGTGCCGTTGGCGGCGCGGCCGAAGAAGCCCTTGGATTTCGCGTTGTGCAGCTCCGGCTCGGGGGCGGCCGGGCTCCACGTCCGGCCCCCGTCGCGGCTCACGCTCGAATAGGCCCGCGGCGGGTTGGTCGTCAGCTCCGGATCATCGTAGTCCGCGGTGCGCATCACGATCTTCAGCTCCCCGGGCGCGTCGCCGGCGGCGACATTGCCCTCGTGCAGGAACACCCGCGGACTCACCGGCTGCGGAATGAAGGCCTCGAGCTTCCATTCCAGCAGGCTGGTGCTGCTCAGCACGAAGTGGTCGCGTGAGCCGCGCGGATCGGCCGCAAGGGTGTTGCGGTGCGCCGGCAGCAGGAAGCGCTTCCGCCCCTCGTGCTCCGCCACCACGATGCCCGCGTTGGTGATCAGGGGGCCGGGGTAGTGCATCGCCAGCTCCACCGGCGTCCACGAGCGCCCACCGTCCGCCGTGAAGGCGGCGACCAGGTGCGAGTCCTCGCTGTTCTCGTACGCGAGGGGACAGCGCATCGCGAAACACCAGATCACGTCCTGCCCGGGCGCCCGGAAGAGCACGGGGTTGGCGTAGGCGAACTGGATGGCCCCCTGCCGCTGGTGGTAATCAAACACCTTCACCGGCTCGCCCCAGGTGTCGCCGTCGTTGGTCGAGAGGCTGGCAAGGATGTGGCCCATGTCCTTCTTGCCGTTCGCCATCGCCCCGAAGGCAACGAGCAGGTGGCGGGGGCGCTCCCCCTCGATGATGAAGGGCTGCCAGACCCGCCAGGCATCGGGATGCTGCTCGGCGCGACGGACCACGCGGACGTCCGTCACGTCACCCTGATGCGGACCCGGCTCGGCCGCCGGCGCGCCCGCGGCCGCGGACTTGCGGGGCTGGCCGCCCCAGCCGGGCGCGAGGATCAGGGTGGCAACCGCGAGGAGCGCGAGGGAGCGAGAGAGGGGCATGGGGGCAAAAGGCGTGGCCGGCTCAGGGAACGGGGGCGGAAAGGAAAAGCACCGCCGGACCCGTCAACGGGGAACGCAGCGTGCGCCGCGCCCCGCCCGCGACCGGTGCCCCAAGCTCCGAGACGCCGCCCTCGGCGGGCTGCCATTCGACCGCGAAGGGACTGGGCCCGGCGGGCAGGTCGACCGAGCACTCGCCGCCGGCCGGCAGGAAGATGAGGTAGGCGCGGCCGGGCTCGGCGAGGCAGTAACCGGTCGACGCCAGCGCGCCGTGCGGCACGGCCCGGGCGAGGTTCATGCGCCGCGTCAGGGCGATCGCCGCGCCCATCGCGCGCCGCGGCCCCTCATCCTGTGGCCGCACCTTGCCGAGCACCCGGCCGTCGTAGGTGTCCATGAAGATCGGGTTCGCGCCGCGGGTGACGGTTTTCCACACCCAGCCCGCGTCCCCGCCGACGCCCCACAGGTGATCCGTGTCGCTGAGGATGACCTTGCGTCCCTGCAGGTCGGGCGGGTCGTCGCGCCAGCCACCGTCGGAGTTGGGGGACACCCAGTCGGCCGGGCCGGCGAAGAGGGTCTCATTGCGACCGCGCCGGTTCTGGTAGGTCATGCCCACGGGATGCTGCTGCGGCAGGCCGGCCTCGAGCTGCTTCACGAAGCGGATGACGTGATATTGGAATTCGGTCGACCCGGGGTGCGTCTCGTTGGCGACCTCGTAGAGGAGGTTGTCGAATTCATTCAGGCCGGTGACGAGCCAGCGCAGGTAGGTCTCCTGCAGGGCCGTCACGCGCGGGACCGCGAGTTGATGCACCTCGAGGCCCTTGCCGTCGCCGTTCGCATCGCCGTCGACGCCATTGACGTTGTTCGCGGGGTTGAAGGGGTGGTGGGGCCAGGCGTCCGCCTGGAACTGCACGCCGTAGCCCTCGAAGAGCATCACCGACACGTAGATCCCGGCGGCCCGGGCCTGGGTGAGGCGGGTGCGGAGGCGCGCGAGGTAGTCGGGGTTGAGCTGCTCGAGGTCGAACTTCGGCCGGCCGTCATTCGCCAAGCCGGGGCCGGGGCGGCGCCACGGGTGGGGGGCGACCGTGTGGGCCCCGTTGCGCCACTCCACGTTCTTCATCCGCGTGTTGTCCCACTTGGTGGGTTCCCACGTCCAACCGCGGGTGAAGTTGTGGCCGCGTTGCCGCAGCCACGCGAGGTAGGCGGGGAAGTCGAACGCCGGGGGCGGATCGGACGGGCCCATGTCGACGAGGTTCGCCCAGGTGTGGGAACCCGCCAGGAGGAGGGGACGGCCGGAGGCGTCCGCGAAATAGCGGGGGTTGTCCGGATGCACGCGCAAGGGCCCCTGGGTCGCGGCGGCGGCGCTGAGGGCGCAGGCGAGGAACAGGAGGCCGCGGGCACGCATCTCAGTCGGCCTTCTTCCGGGCCTTGCGGCCGAGCGGGGGGGCGTCGGTGCGCGGCAGCCAGCGCGCGTGCGCGGCGCGGACGGCGGCGTGGGCGGGATCGCCGGCAAGGTTGTGCCACTCGTGCGGGTCACGCTCATGGTCGTAGAGCTCCTCGCCGCCGTCCGCATAGCGGATGTAGCGCCAGCGTTCGCTGCGGACGGCGTGGTTGCCCTGGCCATGGGTGGTCAGGGCCGGACGCTCCCACGGGTGGAACGGATCGCGCAGCAGCGGCACAAGGCTGCGGCCGTCGAGGCCGGCGGCGGGCGGGAGGCCGCAGAGTTCCGCCAGCGTCGGGAACAGGTCGGCGGTGCCCACGGGCCGGGCGGTCCGCGTGCCGGGGCGCGTCACCCCGGGAGCGACGATGATGAAGGGCACGCGGGTGGAGCGCTCCCAGAGGGTGAACTTGTGCAGGTGGTTCTTCTCGCCGAGGTGCCAGCCGTG
>JBMTAG010000134.1:0-8656 GCA_049428505.1 Opitutaceae bacterium | reverse complement strand
GGCTCCGTCCCTGAAGGGTCGCTCCATCCGGGTCCACCGTCCACCGCGTCCACCGACTACGGTCCACCGCCTACCCGGAGATCCGCTCCAGCTTCACGATCCGCCCGTAGGCCACCCACTCGGCGACGTAGATATTCCCCTCCGCATCGAAGGCCGCGTCGTGCGGGCACACGAACTTGCCCGGCGTGAAGTGATCGCTCGTCCGCGTCCGCAGCGCCCGCACCTCCGCCTTGGTCGTCCACCCATCGCCCAAGTTGGCCACGGTCCGGTACTCCTCGTCGACGAGGGTCACCCGCGCGTCCAAGTCCGGGATGACCGCTAGCTTCCCCCGTTGATCGAAGTGCCGCGGCGAACGCACCGGGGTCGGCAAAAATCGCCGGTGCCGGCCGTCCAGCGTCAGGGCCTGCAGGCGCCCCGGCTTCTCCCCCTTGGGATCGTTCTCGCCCACGACCAGCAGCGGCTCCGCCCCGCGCCGGTCGATGAACAGGCCGTGCGGGTGCTGGGTCTGGCCCGCCTCCTCGCCGGGACCCCCGAAGGTCCGGACGTACCGGCCGTCCTTGGTCAGGTGGTGGATAAAGTAGGAGCCATAGCCATCGGCCAAAAACACGTCGCCCTCCGGCCCGACCGCCACGTTCGAAGGCCGGTACTTCACGTCGCGGCCACGGTACCACTCCGGCTGCGCCACGTGCCACAGCAGCTCCCCATCGAGGGTCATCTTGAAGAGCCCCCGCTGCAGGTCCGTCAGGTACAGGATCTCGCGCCCGTCCTCGACGACCAAATCCATCCCATGGGCGCCCCCGACGAACTGCGGCCCCCAGGAACGGACGAACTTGCCGGCCCGATCGAACACCACGACGCAGTCCTTGGTCGCCGCCTCGGGCCGCGAGGTGTGGAACACGTGCACGTAACCCCGACGGTCCACCGCCACCCCGTGGGTGACACCCCACTTCAGGTGCGAGGGCAATTGGGGCCAGGCGTCGTGGAACCGGTAGCGATGCGCGCCCTCGCCGACGATCACCGGGGCGGTTTCCGCGGCCCGGGCCCGGAGGGACAGGGTGACGGTCGCCAAGGTGGCGAGGAAGCGGCGGCGGGAGGTGGGCGGCGGGGTCACGCCGCGAGCCTGCGCAAGCCGCGCCACCGGGCGCAAGCCGGCGGTCCACCCCGCGGGAGCGGCTCAGCCGCGCTCCCCCGCCAGCGTGGCCCGCGCGGCCTTCATCTCCTCGAGGATGACCCGCGCCCGCTCCAGCAGGAGCCGACCCGGTTCCGTCAGCGTCACCGGGCGGCGGCCGGCGCGCTCCAGCAACCGGTGGCCCAGATCCTCCTCGAGCGAGCGGATCGCGTGACTGACCGCGGAGCGGGTCAGGTGCAGCTCCCGGGCCGCTGGTGCGAAGCCGCCGACCCGGGCCAGCGTGGTGAAGGCGTGGAGTTTCCGACTGTCGAGCAGGGGAGCCATGGGAAGAGGAGGTGCGGGCGAGGCAGGTTCACTCGAGCGATCCGGCCCTAGCGCGCCGCATAACGCGCTCCGGCCGCGGCGGTCAGGAGCGTCTGGAAGCGCGCCAGATGGGCCCGGATCGCCGCGAGTTCGCCGGCCGTGGGCCGCTCGGGTTCCGCCGCTCCCGGAGGCGGCCCGTGGCGGGCCAGCGCCGCGCCGAGGATCCCCCTGGCCTCCTCCGCCCCCAGCGCGCCGCCATCGAGAAAGAGTCCGTCCGCACAGGGCGCCACCACGCCCCCCGGGGCCAGCTTGACCACCACCACCCCGGACCGGGCCGCGCGCCGCAGGGCCCGTTCCCCGCCGCCCGCCCGGTGGCCATGGCGGTCGCCCACGCAGACCAGGCCGACCGCGCCGCTCCCGCGCTGCAACTGGGCGATCCGGAGGAGCACCTCGAATTCCCCGGCCCCCGTGCGCGCGGGATCGGCCGGGGACCACGCCACGGGACCCAAGATCGCCACGCCGTGCGGAGCAGGGTCCGCCCGCAGCGGCGCGACGACGAGAACCAGCCAGGGAACAATCCGGAGCAGACGGCGGCGGTGCATACGCCGTCCGGGAGCAACTCCCGTGCCCCGCGGCCGCGCGGCGCGAGGTATGAAAACATTTCCGGCTGACCGCCGGCCAGGTCAGACGGGGGGCATCAACTGCTCGATCTCCTCCGCGGTCATCGCGGGGCGCGCGCCGTGGCGCACGTGCAGGACATGGACCACGCCCGTACCCACCGTGAAGAGAATCCGGTAACGTCCGCGCCGCCGCCCGAAGACCAACTGGCGCACTTCATGCCGGAATCCGGCGGCCTCGCGGGCAACGCTCCGGGAAACGGGCGAGCGACCGGATCCGCGCCTCGATGGCTGTGAACCACCGCTCGGCCGCGACCGCGGACTGGGCGGCGATCCAGCCGGTCGCCTCGTCGAGATCGCGGACCGCGCGCGTCTCGAGGACCACCCGATGGTTCATCCCGGGGTCTTCAACCCGTGTTTGCGCCGCAACCGCGCGAAGACCTCCGCTGCCGGCTCACCCTGGCCGCGCTCCATCGAAGCGATGCCCTCGGCGATCCCGGCCCGCACCTGCAGGGCCTCGATGTCCTCCAGCATCGCCTGATAGGCCTTCGCATCCTGGACCACGACCTCCGCCTTGCCGTTCAGCGTGAGCACCGCCGGGCGCTGGCTCCGCCGCAAACGCTGCAGGTGGCGTTTATGATGGCGTAGGAAGTCAGTGAGCGGGTGGATGTTCCCGGGGAGCAGCGCGGTCGAGGCCATGGGCTTAAAGTCTGCTTTAAGTTCCAGGCCCCGACCGGTCTGGTCAAGCACCGCACCGGGCTGAGCAAACCTCCCGCCGGCCGGGGGCGTCAGCCGCGCGGCGCGGGCGGGACGGCGCCGGCGTCCCGGAAGGCGGCCCGGAGGGCGCTCTGGATCTCGGACGGCTGCCGCTCGAGCTGCGCGAGGCAGATCGCGAGCACGCGCGGGTGGGCGGCGGCGTTGCGGGCCAACGCCAACTGGGCCCCGGTCCCGAGCGCCGGCTCGTTCCGGCCGATGGCGTCGAAGATGCGCGTCACGTGCCGCTCGTCCCCGCTGGCGAGGAAAGCGCCCCACTGGAGGTTCATCGAGGCGGGCGAGAGCACTGCGGTGTCCGCGATGCGGTCCGCCGTCGTCGTCGCGAGCCGGCGGATCTCCGTGCGCACGGCGGCCGGGGCGCGGAGACGGAGGAGCAGGTCCTCGCCGCGGGCGTCACCGGCCTGCCAGAGCGCGGCCGCGAGCAGCCGCTGATGGGACTCGGGGAGGGACCGCAGCTCCTGGAGCCAGCCGTCGACGCGGGTGGGATGCTGCGCGAAGACGGTGGCGAGGAAGCCGATGGTGAGCGGGACGTTGCCGGGGCGCTCGAGGAAGCCCTCGCGGCTGAGCGCCTGGACCCGGGCGGCGAGCGCCGCGGGCTGCGGGTTGAGGTAATAGGATTCGAGCCAGGCTTGGGCGGAGACCTCCGCGCGCAGCGCGGAGGTGGCGAGCGCGAGGCCCGCGAGGAACGGAAGGACGAGGGTTTTCATGGGGGGACGCCGGCAGGGTTGGGACGATTCCCGCGGGAATGGGGGTGACGCCCCGCGGGACGAAGACCCTAACCGGAGCCGCCGCCCGGTCGAGTGCCGGAAGGCTGAAATCTTTTCATCGGCGGCACGGTCATCGCCCCCGGGATCGCCCCCGATCAGTTGCGGCCGGCCACCGCCGTCCCCAGCGGCGGCGTCGAGGCGGGGGGCCGGCGGTGGCGCGTCGTCTGCTCGTACGCATAGGCCAGCCGGATCAGCTCGGCGTCGCTGAACGGCAGGCCGAGGAAGGCCAACCCCGCCGGAATTCCGTCCGCCGTGAACCCCATCGGGACGGTGATCGTGGGCGTGTGGATCAGGAACGTGTTGAGCGAGACCACGCCGCCGTTGCTGCGATAGGGCGGCGTGGTCGCCTCGGCGATGAGCGTCGGCTGGTGCTCAACCGCCTTGTAGGCCAGCGCCGTGACCCGGGCGTCCGCCATCGCCTGCGCCATGTTCTGCAACAGCTGTTCCCGCGCGCGGATGCCCTCGAGAATCCGGGCCGGGTCGGGCGCCCGGGAAGCTCCGGAACGGCCGCCGCCGGCATAACCGACGCCGGCCGCCGCGGCGCTTTCCGGGTGTTCCGCGCGATACTTCGCCACGATCGCCTTGAAGCTGGTCGCCATCGCCGGATGGGCGTCGATGTCCGCCTGGTTGCGGAACGGGGAATTCGGGTTCCGCGCCAGGTAAACGCGCAGCGCTTCGGCCGTGAGCGCCGGATCCCCGCCGCGCTTCGCCTGGAGGCGGGCGCGGTCCGGAATGGTCACGTCCACCAGCGTGGCCCCGGCCGCCCGGAGATCCGCGAGCGCCTTTTGGAACAGCGCATCGACCTTCCGGAAATCCTCCGACTCCGGCCGCGAGCCGCTGCCCAGCGGTTCGCGGATGACCCCGATGCGGGCGCCCCGCAGGGCCCCGGCGTCCAGGGAGGCCGTGTAGGTCCGCGGCGTATGCTGCACCCCAAAGGCCGTGATGGGATCCTCCGGATCGTAGCCGACCATCACATCCATCAGCTTCGCCAGATCCGTCACGGTCCGCGTCATCGGCCCCATCTGCGCCGTCGGCACCGGATGCCCATCCCACATCCCGGTGCGGCTGATGAGGCCGGGCGTGGCGCGCATCCCGGCCAGCGCCCCCCACGCGGCCGGGCGCTTGAGCGAGGAACTGGTCTCCTCGCCCAGCGACAGGAGCCCGAAGTTGGCCGCGAGGGCCCCGCCTGCCCCGCCGGAGGAACCGCCGACGGTCCGGTCGAGGGCGTAAGGGTTGCGCGAGTTGCCGGTGAGGGCGCTGTAGGTGTCCCCGCCCGCGAACTCCGAGAGGGTCGTCTTCGCCAGAATGATCGCCCCCGCGGCCCGCAGGCGGGCGATCACGAACGCATCGAGTGGCGTCACGTAATCCTTGAAGACCATCGTCCCCTGCGTCGTCGCCATGCCGGCGACATCAATCTCATCCTTCACCAGCACCGGAATCCCGTGCAGGGGCCCGGTCAGTTGGCCCGTCCGGGCCAAGGCCGCATCGAGGCGGTCGGCGTCCGCGAGGGCGGCGGGATTGACGGCCACGATGCAGCGCAGGGCCGGCCCCTGGAGATCGTAGGCTGCGATGCGGTCGAGGTAGGCCTGGGTCAGCTGCCGGGCGGAGAAGCGTCCGGCGAGGAAGCCGGCATGGGCTTCGGCCACCGTGAGTTCGAGGACGTCGAAGGCGGCCGGGGCGGCCGGGGCGGGCGCCAACGCCGCGAGGCCAAGCCCGAGGGCGAACCAAGGGCGGGAGCAGGCAGGAAAAATTGCGGTAGGCATCGGGATCGGGGGCTTCAGGGTTGCGCGGCGGCGAGGGCGGCCGTCCGCGGTTGGTACTCAAACCGCTCGCCCGGAAGGGGCGGCGTGGTGGGCGGGGGACGGCGAATCGCCGCCGCTTGCTCGAAGGCGTAAGCCAACGCGAAGAGGACCGGTTCGCTGTAGGGCCGCCCCAGCAGCTCCAGGGCGATCGGTCCGTTCTCCTTCGCGGTGTAGCCGGCCGGGACCAGCACGGCGGGTAATCCGGTGACCGAGCTGAAGGGGTTGTCCTTTTCCCGGTTGTTCTCCGCGAGGTGGGGTTCGGGCGGGAGCGACTTGAAGGGATAGGCCAGCGCATCCAGCCGGTAGCGGTCCATCAGGGCGACGGCCGCGTCGCGCAGGGTTTCCTGGGTGTCGCGCCGCGCCAGATAATCCGGCTGGTGCATCAGCGACCGGAATTCGCCGCGCGCCTTGGCGATGCCGGGCTTCACCAGGTCCCCGCCCTTGGCCAATAATTCCTCGACGTTGCGGATGGGCGCGCCGGGACCGAGGCGGCGGAAGTAGAGGTCATAGGAGAACTGGGCCTCGTAGTAATTGGTGCGGGTGTCGGCCAGCAGGGTGAACAGGTCCAGCCCGGTGCTGACGGGCTCGATGATCACGGCGCCGGCCGCGCGCATCGCGGCGATGGCTTTTTCCACCAGCGCCACCCCCTCGGCATGGTCGGGACCCCGCCGGAAGAGGTCGCGGAAGACGCCGATCCGCGCCCCGCGGAGGGCGTCCTGGCGCAGGAAACTCACGTAGGGGGCCGCCGGGATGCGGCCGGGGGAACCGATGGTGAGCAGATCCTCGGCGTCGAACCCGGCAATGATCCCGGTGAGCACGGCGACGTCGTGCACCGACCGCCCCATCGGCCCGCAGCGCTCCTGCGCGAACGAGGTCATGGTCATCCCGGCGCGGGGGATGAGCCCGCGGGTGGGGGCGAGGCCGACGAGGGAATTGTTGGAGGTGGGATTGCGGATCGAGACGCCCGTCTCGCTCCCCAGGCCGACCTGGGCGAAGGCCGCCGCCAACGCCGCCCCGGTGCCGCCACTGGAACCGCCGGGAGTCAGCGCGAGATTATAGGGGTTCAGCGTCCGGCCAAGCACCGTGCTCTGATCGCCCTTGGGCGGGGTGCCGAACCAGTCACTGAGGTTGACCTTCGCGAGGATGATGGCGCCCGCGGCCCGCAGCCGCTTGACCACGGTGGCATCGTGCAGCGGCCGCGAATCCTTCAACGGGAGGAACCCGCACGTGGTGGGCATATCCTCGGTGTCGAAGAGGTCCTTCAGCACCACCGGCACCCCGTGCAGCGGGGACCGGGGTCCCCGGGCGGCCCGCTCCGCGTCGAGGGCGCGGGCGGTTTCCAGGGCCCGGGGATTCAGCGTGATCACGGCGTTGATCCGGGGACCGGCGCGGTCGTAAGCCGCGATGCGGGCGAGATAGAGCGAGACCAGCCGCTCGGCGCTGAGCGCCCCGGCGTCCATCGCCGCGTTGATGTCGGCGAGGGTGGCGGTCTGGAGCTCGAAGGTGGCGCCGCGGGCGGCGGAGCCGAGGAGCGCGGCCGCAAGGGCGACGCTCCGGATCAGGCGGGGGAAGCGGTGCATGGGGATCGGGGGCTCAATAGGTGAAGGATTCCCCCGGCAGGGGCGGCGTCGTGGCCGGATTGCGGCGACGCTGGGTCGCCTGCTCGTAGGCGTGGGCCAGCCGCAGCAGCTCGAGGTCGCTGTGGACCCGGCCGAGAAATTGCAGCGCGATGGGGAAATTGTTTGAGGGCACGTACCCCGCCGGCACGACCACCGCGGGGAGCCCGGTCGTCGAGGTCAGGTTATTCACCCCTGGGCGGTCGCCATAACTGCCCCCCCGCCGCTCGCCGGTGGCACCGCGCGCCGCTTCCCGCTGCGCCACCACGAGGGTGAACGGTTGCACAAACGCATCCAGCCGGAACCGGTCCTGCAGCTCCGCGATGAGGTCGATGTACACCTGCCGCGCCGCGTACCGGGACTGGTAGTCGGGGCTGCGGTCCGGCGGGGGCAGGGCGGCGGCGGTCAGCATTGAGGCGCTGAACTTATCCTTGCCCACCCGCGCGATCATCTCGGCGGTGCTCTTGAAGGGCGCCGCCGGCCCGAGCCGGGCGAGGTAGGCGTCGGTGAAGGCGAACTTCTCGTACTCCGCGGTCCGGCCCCGGCCCTGGCTGGTGTCGGTCGCGATGCCCGGGTTGCCCGTCAGGATCGGGTCGACCACGTAGGCCCCGGCGGCCCGCAGGTCGGCGAGGGCCTGCTCGAACACAGCCCGGGCTTCCGCGAACTCCGGCCCCGCCGGGATCATCTCCCGCAGGACGCCCAGCCGCTTGCCCTGCAGGGAGGCCCCCTTGAGCTCGCGCGCCCAGTCGGACTGCGGAAAGTGGCCCATCGGCGCGAAGGTGGTGAAATCCTCCGCGTCCCAGCCCGCCAGGACCGAGAAGAGGGCCGCGACATCGTAGACGCTGCGGCCCATCGGTCCCGGACGATCCTGGGTGGCCCCGCGAGGCACGATGCCCGCGCGGCTGATCATCCCGTAGCTGCCGACCATCCCGACGACGGAGCAATTGGAGGAAGGGCTTTGGACGGAGACGCTGGTGTCGGTGCCGACCGCGAGGGTCGCGAAGGTGCTGGCCATCGCGACGCCGGACCCGTTGCTGGAGCCGCCCGGCGACAGGTCCAGATTGTACGGGTTCAGGCTCTCGCCGATCGGGTGGGTCTCATCGAAGCCCGCGCCGAACCAGTTGGTGGTGGAAACCTTCGCCAGCACGATCGCCCCGGCGGCCCTCATTCGGGCGACGATCGTGGCGTCCCGGGGCGGCAGCGGAGCCCCGAAGGGCTTGAAGCCGGCCGTGGTGGGCATCCCGGTGGCATCAATCAAATCCTTCAGGACCACCGGGACGCCGTGGAGCGGCGAACGCGGCCCCTTCGCCTGGCGCTCGGCGTCCAAGGCCCGGGCCTCCTCGAGCGCCCGGGGATTGAGGGTGATGACGCAATTGACCTTCGGTCCGGCGCGATCGTAGGCCGCGATCCGGGCGAGGTAGAGCTGGAGCAACCGCTCCGAGGTCAGCGCCCCGGCCTCCATCGCGGCGTGGATGTCCGCGAGGGTGGCCGTGGTGAGCTCGAAGGTGCGGGGGGCGGCGGGGAACGCGGGGCCGGCGGCGGCCAGCAACGCGGCGAACGGGAGGGCACGGAGCAATTTCATGGGTGGGTCAGGAAGGGATCCCGGCGGAAGGCCGGACAGAGCGGGGGAAGGCGGGAAGGGGGGGGG
>JBMTAG010000133.1:0-8864 GCA_049428505.1 Opitutaceae bacterium | reverse complement strand
AGGCCGGCCGCGTGAGCTTCGCCGCCGCCGCCCGCCGGGTGGCCACCGCCCGCCGCCGCGCGAACCAGGTCCGCCGCCTCCTGCGCGCCCTCGGCGACCACGACGAACACCGCGCCCTGGGCGAGCGCTTCCACCGCACCTCGGAACGGCTGGAGGCCGGCTCCGCCGACGCCGCGGCGAGCGCCCGCTACGCCGACCTGAGCCTCGCCGTGCACCGCCTCAAGCTGGAGGCGCACGCGTACTTCCACACCCCGCCCACGGCGGAGCCTAAAACCGCCCGCTGACCCCGACCGTCACGGTCGTGCCGGTGAGGTTGTGCGCCTGCAATTGGTCGGGAATGCCCCGGTAGCGGCGCTGCGGCTCGTTCGCGAGGTTGTCGAGGTCGAGCGTCAGGTTCAGCTCCGGCCGCACCTGCCACGCGAACCCGAGGTTCTGGATCGTGCGGCTGAAGCGGTAGAGGTTCCGCCCCAGGCTCGCCGGCGAGTAGGTCTGGAGGTAGTCGCCGGTGTAATTGAGCAGGTACCGCACGCTGAAGGCACGATGGCGCCAGGACAGCGCCGCGTTGGCGGTGCGCGGGATGAAACCCGCCACCTGGCCGGAGGACAGCTGGGTGCGGCCGCCAAAGTCCCCGTGGGTATCCAGCAGGGTGTAATTCCCGGACACCGCGAGCCCGCGCAGCCATCCCGGCAGGAACGTCAACTGCTGCCGGTAGCCGAGCTCCCAGCCCTGCACCACCGCGCTCCCCGCGTTCGCCGAGGAAAGGCGGCTGAAGCCGGCGTATTCCCCGTTGTAGCCGTTGTCGCTCCCCGCGCCGATCGTGCCGGCCAAAATCCCGGAAACGATGTAGTCCCGGATCTCCTTGTGGAACCAGCCCACCGAGAGGTTGCCCACCGGCTCGAAGTAATAGTCCAACGTGAGGTCCCAGTTGCGGGCGGTCTGCGGCAGCAGGGAGGGGTTGTTGGTCGTGACCGTCTGGTTGGTCTCGTTGACCGTCTCGTTGGGCAGCAGGTTGGTCAGCGCGGGCCGCCCAAAGCTGGTCGACCAGCTCGCGCGTGCCTTCAGGTTGGGCGTGAGGTCGCGGGTGAGGTGCACGCTCGGGAACGCCTTGGTGTAACCGCCGGCCAGTTCGCGCCGCGTGCCGGCGTAGTCGCGCTGCGCCGCCCCGACGGGATCGGCCGCCTGCTGCGCCGCGGTGCTCGGAACGCGGGCCCGCACCCAGCCCCAGCTGGAGGTCTCGGTGCGCTCCAGCCGCACCCCGCCAAGGAACCCGGAGCCGAAGGCGCGGCCCTGCGCCATCGCGTAGCCGGCGGTGACGCGCTCCGTGACGCCGCGGGTACCCGTGTAGCGCACCTGCTCGCGGTAATAGAGGTCCTCGCGCCAGGGCGCCGGGTCGATCGGTTCCCGGGCGCGGAGGAGCGCCCCGGCCTCCCAGCGCGGCAACCGCAGGCCGGCCTTGTGCTCGGCCCAGGTGCGGATGGAAGGATCAGCGGGCAGCGCCGCGGCCCCGGCGTAGTTCCAGCGGCGCGCGGCGCTCTGATCGTCGGCCCGCGTTTCGCGCAGCTTGAAGCCGGTCTTGAAGGCGAGCGGGCGCGTCCCCGGCAGGGTCAGCCGGGCATCGCCGAAAACTTCCCCCACCGCGATGTTGTTGCCGGTGTTGGCGTTGACGAGACCGGCCGGCGCAGGACGGTAGTTGGCCGGATCAGTGAGGTCCGGTCCCGCGGTCTGGATCAGGCGCGGGTAAAGGTCGGAGGCGGTGCGGTCGAGGATCCAGCCCACCCCCGTGAGGCGTTGCGTCAACGTCGCCGCCTCCCCGCCGTTGCCGGAGTTGATGCGCGTCTGACTCCGCCGCGCACCCCAGTCGAGGTGCCAACGGCCCAGCGTGTGTTCCGCACCGAAGTCGACATGGCGGAGCCGGTTCCACGTGGTGACCATCCCGGCGGTCACCTGGACCATCGAGGCAGCGACCGGGCGCACCTCGGTGACGCGACTGGTGTAGCCGGGCAGGATCCCCGCGGTGCCGGTGGTCCCGACCACCTGGTTCGTGTAGGCGCGGAGCTCGTGGGTCCGGCGATCGGTCACGTTCGTGTCGTTGTAGATGGCATTCACCCGCACGCGCGTGGCCGCCGAAAGCCGATACTCGGCCTTGAGATTGAGGCTCCACTGCTTGCGGTTCGCGTAGAAATCGTTGGTCCGGTAGTCCCACAGGAAGGCCGGCTCGCGCGTCGTGTTCTCGAAATCCCTCACGGTGGAGAAGTAAGCGATGACGTTCTCGCTGTAGAAGGCGTTGACCGAAACGCCGAGGTCGCGCTCACCACCCCGCGTAGAGAAAACCTGCTGGTGGGCGACGTTGAAGACCGGGTGCACGCGGTGGGCTTCCCGGGCGGGGATCTGTTCGGTGAACGAAGGCGCGGTCCGCAGGTTTAGGCTGTAGGTGGTGCGGCGCGGCTCGCGGAGGCTCAGCGGCGAGCGGCTGCGGAGGTTGAGCGTCCCGCCGAGCGAATCGGCACCCTTGTCGGGGGTGTGCCCCTTGATCAGCTCGATCTGCTCGAGCATGGTGCCGCTGAAGTTGTTCAGCATCGTGTTGCGGGCCATGCCGCCCTGGCCCGTGAGCGGGCCGCCGTCGAGGGTGACCGCATTGAGCCCGGGGCCCATGCCCCGGATGGTGAAGCCGGTGTAAGTGCCGCCGTCATCCGGATTACCCGCGATGCCGGGCAGGCGGATCGCGACCTCGGCCGCATTGAGGTTCGGCAGGTTTCCGAACGAGTCGGCCGCCACCACGTTGCGCACGTTGTCCGCGTTGCGCTGCGCCGTGATCGCCGCGGCGTCGCCCTCGCGCTCCCCCACGACCTTGAACTGATCCATCCGGTAGATGGCGGTGGTCAGCTCGAAATCCTGCGTCACCCGCTGCCCGGCGCCCACCTCCACCGGGCGACGGACGGCGTCGAGGCCGATGTAGGAAACCCGCAGCTCGTGGCGGCCGGCCGGGACCCCGGCTAGCTCGTAGCGTCCGGTGTCATCCGCCAGCACCTCGCGCCCCAGGGCCGGCAGCTCGACCCGCGCTCCCGGGAGCAGGTTGCGGGTGGCGGCATTGCTGACCGCCCCGGAGATCGCGCCGGGCGCGGCGGCCAAGGCCCAGCCGGGCAGCAGCAGGGCGAGGAGCAGGGGGAATACGGGCAAACGGCGGGACGAGGACATCGGGGTAAGGGGGCAACGACCCGGCGGGGACACGCGCGGACCGCCCGGTGACTCCGCCGCGCGCGGGCCGCGGGGCGCAAGCCCGAAAAGCCTGCGACCCGCAAAACCGGCTTTCGCCCGCCATGGATTCGCCTACCGTCCCTCCCCGGGGCACCTCCCGGGCCTCCCACGTCCCCCCGGCCCCGCCCCTACCCCCTATGCCCCCTGCGCTTCGCCCCGCCTGCCTCCGCCTGCTGGCCGGATTCCTCCTCGCCGCCCCCGTCCCCGCGTCCGCCGCGGACGCAGCCTTCCTCCGCACGGAACTCGTCTTCCCCTTGCAGGCGGAACATACCCACGGCTCCACCTTGGTCGAGTTGCCCAACGGCGACCTGCTGGTCGGCTGGTTCCAGGGCAGCGGCGAACGCTGGGCGGACGACGTCCGCATCCTCGGCGCCCGCAAGCCGAAGGGCGCCACCGCCTGGAGCGCCCCCTTCGTCCTCGCCGACGTGAAGGAGTTTCCCGACTGCAACCCCGTCCTGTTCCTCGACCCCCGCGGCCGCCTCTGGGTGATGTGGATCACGATCCTCGCCAACCAGTGGGAGACCGCCCTGATCAAGTACCGCATCAGCGACGACTTCCTCGCCCCGGACCGCGCCCCCGTCTGGCGCTGGCAGGACACGCTTCTCCTCAAGCCGGGCGGCAAGGCCGAGCGCGGCATCCAGCCGGGCGACCCCTTCGTGGCCTCGGTTCGCGATCAGGCGCAGGCCTATGCGGCCTACCTCGCGGCGGACGCCGTCCACGCCCCCGCCCGGGAACGCTGGACCGCCCAAGCCGAGCGCCTCGTCTCCCTTGCCCGCGGCGAGGACATGCTCCGCGCCGGCCGGATCCAGGCGGTCGATGGCTCCTCCGACGAGACCCGGCTCGGCTACCCGTACTTCCGCCGGATGGGCTGGCAGACCCGCAACAAGCCCTTCCTGACGCGTACCGGCCGGATGATCCTCCCCCTGTATTCGGACGGCTTCAGCTTCTCGCTGATGGCCTACACCGACGACGCGGGCGACACGTGGCAGACCAGCGCGCCCCTCGTGGCCGCAGGCAACATCCAGCCCGCCCTCGCCGCCACCGCCAGCGGCGACCTCGTGGCCCTGATGCGCGACAACGGCCCGCCGCCCAAGCGCCTCCACCTCAGCCGCTCCTCCGACCAGGGCCGCACCTGGTCACCCGTCCGCGACAGCACCCTGCCGAACTCCGGCACCGCCTGCGACCTCGCGACCCTCCCCAACGGCCATTGGGTACTCGTGAACAACGACACCGAAACCGGCCGCCACCGCCTCACGCTCTCCCTCTCCGAGGACGAGGGGAAAACCTGGCGCCACGCCAAGCCGCTCGCCGACGAGGCGGACACCCGCTCGCACTACCCGGCGGTGATCATCGGGGCGGATGGCCTGATCCACGTCAGCTACAGTTACTTCCAGGCGGACAACCGGAAGGCGATCAAGCACGCCGTCTGCAACGAGGCCTGGCTCCGGCAGTAAACCCGTCCCTCCTCCCGATGTCTCCTCGCCTCCTCCCGCTCCTCCTCGCCGCCCTCTCCGCCGCACCCACGGTGGCCCGCGCTGCCGCGGCCGACCGCCCGCCGAACATCCTCTTCATCTTCGCCGACGACCACTCGCGGAAGGTCATCAGCGCCTACGAGGATGCGTACCCGCTGGCCCGCACCCCGCACCTCGACCGGCTGGCCGCCTCGGGGATCCGCTTCCAGGCCGGCTACCTCGGGGCCTGGTGCATGCCCTCGCGCGCCACCCTGCTCACCGGACTCCATCCGCACGCGATCGAGACGATGCGGATGACGGGCGGCAACCCCCGCAGCACCTACGATCCCGCGGTCTGCCGCTTCTGGCCCGCCGCCTTCCGCCGGCACGGCTACCAGACCGCCCAGATCGGCAAGTGGCACACCGGCACCGACGCCGGCTGGGGCCGCGACTGGGATTACCAGCGGGTGTGGAACCGGCCCGCGAACCCCGAGGACGCCGGGAACTACTACGGCCCCCAGATCGTTGATTTCAACGGCCAGCCCCGCCGGATCGAGGGTTACGCCACCGACAACTACACCCGCTGGGCCGTCGACTACATCCGCGGCGAGGGCCGCGACCCCGCCAAACCCTGGTACCTCTGGCTCTGCTACGGCGCCATCCACGGCCCCACCATTCCCGCGCCGCGCCACCGCGGCAGCCTCCGGGACGCACCCGTCACGCCCCCGCGGGACCTCTTCGGCCCCCGCCCCGGTAAACCCGCTTACCTCGAAGGCACCCAGGCTTGGAAACGCGGCCCCGCCGGGGAGGCCCTCGACAAGAACGGCCGCTCGACCCACGCGGACTGGGTCCGGCAGGCCAACGAATGCCTGCAGGCCGTGGACGAGGGCGTCGGGGAGGTGCTCCGCGCCCTGCGGGAGTCCGGCCAACTCGAGCGGACGCTCGTCGTGTACTCGTCGGATCAGGGCTACGCCAACGGCGAGCACGGGCTGAAGCAGAAGGTCGCGCCCTACGAGGCCAGCTACGCCTCACCCTTCATCGTGAGCCAGCCCGGCACGATCCCGGCCGGCAAGGTTTCCCGCCACGTGGTCAATGGCCCCGATGTGATCGTGACCTTCTTCGCGCAGGCGGGCATCCCGCTGCCCTGGAAGATGCACGGCCGGGATTTCTCCCCGCTGCTGCGCGATCCGGACGGTGCCCGCTGGGACCACGCCACCCTGTTCACCAACACCGGGCAGGATTACGGCGCGAACGTCGCCGCGACCTTGCGGGGGGCGAAGGCGCCGCGCCACGCCGGCGTGCCCTACTTCGCGGCGGTCCGACACGGGGACCGCAAGTATGTCCGCTACTTCGACGCCCGGGAACCCGAGGAACTTTACGACCTGCGCGCGGACCCGGAGGAGCTGACTAACCTCGCCGCCGATCCCCGGCACCGCGCCGCCCTCGAGCGCCTGCGGAACCTCTGGCAACAGGAACTGCAGGCGGCGGATGCCAAGTACCTGGAATTGCTGCCGCCGCCGGCGTCCCCGTCGGCGAACGGGCGGTGACGCGCGGGCGGGCCCCGCGGGGCGCGGGTGTAAAAGCAGCGGGGAGTGGGTAGCGAGTAGCGAGCAAACCGGAGTCGATCGAAACCGTCGTAGGCGCAAAAACCGGACCTCCCCCGTAGCCCCGGCGCAGCGAGCCCGACCTCCGTAGCCTCGGCGAAGGAGGTTTACCGCACCGGAAACGCGATCAGGTCGATCCGGGCGCCGCGGCCGGGTTGGCCCAGGCTCCGCACCTCCAGTGCCGACGCGGAGGGCGCCCGCGTGGGGTCGAAGTACACGCCCCGGATGTCGCCCAGCTCCGTCCGGGCCCGCGCGTCGCCGAGATAATACGTCGCCTTGACCAGGTTCCGGTAACTGGAGCCCGCCTCATACAACGCCGACCCGATCCGCTCGAAGATCCGCTTCATCTGCCCCCGGGGGTCGCCCCCGCCCTCACCATCGATGCCACCAAGGAAGATCAAGGGCACGCCTGCCCCGACGTGCGCGACCCGGCAGTAACGCGGCGAGACGCTCAGCCACGGCAGCGGCAGCCACGCCACCCGGTCCCCCGGCGGCGCCGGCAGGTTCCGCGCCGCCGCGATCAGCTCGATCTCCGCCGGCAGGCTGCTCACCCACTCGACCAGCACCAAGGGCGGCACCGGCCGGCCCCCGAAACTCGCCGCCACCTCCCGCACCGCCGCCGCGTGGTCCGCGAAGGGAGCCAGGAACGCCTTGATCTGCACGACATCCGCCGCCCCCAACCCGAGGTGCGCCAGCGTCCGGTGCAGGCCCGTCATCGTCCGCCGTACCGCCTCCGCCACGTCCGCCCCCTTCTCCGCCTGCCCGGAGACAAAGACCTTGCCCCCGGCCGGCAACACCGCCGCCTGCCCCCCCGCATGGACGACCGCCGTCGGTTCCCCGCCCGCCGGAGCCACCGCCTCGAAGGCCACGCGCCGCCCCGCGGTCGCCAAGGGCGTGCGCACCAGCGTGAACGCCACCGGCGCCGCCGCGAACCGCCGCGCCACCGCCGCCTCGACCGCCGCAAGGTCCGCATCCGCCGCCACCAGCGCGTTTAGGCGCAGGATTCCCGCGGGATCACCGCCCGCCGCCCGCACCACCGCGTCCACCTCCGCCAACGCGGCCCGCGCCTCCGCGTCCGCCGCCGCCGGCGCCGGGGCCGTCACCGCCGCCGTGAACACCAGCGGCCGGTCCGCCACCCGCACCGACCACGCGGTGCCGGGCTGATCGGGTCGGGGCAGACGTGCGGGCGGGACGGCGGCGGAGAGCATCGGGGAAAGCAGGGGCAGGAGGAGCGCGAACCGGAGCGGGAAAACGTTCACGCGGCCAGCGTGCGCCCCCGCCCCGCCGCCGCAAGTCCTCCGCCCGCACCCGTCACGCCTCCACGCTTGCCCGCCACCGCGGGGCCCACTCGACTCCGCCTCCCGATGACTCCCGTGGCCCTGCGCTGGTCCGGCAACGCCGCCGGCACCCTCGAACTCCTCGACCAGACGGACCTCCCCGGCCGCGTCACCTGGCTCGCCTGCCACGAGGTTCCGGTCGTCATCGAGGCGATCCGCAGCCTGCGCGTCCGCGGCGCACCTGCCATCGGCATCGCCGGCGCCTACGGCACGGTCCTCGCCGCCGCCGAGGCCACGCGCCTCCAACTGGGCCCGGCCCCCGCCCTCGCCCACGTGCAGGCCCGCGCCGCCGCCCTCGCCTCCGCCCGGCCCACCGCGGTCAACCTCCGCTGGGCCGTCGAACGCTGCCTGCGCGCCCTCGCTGGCCTCCCCGCCGGCACCTCCGCGGCGGATCTGGGCGCCACGCTCCTCGCCGCGGCCCGCGCGATCCATGAGGAGGATGAACGCCTGTGCGCCGCCATCGGCCGCCACGGCGCCGCCGCGCTGCCTCCGGGTGGCGTCCTCACCCATTGCAACACCGGCGCGCTCGCCACCGGGGGCGCCGGCACCGCCCTCGCGGCCATCACCACCGCCTGGGACCAAGGCCGCCGCTTCGAGGTCTTCGCCGACGAAACCCGTCCCCTCCTGCAGGGCGCCCGCCTCACCGCCTGGGAACTCGTCCAACGCGGCATCCCCGTGACGGTCCTCTGCGACGGTGCCGCCGCCGCCCTCCTGGCCAGCGGCCGCGTCGGCAGCTGCATCGTCGGGGCGGACCGGATCGCCGCCAACGGGGATGCGGCCAACAAGATCGGCACCTACGGACTGGCCCTGGTCGCGGCCGCGCACGGGGTGCCGTTCTTCGTCGCGGCGCCCTCGAGCACCTTTGACCTGACGCTCGCGACCGGCGCGGGGATCCCGATCGAGGAACGACCCGCAGCCGAGGTGCTCGCGCCGCTGGGTGTTCCCGCCGCTCCCGCCGGCGCGGGCGCGTACAATCCCGCCTTCGACGTCACCCCGGCCCGGCTGATTCGCGGCCTCATCACGGAGCACGGCGTCATCTCGCCCGTGAACGCCGCGGAAATCCGGCGGGTGCTGGGGGGCGCGTGTGGTAGTGAGTAGTGAGTAGCGGGTAGCGAGGGACGCCACGGATTCAGGTGGCAGGGGCAGAATGCCCCGAGCCTGTCGAAGGGCAGAATGCCCCGAGCCCGTCGAGGGACAGCATGTCCTGAGCTTGTCGA
>JBMTAG010000132.1:0-8888 GCA_049428505.1 Opitutaceae bacterium | reverse complement strand
TGGAAGGGCGCCGAGATCCTCTGGGAGGCCTGTCCCGACGGCACGGCCCGGGTCCGGCCCGCGCCGGACGTGATGGCGCTCTTCGGCGCCGCCCGCTCCGCCACGCCGCGCGACGCCCGGGAAAAGGCGCGGGCGCGCGAGGCGATGGGCCGTGGCGGCCGCGCGCGATGAAGCGCCTCCACCTCGACGCCAACGTGGTGCTGCGGTTCCTCCGCGACGATGACCCGCGGCAGTCGCCGGCGGCGCGGCGGCTCATCGGCGAGGCGGCCGCGGGCCGCACCACGCTCGTGCTGTCGGTCGTCACGGTGGCCGAGATTTTCTACGCGCTGCGGACCTCCTACAAACTCCCGCGCGCGGCCGCCGCCGGACTCCTGCAGGACGTCGTGCGCAGCGGCGCGTTTACCGTGGAACATGAAGCCCGCCTGCTCGCGGCGCTGATCCGGGTGCGGGACGCCAACGTGGAACTCGGCGACGCCTGGCTCGCCGCCACCGCCGCGGAGGCCGGCGAAGCGGTCGCCACCTTCGACGCGGATTTCGCAGCCTTCACCGACGTGAGCCGGCACGCCTGGTAGGCGTTCCGCTGTGGCCGCGGCCACACCACCCACCTCAGCGCGCCTTCCGGGGCGGCGGCGTCCACGCGGCCCGCGGGGAGGCGTCGCGCGCCAGATCGGCCACCCACGCCGCGTGGGCCGCGGTGAGGCGCGCGAGGTCGGCGGGCCGCTCGCCGGCCAGGTTGCGCGACTCCGCGACGTCGCTCTCCACGTCATAGAGCTCCCACGGCGCGGTCGGCGCGGGGCGCACGACCTTGAGGGGCCCCTCGCGCAGGGCCGTGGTGCCGGCGTAGGCGAACCCGAGGCGCGCGTGCGGCGAGGGCGCGCGCCCGGCGAGCGCGGGCAGCGGATCGCGGCCATCGAGGACCCGGTCCGCCGGCGGGTTCAGGCCGGCGAGGCCCAACGCGAGCGGGACGAGATCCAGCTGGCTGAGCATCGCCGTCACCGTGGTACCGGCGGGGATGCGTCCCGGCAGGCGGAACAGCGCCGGCACGCGGATGCCTCCCTCATAGCAGGTGGTGCCGCCGGAGCGGAGCGGGGCGTTGGAGGCGACCTCGAGGCCGCGCCCGGGCAGCATGAACGCGCCGTTGTCGGAGAGCACGGCCACGAGGGTGCGTTCGCGGAGGCCCAGGGCGTCGAGCGCGCCCAGCATGCGGCCGAGGGCGGCGTCCAGGGCAGTGACCACGGCAAGGTAGCGGCGGCGCGGGTCGGGCTCGTCCGCGGGCCAACCGTAGGCCGCGAGGTGCTCGGCGGGGACCTCCCAGATCGGCGCGCGGCCCGGAGCCACATTCTGGGCGGTGTTGAAGTGCGCGGCGTTGAACGGCACGTAGGCGAACCACGGGCGGTCCGCGTGGCGGCGGATGAAGTCGATCGCGGCATCGGCGAAGAGGTCCGTGCTGTAGCCCTCAAGCACCACCGGGTCGGTGCCGCGGAACGTGTCGCGCTCGTGGTTGTAGAGGTGATCGTAATAACCGATGTTGCCGGCGCGGAAGCCGAGGAACTCGTCGAAGCCGCGCTCGGTGGGCCGCGAGCCGGGGGCGAAGCCGAGGTTCCACTTGCCGAAGCAGCCCGTCGCGTAGCCGGCGGGGCGGAGCAGCTGCGGCAAAATCCGCTCGCGGTGCGGCAGGCCGATGCCGTGCCAGTTCTCGGTCCCGGCCAGCTGGTGCGGGAGGCCGTTGCGGCCCGGGTGACGGCCGGTGAGCAGCGCGCCGCGCGACGGGGTGCAGCTGCTGGTGACGACGTAGAACTGCGTGCAACGGGCGCCCTCGCGCGCGAGGCGGTCGAGGTGCGGGGTGCGGACCTGCGGGTGGCCGTAGCACCCGAGGTCGCCGTAGCCGACGTTGTCCATGAAGACCACGAGCAGGTTGACCGGCGGCGGGGCGGCGGCCACGGCGGGCACGCTGGGCACGGCGAGGGCGAGCAACGCGAGGAAGCGGCGGAGCGACCGGCGGGGGTACGGGGTCATCGCCCGCCAGCGCAGTCGCCAAGGACTCCGGCCGCAACCCGCAACCTGCGGCAAGATCCGCGCGGCCTTCCGCAGGCGAGGCGCGGCAGCGCGGGGGACCCGGAGTAACTTACGGGTGCCATGCCTACTGCCCCCTCACCCACTCCCGCCCCCCCCACGGCGACGGCCGCGACCATCCTCTGTGGCACCGACTTCAGCCCGGCAGCCACGGCCGCCGCGGACCTCGCTGCCGCGCTCGCCCATCGTCTGGGCTCGTCCCTCATCCTGCTGCACGCGGAGGCCCGCGCCCTCGGGGGGCCACCGGATGACCGGCTCACCCGCGAGGCCGCCCGCCTGCGGGCGGCCGGGGGCGAAGTCCACGCGGAGCTCGTCCAGGGCCTGCCCGATGAGCAACTCGTGGCGCGCGCCCAGCCGGACCGTTGCCGTCTGCTGGTGGTAGGGGCTCTCGGCAGCCGCACGGCGGGGCGCTGGATCCTGGGCAGCGTCGCGGAACGCACCGCGGAACGCGCCGCGGTGCCGACGCTCGTGACGCGGGCGCCGGAGCCCCTGGCGGCCTGGCTGCGAGGGGAGCGGCCGCTGCGGGTCTTCGTGGCGTTCGACTTCTCCCGCTCCGCCGAAGCGGCGCTCGCCTGGGTGCGGGAACTCCGGGCGCTCGGCCCCTGCACGGTGACCACCGGCTTCGTCTTCTGGCCGCCCGACCAACGCGCGCGGCTGGGGGGCACGGGGCCGCTCTCGCTGGAGGGCTGCTCGGCGGAGATGCTCGCGATGATCCAGCGCGACCTGCGCGCCCGCGCCACCGAGGTGCTCGGGGACGGCGACTTCGAGGTGCGGGCGGAGTCCAACTGGGGCCGGCAGGATGTCCGGCTGGCGGAGCTGGCCTATGAGTCCGGGGCCGACCTGCTCGTGACCGGCTCGCACCAGTACCACGGATTCGAACGGCTGTGGCACGGCTCCGTCTCCCGCGGCCTGCTGCACCACGCGGCCATGAACGTGGCCGTGGTGCCGCTGGCGGCCGGCGCGGGCCCGGCCCTGCCGGGTCCGGTCCGGCGGGTGCTCGCCGCGACCGATTTCTCCGCCACCGGGGACCGGGCGGTGGCGCGTGCGGTGGCGCTCGTGCCGCGGGGCGGCGTGCTCCACCTGGTGCACGTGCTGCACCCGCAGGCCCTGCCGGGGGGAGAGTTCCTGCAGACCGCGGCCGACGCCGCATTTCGGCAGGCGCACGCGCGGCACGCCGCGACCCTCACCGGGCGGCTGCGCGCCCTGCTGCCCGAGGGTATTGAGGCGCGCGGCGTGGCGACCAACGTCGAGGTGGTACCCCACCGCGACCCCGCCACCGGCATCCTCCAGGCCGCGGAACGGGCCGGGGCGGATGTGGTCTGCGTGGGCACCCATGGCGGAACGGGGCGTTTCGAGACACTCCTCGGCTCCGTCGCGCAGCAGGTGGTTTCCCATAGCCATCGCCCGGTGCTCGTGGTGCCCTCCCCGCGCGAATGAAGCCTGCCCCGCCGGCCCGAGATCTGCCCCACGCGCCGGGCGGGCTGCCCCGCAGTGGCTGGATTCTCGCGTCCGGGGTCCTCGCCAGTGCGGCCGGCTGGGCCCTCGAGCGTTACGCCGGGGCGCCGCGGGAGGCGGCCCTGATGGGCGGCATCTTCGTCGGGATCGCAGGCCTGTGGGCCGCGGAAGCGCTCCCGCTCTTTGCCACGGCCCTCCTTGCGATCGGCCTGCAGGTGGTGCTGCTGGCCAATCCCGCCGGCTGGCCAGGTCTGGGTTTCACCGGAGCCGCCGGACCCTCGGTGCGCGAGGTGTTGGCCCCAGCTGCGGATCCCATCCTCCTGCTCTTCCTGGGCGGCCTGGTCCTGACCCGGGCGGCGGCGCGGGAGGGGGTGGATCGCGCGCTGGCCGGCTGGCTGCTGCGCCCGTTTGGGACGCGCCCACGCCAGGCGCTCCTCGGGGTCATGCTCGTAACCCTCACGGCCTCCATGTGGATGAGCAACACGGCGACCACCGCGATGATGCTGGCCATCGTGGCGCCCATGCTGGCGGCGATGCCCCCCGCCGAGCCCTTTCGCAAGGCCCTGCTGCTCGGGGTGCCCCTTGCCGCAAATCTCGGCGGCATGGCGACCCCGATCGGATCCCCGCCCAATGCCCTCGCCAGCAGCCACTTGCAGCAGGCGGGACTTGTCGTCGGTTTTCTCCCTTGGATGGCCGTGGCGGTGCCCTTGGCCGTGGGGCTGGCGGCGCTCACCTGGCTGCTGCTGGTCCGCTGGCACGCCCCGGCTGACCCCGCGTTGCGCCTGATCTCGGCGCGCGCCCCGCTCACGCGCCGCGGCGGCGTCGTCGCGACGATCTTCGCCGTGACGGCCGGCCTCTGGATCACCGAGGGCTGGCACGGATTGCCGGCGCCGGTGGTCGCGTTGGTCCCTTTGCTCACCTTGCCGGCCCTCGGTTTCTTCACCCGGGAGGATCTGGCGCAGCTGGATTGGAGCGTCCTGATCCTGATCACCGGCGGACTCGCCCTCGGGGCGGGGCTCGCCCGGACGGGGCTGGGCCAGCTGGCGGCCGGCTGGCTCCCCGCCGGTGAGACCGGGGACGGGTGGGCGCTCCTCACGGCAGCGGTCCTGGCGACGGTGGTGCTCGGGACCTTCATCTCGAACACCGCTGCGGCCAGCCTGGTCTTGCCCGTCGCCGCCAGCGCCTCGGCCGAGTTCGGTCCGGCCAGTGATTTATCCGTCGTGCACCTGGCGCTGAGCGTGGCCCTCAGCGCCTCGGTTTCGATGGCGCTGCCCATGAGCACCCCGCCCAACGCGATGGCCTACGCCCAGAACGGCTTCACGACGCGCGAACTGGCGCGCGTGGCCCTGGTCGTTTCCGCCCTGGCGGTGGGGCTCATCCTCGGGGGCGGACGCTGGATGCTCCAGCTCTGGGCCATCGTGCCCTGACCCCGTCCGGATTGGCCAACGCCTCCGCCGCGCATGAAAATCGACCCCCAGCCTGCCTGGCACCACCTGCCCGCCGCCGAAGCCCTCCAGCTGCTGCAGGTGCATCTCGCCACCGGCCTGGAGGAACCGGAGGTCCGCCGGCGCCGGCGGGAGTGCGGCCCCAACCAGGTCACCGCCCGCCGCGCCACCCCGGTCTGGCGGCGCCTTCTCCGCCAATTCCACCAGCCGCTGGTTTACATTTTGCTCCTGGCGATCGGCACCACCCTGTTCCTGGAAGAATGGGTGGACGCCGCCGTGATTCTCGGCGTGGTGCTCGTCAACGCCGCCGTCGGGTTCCTGCAGGAGGCGAAGGCCGAACACGCCATCGCCGCACTCGCCCGCCTCGTCACCACCGAAACGACCGTCCGCCGTGACGGCCGGGAGGTCCGCGTTCCCTCCGTGGAGCTCGTGCCGGGCGATGTGGTGCTGCTGCAGGCCGGTGATCGGGTGCCCGCCGATCTGCGCTGGTGTCGGACGCGCCAGCTCCACGCCGATGAATCCGCGCTCACCGGCGAATCGCTCCCGGTGCTCAAGCAAGCCGATCCGGTCGCCGGGGCCACGATTCTCGCCGAACGGCGGAGCCTGGCCTACGCCGGCACCTTCGTGACGCGCGGCCACGGGGAGGGGGTCGTGTGGGCCACGGGAGACCGAACGGAGACCGGGCGAATCTCCCGGCTGATCGCCGGCGCGGCGGAGGTGACCACCCCGCTGACCCGCAAGATTGCGCAGTTCAGCCGCCTCCTGCTCTGGGTGATCCTGGGGCTCGCGGCGGGCACCTTCGCCCTCGGCGTCGCGCGGGGCGCCCCGCCGGCGGAGGGGTTCATGGCCGCCGTGGCCCTCACCGTCGGCGCCATTCCCGAAGGCCTGCCGGCCGCGGTCACCATCGCGCTGGCCATCGGCGTGGCCCGCATGGCCCGCCGGGGCGCGCTCATCCGCCACCTCCCGGCCGTCGAGACCCTCGGCAGCACGACCGTGATCTGCTCGGACAAGACCGGCACGCTCACGGAAAACCAGATGACCGTCCGCGCGATCTTCGCCGGCGGCCGGAGTTATGCGGTGACGGGTAACGGCTATGAACCGACGGGCGAGCTGCAGCTGGACGGGCGAAGGGTGGAGGCGATGTCCCAGCCCGCCCTGGCCGAGTGCCTGCGGGCCGGCTTATTGTGCAATGAATCCCGGCTGGTGCGGCGGGGAGACCGGATCCAGGTGGAGGGGGATCCGACCGAGGCCGCGCTGGTGGTGGCGGCGGAAAAGGCGGGGTTCGGACACGCCGCGGCGCCCGCCGGGGCGCCGCGGCTCGACACGCTGCCCTTCGAGTCGGAGCAGATGTACCGCGCCACCCTCCATCAAGCGGCGGCGGGGCGCGTGATCTACAAGGTGGGCGCGCTGGAGCGCCTGCTGGAACGCTGCAGTGACGCGCTGGACGTGACCGGAGCCGTCGGGCCGCTGGAACGTGCCGCCGTGCTGGCGGCGGCTGAGGCGATGGCGGCCAGCGGGCTCCGGGTGCTGGCCTTGGCCCGGCGTCACGTGGAGCCCAGCCACGGTCGCCTGGAGCCCGGCCACGTCGCCGCCGGGCTGACCTTTCTCGGGCTTCAGGGCATGATGGATCCGCCGCGCACGGCGGCGATCGCCGCGGTGCGCCGGTGCCGGGACGCCGGGATCGCGGTGAAGATGATCACCGGTGACCATCTCGCCACCGCGCGCGCGATCGCCGCCCAGATCGGGCTGCCCGGCGGGGCGCCGGAACCGCTCCTTCCCGCCCTCACCGGACGGGAGTTGGAACGGATTCCGGAGGACGCTCTGCCGGCCGTCGCCGAGCGGACCACGGTGTTCGCGCGCGTGGCCCCCGAACAGAAGTTGCGGCTGGTGCGGGCCCTTCAAGCGCGGGGGCACGTGGTCGCGATGACCGGGGATGGCGTGAACGACGCTCCGGCCCTCAAGCAGGCGGACATCGGGGTCGCGATGGGCCTGGGCGGCACGGAGGTGGCCAAGGGGGCCGCGGCGATGATCCTTACCGACGACAATTTCGCGTCACTTGAGGCGGCCGTGGAGGAAGGGCGGGGCGTGTTCGCCAACCTCACCAAGTTCATCGTCTGGACCCTGCCGACCAACGCGGGTGAAGCCCTGATTCTGCTCGTGGCGATCCTCCTCGGCCTGCCCCTGCCCGCCGCGCCGGTCCAGCTCCTGTGGATCAACCTGACGACCGCCATCCTGCTCGGTCTCACCCTGGTGTTTGAACCCCGGGAGGAAGGCCTGATGCGCCGACCGCCGCGCGATCCCGCCGAACCGCTCCTGACCGCCGCCTTGCTGCGCCGCACCGCCCTGGTCGCACTGCTGATGCTGGGGGGCTCCTCCTGGCTCTTTCATTGGGAGCTGCAGGTCGCGGGCGGGACGCTCGCCGAGGCCCGCACGGCCGTGGTCAACGTGATCGTGCTGGTCGAGGTGGCCTACCTTTTCAGCTGCCGCTCCCTCACCCGGCCGGTGCTCGGACGCCACTGGGCCGCCAACCCCTGGGTGATCACCGGCACCCTGGCGATGCTTGGCGCGCAGGCGTTGCTCACCTACGTGCCCGCGATGAACGCCCTGTTCCACACCGCACCCCTCGGGTTCGGCCCCTGGCTGCGCGCCGCGGCCGTCGCCCTGACGGTCCTCGCCGTGGTCGAGACCGAGAAATGGCTGCGTTCGCGCCCTCTGCCCGGGAGCGCCGGGTGACCGCACCCCGGCAAAAGGCTGGCGCCGCGGGCCGCGGTTCACCGAGAGTGCGCCCGGGGCCGCCGGCCGGCTCCAACTCCACCATGAACCTCCGCGCCTGCGCGCTGGGCCTCGCCCTGACGGGCCTCAGCCCGGCAGCCGAAACCCGCCCTCCCTCCCCCGTCATGCCTCCCCTCCACGGCCTCGTCCTGCACGGCGGCGCCGGCGTCATCACCCGCGACAAACTCACCCCCGAACTGGAGGCCCTCTACCGGGAGGACCTCGGTCGCGCGCTCGCGGCCGGCCACGCCGTGCTGGCCGCCGGCGGTCCCGCCCTCGATGCCGTTGTCGCCGCGATCCGGATCCTCGAGGACTCCCCGCGCTTCAACGCCGGGCGCGGCGCCGTGCTCAACGCGGAGGGCCGCTGCGAGCTGGACGCCTCCATCATGGACGGGCGCACCCTCGGCGCCGGGGCCGTCGCGGGCGTCACCCGGGTGCGGAATCCGATCACCCTCGCCCGGGCCGTGATGGAGCGCTCGCCGCACGTGTTGTTCGCGGGCGCCGGCGCGGAACGCTTCGCCGAGCAGCTCGGGGGGATCGAGCTGGTGCCCAACGAGTACTTCCAGACGGAACGCCGGCGCGAGGAGCTGCTCCGGGCCCAGCAGAAGGAGCGGGAGCAGGCCAACCGCCGCGCGGCCCTCGGCGGGCCGGCGGGACCGCTCTTCGCCACCATCGACGAGAACGACTCCCTCGACGTGGAGCGCAAGTTCGGGACCGTCGGATGCGTGGCGCTCGACCAGCACGGCAACCTCGCGGCCGGCACCTCGACGGGCGGGATGACCAACAAGAAGTTCGGGCGCGTCGGCGATTCCCCGCTGATCGGGGCCGGCACCTACGCGGCCAACGCCACCTGCGCGGTGAGCGCCACCGGCCATGGCGAATACTTCATCCGCGTGGGGGTCGCCCGCGACATCGCCGCGCAGGTCGAATACCTCCGCCAGCCGCTCGCCACGGCCGCCGCAGCCACCCTCGCCAAGGTGAAGGCGCTGGGCGGCGACGGCGGCGTGATCGCGATCGACCGCGCCGGCAACATCGCCCTCCCCTTCACCACGCCCGGGATGTACCGCGCCCACCACCTCGCCGGCCAAGCCCCCGAAATCGCCATCTTCCGCTGACGCGAAAAGGCCGGGGTCCGCAGACCCC
>JBMTAG010000131.1:0-8986 GCA_049428505.1 Opitutaceae bacterium | reverse complement strand
AAACAAGGACTGAACCCGCTCCCCTGCTCCCCATGCGCCTCCTCCTCACCCTTTCCCTGTGTGGATCCCTCGCCGCGCTCGCGGCCGAGCGGCCGGCCAAGCCCAACGTGCTGTTCTTCGCCGTCGATGACCTCCGGCCCGAGTTCGGCGCCTACGGCGCGGGCCACGTCCAGAGCCCCAACCTCGACCGGCTCGCCCGCTCCGGGGTGACGTTCACCCGGGCGTATTGCCAGCAGGCCGTCTGTTCCCCCTCCCGCACCGTCGTGATGACGGGCACCCGTCCCGACACCAGCAAGGTCTGGGATCTGGAGACGCACTTCCGCAAGGCGCTGCCCGACGTCGTGACGGTAGGCCAGCACTTCCAGCAGCACGGGTACTTCGTGCAGGGGATGGGCAAGATCTTCCACGGCGGCTTCGACGACGCACCCACGTGGTCGGTGCCGTGGCAGACCCCGCGGGCGAACGGAGCCTACGCGCGCCCCGAGAACGTGGCGCTGACCCAGCGCCCCGCGGCCAGCGCCGCCCCCGGCGACCGCAAGGCCGCCCGGAAGGCGGCGAAGGGTCCCCGCGGCCCGGCGTTCGAGTCGGCGGACGTGCCGGACAACCATTACACCGATGGACGCACGGCGGATCTCGCCGTGGAAACCCTGCGGGAGCTCGGCCGGAAGGGCGCCCCCTTCTTTCTCGCCGTCGGCTTCTCCAAGCCCCACCTCCCGTTCGTCGCCCCCAAGAAATACTGGGACCTGTACGATCCCGCGAAGATCACCCTCGCCCCCAACCGGTTCCGCCCCCGCGGGGCACCCGAGTATGCGATCCTCCCCGGCGGCGAATTGCGTTCCTACCACGGGATTCCCGAGGGACCAATTCCGGACGACCTCGCCCGCCAGCTCAAGCACGGCTATTACGCCGCGATCAGCTACATGGACGCCCAACTGGGCCGCGTGCTCGACGAGCTGGAGCGACAGGGGCTGAAGGACAACACCATCGTCGTCCTGTGGGGCGACCACGGCTGGAAGCTCGGGGAGCATGATGCCTGGTGCAAACACTCGAACTCCGAGAACGACACCAACGCCCCACTCCTGCTCTCCGCGCCCTGGCTGCGCACCGCCGGCACCAAATCCCCGGCGCTGGTCGAGTTTGTCGACATTTACCCGACCCTCGCGGATCTGGCCGGATTGCCGCTGCCCGGCCACCTCGAGGGCCTCAGTTTCAAGCCGGTGCTGGAACGCCCGGATCGTCCGTGGAAGACCGCCGCGTTCAGCCAGTATCCGCGGTCAAACGGCGGCCGCAGCCTGATGGGGTATTCGATGCGGACCGAGCGCCACCGCTTCACCGTCTGGGTCGAACGTGGTAATCCCGCCAAGGTGGAGGCCGTCGAGCTCTACGATCACCAGGCCGATCCGCAGGAGAACCAGAACCTGGCCGCCGAGGCCGGACAGCAGGCGCTCGTCGAGCGGCTGATGTCGCAATGGCGCGCCGGCTGGCGCGGCGCCCTCCCCCGTTAGGCGTTTCCTCATGCACCGCGCCCTGCGCCTGCTGCCGCTCGGCCTGCTGCTCGCCTCTGTATGGGCGGCCGGACCGGCCCGGCCCAACGTGTTGCTGGTCGTAGTCGATGACCTCAACACCCTGCTCGGCGCCTACGGCCACGGTCACGTGAAGTCCCCGGCGATCGATCGCCTGGCGGCCCGGGGCGCCCGCTTCGACCGCGCCTATGCCCAGTACCCCCTCTGCAACCCGAGCCGCGTCTCCTTCCTGAGCGGGCGGCGCCCGGAAACCAGCGGGGTCTACATCCTCGGCACGCCGGCGCGGACCGCGCTCCCCGACGCGGTGTTGCTGCCGGAGCACTTCCGCCGGCAGGGCTACTACACCGCCGGAGCCGGCAAGATATTCCACAACGTGCGCACGAGCGACCCCGCCGCTTGGGACCACTACGAGGACGGCCCGGGCGACGACCCGGAGGAGAAGGCGGCGATCGAGTCCCGCTACGGCGGGGGTGACGGCCGGCCCCGCGCCCACGTCCTGAGCTCGGACGGATCCCGCACGCGCGACGGCCTGAATGCCCGCACCATCCGCCGGCTCCTGGGAGAGCGGGCCGCGACGGGCGGGCCGTTCTTCCTCGCCCTCGGCTTCCACAAGCCGCACCTCCCGTGGACCGCCCCGCGCCGCTTCTTCGAACTCTATCCGCCCGCCGGCCTGCCGCTCCCGGCCGAGCCGGCGTTGCGCGACGTGCCCCCCATCGCGCTGCAAACGGAATTGACCGGCTTCGCCCAGCCCGACTCCCGGATCGCCGCGATCCAGGGCTACCTCGCGTGCGTCTCCTTCATCGATGAGCAACTCGGGTTGGTCCTCGATGAACTCGACCGCCTCCGCCTGGCCGAAAACACCCTCGTGGTCCTCCTCAGCGACCACGGATTCCACCTGGGCGACCACGGCGGCCTCTGGGCGAAACTCTCCGCCTTTGACGCGGCCACGCGCGTGCCGCTGCTCGCGGCGGGGCCGGGCATCCCCCGCGGCACGGTCGTCTCCACTCCCGTCGAACTGCTCGATGTCTACCCCACCCTCGTGGACCTCGCCGGCCTGCCAACGCCTCCCGGCCTAGAAGGTCGATCCCTGCGACCACTCCTGGCGGATCCCAATGCCGCGGGCCACGCCTACAGCCTGGTCTACCACTACGACGTCAACCGGCGGCTGGATGTGGCGGGACGCACGGTGATCGGGCCCCGCTGGCGCTACACGGAATGGGGCGGCGGGGAACACGGGCGCGAACTCTACTGGCGGCCCGACGACCCGGAGGAATACCGCAACCGCATCGCGGATCCGGCACTCGGCACCGCGCTCACGGAAGCACGGTCGCGGCTGGCTCAGCTCCCGGCACCCAAGCCGGGCCCGGCCAACCGTCCGCGGGCGATCGACCCGGACGCCAAGCAGGCGAAGCAGCCGCGGAAGTGAGCGCCGATCAGGGCCGGGGGGCGACGATGGGCTGGACCCACGCGGTCTCCCATTCCCCCGGCACGCTGCCATCCGCCTTCGGCTTGGACGAGATGACCTTCGCCCGGACGTAGAGCTCGTCCCCCTTCAGCCGGTACTCGGCGCGCGGTCCCGCGCTCTCCGCCAGCACCGCCCCGACGTCGGGACTGTAGCGCCGATGATTGAGGGTCCGGCGCGCCGGCTGCTCATTCGCCGGAGCCGGCATCTCCTCGCTGCGGCGATCAAAGCCGCGCCGGGTGCCGATGAACTGGATGCGATACGAAACGCCCGCTTCCGGCTCCACCTCGACGGCCAGCCGCCCCGGCTCCCGCACCACCTCCCGCAGGGTGACCCCGGAGGTCCCGTAGAAGTCCCCGGCCTCCAGGGCGCGGATCAGCGACTCCGCGGTGAGGTGGCGCGCCCGCACCATCACCCAGCCCCGCCCGGAACTGCTCCGGCCCGGGCCCACCTTGTGGTAATGGTGCGAATCGTCCGTCGCCACCCCGTAGACCACCCCGAAGTTCAGTTCGGAGAGCCGGAACGCGAGGATCGCATCCCACATCGCATCCATGCTGAGCCGGGTCGCGTCTCCCGCGTTCTCGACGCCGGGATGGCCGTTGTAGACCTCGAAGAAGCGCAGCCGCTCGACGCGCATCATCTCCTCGGCGGTGACCCCCCAGCGGAAGTTCGGATGGTTGAGGTGCGCGAACATCGGCTGGCCCGTGCGCTCGCGCTGGGCGTCCACCGCCTCGAGGGTCCGTTGCATCACCGTCACGGCGTCCGCCGCCGTGATCCCGGGGATGAGATCGCGCGGATTCGTGACATTGATGTGGACGGGGCCCGTCGGCGCGGGCGCGGCACCGGATTTCGGCCCGGTCCAGGAACCGGTGATCTCCTCCGCGGGAATCAGGAGGAACTTGCCCGGTTCGTTCAGGAGCGGGGCAAACTCGGCCAGCGGCTTGAGCCGCACCTCGCGGCGGCCCGCGTTTTCCCGCAGTTCCACCCAGTCCGGCCCGAACCGCCGCAGGTACTTCTGCAGGACCTCGCCGCCGCCGCGCTGCACCACCTCGCCCTTGAGGGACACCGGGGCCTTCAGTTCGAACCAGCGGGTGCCCTCGGACAGGATGTTGTGGTCCGACAGCGCGAGGAAGTGGTAGCCCGCGCGCTTGTACCCATCGGCGATCATCTCGGGGTAGTCATCCCCGTCGCTCCAGAGGGAATGAGTGTGGGTGTTGCCCTTGTACCAGCGGGGTGCCTCACCCGCCGGGGCGGAGGCAAATGCGGATGAGAGCAGCAGGGGGAGCAGGAACAGCGGGAGGCGCATCAGTCGCGGGGATTGGCGGGAGCGTGCCGTTCCCGCCCGGAGCGTCCACGCCAAAGGTGCTCGTCACCTCGCTTTAACCCTGGCGCCGCGGTCTACGCCTCCCGACCGACGATCCGTGCCTGCCGATCCCGTCACGCTGTCCGCCGCACGCTGGTCCCGGGCTCAGGCGAAACGACGGAGCCGGTCCCGCACGTCGGTCTGCAGCCGGGCGAGATAACCCAGGGTGTACGCCTCCGGGCACAGGGCCGGATCCTGGACGAGCGGGGTCAGATCCATCGCCCAAGTGATGCCGGCCATCCGGTCAGTGGCGTGCGAGGTATGGAAGGTGGCGTGCGCCTGCCGGCGGCCGACGGTCGCCAGGTCATAGCGTTTACCGCCGGCGACCTGGGAGTCGAAGACCTTGAGCAGGTCGAGGGCGAGCGCGGGATGACGGCCCGCGTCGAGCGCCACCTTGTCGGCGTCCACCAGCCAGTCGAGGTCCCGCCAGACCTCGCAGCCGAGGACGCGCCCGGGCCGGCGGTCGGGCGGCAGGCGACGGAGCGCCTCGAGGCAGCGCAGGAAGACCGCGACGTGGGTGTCGTGCTTGTCGGCGGGGTTGTGCAGGTAGACGACCTGCGCCGCGCAGCCCCCGAAGATCAGGTCGAGGTCCGCGGCGACGCCGGGGTGGCCGGGCGCCTTCACCACGCTGCTGGGATGGGCGAGCTGTAGCTGGATCGCGTATCGGCCAAGGCGCGCGGCCGCGCGCTGCTCGTCGCGACGCACGCCTTGCATCTCGGCGTCATCGAGGTGCGCGTAGGGGCCGGTGCGCGGGGAACCGGCGCCGTTGGTGACCACAACGCCGCCGAAGGCGAGGCCCGTTTGGTCGAGGCAGTCGCTGATGCCCGCGTGCGCCATGATCTCGATGTCGTCCTGGTGGGCACCGAGGCAGAGGTGCGTCACCCGGGCCAGCGCGGCCGGGGCGCTCGGGTATTCGGCGGCAAACAGGACGTCGGCCTGTGATTGGGAGAGCTTCATCGGAAGGGTCAGGCGGGAGGGAGGGCCGGTAGGCTGGCCGCGGCGATGGCCTGGCCGTGGCGCTTGTCCTTCTCGTCCGGGGTATGCAGCTGGACCCGCGCGGCGAGGTCCGGGAAATCAGCCCTTAGTGCCTCGCGGGCCCGCTGCAGCAGCAAGTCACCGCCAGCGCCCGACGTCACGCGGCCCAGCACCAGCAGATGGCGCAGGGAGTAGAAGTCGGCGTAGTGGGCGATCGCGTAACCGAAGGAGGTGCCGATCGATTCGTAGATCTTGGCGGCGCGCGCATCCCCAAGCGCCATCGCCTCCTGCACGCGCACCAGTTGCTCTGGCAGCGGCAGGCCGGCCGGAATTTCGAGCCCAGCCAGCGGAGCGAGCCGGCCCACGGCCTGCTGCGAGAAGTACTGCACGCCGCACCCGGCGTCCCCCGACCACTCGTCCCGGGGGGCATCCGCGTGGTAGTCGACCGGCGCGAAGGCCAGCTCGTTCAACCACGGGGTGATGCCACCGGAGGGCGTGACGTAGCCCGCCGCCAGGCTGGTGCCCATCGCGATCCCGAGCACGGCGCCGTCCCCGAGGCTCATCGAGCCGGCGAGCGCCGTCACCTCGCCGTCGTTGGCCACCTCGAAGGGCACGCCGCCCCAGCGCTCCCGGAGCGTGAAGAACATCCGGCGCACCTGCGCGTCGAAGGCCGCCGCGGGCACGCCACGAAAGAGGGAGGCGACCCGCACCTCGTTGTTCACGTAGATGCCCGCGGCACTGCCGCCGATCGCATCCACCCGCGGCAGGTGGCGCGCCGCGCGCGTGAGGGAATCATGGATGCCCTCGAGGTGGTAGGCGGGGTCCTGCTGGAAATACGGGTCCCAGGCGATCTCCTCCGAGTAGACGACCCGGCCGTCGATGAGCGCCGCGGCCTTCCGGTCGCTGCCGCCCAGATCGAAACCGATCCGGCAGCCGTCGAGGTGACGACCGACCGGGAGGGCGGCGACGGCCTCCGCGGGCAGTTCCGCCAGCGGACAGGCCTTGACCTGGAACGGGGCCCGGTAGGTGCGTTCGCCCATGAATGCGTGATCGAAGGCCCGCGCCCCGCCCGGCGCATACACCGTCGCGAGGTGGCGGGCAACCTCGTCGGCCCCGCCCACGGAGACGTGGCAGCCGCCGCGTTGCCAGAGGAGGAACTTCAGCAGGCGCTCGGCGTAGAGCAGGGTCAGCGCCGCCTGCGGATGGCCCGCGCCGAGCACCCGGCCGTCGTGCCGCGAGACCGCACCGCCCGGGGAGCGGAGCACGAGGGCAAAGGGTCGGGCACCGGGATCCGCGGCCACCAGCGCGCGGTAGGCGCGGTTCCACAGGGCGGCCGGGACGAAGTCCCGTTCCAAGGAGGGCCGGACCGAAGGCGTCAGCGCGAGCATACGCGGCAAAGTTCAATCGAGCCGGGCGCGGGAAAATCCCTCGAGGGCCTCGTAATCGGCCAAGCCGAGCTTGTCGTAGTTGGCGGCCAGGGCGCGGTTCTGCTGCTCCGCCTGCTGCCACGGCTCGCGGAGTCCCGCGGCGACGGGGGTCTGGCTCCGCTGCGACTTGTGGTGGAACACCGCCTGGATCTTCTGCGCCAGCTCGCGCGGGCTCAGCGGCACCGCCATCTCGATTTCCGCCGCCTCCCACGATTGCTCCACGCCGCGGTACGCCCAGATCCGGCAGTCCTTGGTCCAGGCCTCGGCGGCCACGGCGCGCCAGGCCTGCCGGACCAATTGGTAGCCGACCGCGGTGATCGCGGTGGGATCATCCCGCTCGCCGGTGAGGAAGATCTGGTTGGGGGTCAGTTCGCGCAGGAGCCCGGCAACCGCCGCCACGTCCTCGGCGCCCGGCGCGAACTGACGGTAGCGCCCGCGCTCGTAGAACCCGAGGTCGAGGAAGCGGGCCTGCGCCGAGGCGTACCCACAGTCCCGCAGCGAGGCGCGCGCCTCCCCGCGGCGGAGGAGTCCCTTCAGTCGGCGGATCGAGGCGGAGTCCGCGGCAAAGGCGGCCTTCGCGAGGAGTTCCTGGCGGGTGGTCCGCGCGAACTCCGCCACCGGCCCCTCCGCGCGCGCGAGCGTCTCGGCGATGTCGCCTACCAGGTCCGCCGCCATGACGGCTTCCTCGTCGGGCACGGCGAGATTCCCCGACGTCAGGTAAACCACGGTGACATCGTGGCCCTGGTCCTTGAGCCGCCGCAGCGTGCCCCCCATCCCGAGGACGTCGTGGGAGGGCTCCGGGCTGAAGACCACCACGCGCTTCGGGAAGGGCAGCGCCCGCTCCGGCCGCGAGCTGTCGTCGGCGTTCGGCTTTCCGCCGGGCCAGCCGGTGATGGTGCGCTGGATCTCGTTGAAGATTCGGATATTCAGCCCGTAGCTCGGCCCCTGCTCAGTGAGGAGATCCGCCATCCCGTGCTCGCTGTAGTCCTCGTCCAGCAGCTTCAGCACCGGCTTCTTCACCGTCTGGGAGAGCCACATCACCGCGCGGCGGGCCAACGCGGGACTCCATTCCACCGGCGTGACCAGCCAGGGATGACGCACGCGGGTGAGCGCGGATGCGGCCGCCTCATCGAGCAGGAAGCGCACCTGCGGGTGGCCCTGCAGGAAACTCGCCGGGAGGGCGTCGGACGGTGGGGCCTCGACGGCGGCGGCGACGACCCCGGCCTTGGACTCGCCCCAGGCGAGCAGCACGATCCGTCGGGCATCGAGGATGGAGCCGACGCCCATCGTGATCGCGTGGCGGGGCACGTTGGCCTCACCCAGGAAGTCGCGGGCCGCATCGCGCCGCGTGAGTCCGTCGAGGGTGACGAGGCGGGTGCGGGACTCCCGGCTGGAGCCGGGCTCGTTAAAGCCGATGTGGCCGGTGCGGCCGATGCCGAGCACCTGCAGGTCGAGGCCGCCGGCGGCGCGGATCCGCTCCTCGTAACGCCGGCACCACGCGAAGACCTCGGCGCGCGGGATCGTGCCGTCCGGGACGTTCACATTGCCGGCCGGGATGTCGAGGTGGTTGAAGAGCTGCTCGTGCATGAAGCGCCAGTAGCTCTCCGGATGCTCGCGCGGCAGCCCGTAATACTCGTCGAGGTTGAACGTGATGACGTTGCGGAAGCTCAGGCCCTCCTCGCGGTGCAGGCGGATCAGTTGCCGGTAGAGCCGCACCGGAGTGGACCCCGTGGCCAGGCCGAGCACGGTCGGCTTGCCGGCCCGCTCGTGGCCGCGGATCAGGTCGGCGATCTCGCCCGCGAGCCGGGCGCAGGCTTCGTCGGCACCCGGGAAGATCTCGGTCGCGATGCGCTCGCGCTGCTGGGATTCGCTGGAAGTGGGGATCATGGGGGCGGAAACGGTGGGGGACGTGCGGAGGCGGGAGCGGGCGACCAGGCGGCGGACGACGCCCTCCATCGCCTCGGCCTGCGCCTCGAGGCTCCGCACGAGGGCAAACTGGCTGCGGGCCCGGTCGAGGTTGTGGCCCTCCCGATGGATGCGGAAATAAGCGTCCCCTTCCAAGTGGTCGGTGAGGAAACGCATGCCGATCTCGAGCGTGATGAGGCGTCCCGCGAAGGCGAGTTGCCCGATCTCGGCGTCGTTGAGGAGTCCGCCCGTGCCCGCCAAATAGCCCTCGACGAGCGCCTCGAAGATCTCCGGCCGCGCGTGCACCCGGGCGAGGTCGCGCTCGTCCTCC
>JBMTAG010000130.1:0-9033 GCA_049428505.1 Opitutaceae bacterium | reverse complement strand
CGATAGAGCCCTATCGGGCTTTCGCCCGGAATCGCCCCCCGCACTTCCCCATTGCCCCCGGCCCGCCACCCGCTTTGCCTTCGGTTTGCCCCTGCGTGAAACCCCGCGCCGCGCCGGTCGTCTCCACGGCCACGTTCGGCATCATCCCCCTCCAGCCCTCGTCCCCTTTCCCGCCATGTCCTCCCCGCACGACTCCTCCGACCAACTGACTCACCCGGACCACCCCTGCTGCGGCGTCTCGACCGACCTCGCGGACTACTTCCTCACCCGGCGGCAGTTCCTCAATCGCGTCGGCATGGGCATGGGCGGCCTCTCCCTCGCCCACCTGCTGAGCCCCTCGGATCTGCTCGCGGCGCCGGTGAAGGGCGCCACCAGCCCCCTCGCGCCGAAACCCTCCCATTTCGCGGGCAAGGCCAAGGCCGTCATCCATATCTTCGCCCAGGGCGCCCCCTCCCACCTCGACACCTGGGACCCGAAGCCGACGCTGTCGCGGATGAACGGCAAGACGATCCTCGGCAACGAGATCGCCCTCGGCTCGCCCTTCACCTTCCAGAAATACGGCCAGAGCGGGCTGGAGGTCAGCAGCGCCTTCGCGAAGACCGCCGCGTACGCGGACGACCTCGCGGTCATCCGTTCGATGTGGACCGACATCCCGGCGCACGAGGTGGCCACGGTGTTCATGAACACCGGCTCGCTCCGCATCGCCAAGCCGAGCCTCGGCTCCTGGTTGGTCTACGGGCTCGGGACGGAGAACCAGAACCTGCCCGGCTTCATCGCCCTGCGCGGCGGCGGCCAGCCCCCGGGCGGCGCCACGAATTACCAGTCCGCCTTCCTCCCCGGCGTCTATCAGGGCACCAGCATCAACACGCAGGCCCCCTCGGTGCCGCAGATGATCCAGAACATCCGCAACACCTACGTGAACGCGAAGGAACAGCGGCGCCAGCTGGACCTCATCCATCAGCTCAACGACGTCCACGCCCGCAACCTCCAGCGCGACGCCGCCCTCGAGACCCGCCTCGAAAGCTACGAGGTCGCCTTCCGGATGCAGGCCGAGTCGCTCGATGCCTTCGACATCACCAAGGAACCGGAGTCCGTCCGCACTGCCTACGGCACCAGTGAACAGGGCAAGCAACTGCTCATCGCTCGCCGCCTGGTGGAACGCGGGGTCCGCATGGTCCAAGTCTGGCACACGGGCTGGGACCATCACCAGCAGCTCGAGACCCGCCTCGGCACCAAGGCCCGCGAGATCGACCAGCCCCTCGCCGCCCTGCTGGGTGACCTCAAGCAGCGCGGCCTGCTCGATTCCACGCTCGTCATCTGGGGCGGCGAATTCGGCCGCAAGGCCACCCGCGATCGCAACGGCTACGACAACCCCGGCCGCGACCACAACGCCAAGGCCTTCTCCGTCGTGATGGCCGGCGGCGGCGTCAAGGGCGGCACCGTCCACGGCGCGACCGACGAGTTCGGTTCCGCCGCGATCCAGGACAAGGTGCACCCGCACGACCTGCACGCCACGATCCTCCATTGCCTCGGCCTGAACCACGAGAAACTCACCTACCGCTTCAACGGCCGCGACTTCCGGCTCACGGACGTCGCCGGCAACGTGGTCCGCAACATCCTCGCCTGATCCCATGCCCAACGCCCTCCGTCTCCTCCCCCTGCTGGGCCTGTTGACCGGGGCGGCGCACGCGCTCCCCTCGCTGGCGACCCCGGCCCTCGCACCCGGCGACCTGCAGTTCTTCGAGTCGAAGGTCCGCCCCATCCTCGCGAACAAGTGCTACTCCTGCCACAGCGCGACGGCGGACCGGGTCCGCGGCGGGCTGCTGCTGGATACCCGCGAGGCGACCCTCGCCGGCGGCAACACCGGCCCCGCGCTGATCGCGGGCAAGCCGGATGAGTCGCTCCTGATCCAGGCGATCCGCTACGCGGATCCGGACCTGCAGATGCCGCCCAAGGGGGAGAAGCTCTCGGACGAGGAGATCGCGGCCCTCACGGAATGGGTGCGCCGTGGTGCGCCTGATCCGCGGGTGAAAAAGTCCGGACCGGCCGGCGGCACCTATGCCGGCACCGGACGCAACCATTGGGCGTTCCAGCCGGTACGGAAGCCGGACCTGCCCGCCGTGCAGGACGAAGCGTGGGCCCGCTCGCCCATCGATCGCTTCGTCCTCGCCAAGCTCGAGGCCAACGGGATGCGCCCCAATGCTCCCGCCGAGCGCGCGAACCTGATCCGCCGCCTGTACTTTGATCTCATCGGCCTGCCGCCCCATCCGGCGGAGGTGCAGAAGTTCGTCGCGGACCCCGATCCGGCCGCGGTGGAGAAGCTGGTCGACCGCCTCCTCGCCTCCCCGCAGTACGGGGAGCACTGGGCGCGGTACTGGCTCGATGTCGCCCGCTATTCGGACACCAAGGGCGACGCTCCGCGCCAGGAGGACAACCGGTTCGTCCACGCCTGGACCTACCGCGACTGGGTGATCAACGCCTTCAACGCGGACCTGCCCTATAACCAGTTCATCATCGCCCAGCTCGCCGGCGACCGCCTGCAGGCGGGCATCGAGAAGCGGGCCAAGGACAAGGGTGAAGCGCCCCCCGCGAACCGCGCGATGCTCCCGGCGATGGGCTTCCTGACCCTGGGCAATCAGTTCAACGGCCGGAAGGATGACATCATTGGCGACCAGATCGACGTCACGACCAAGGCCTTCCTCGGGCTGACCGTCACGTGCGCGCGCTGCCACGACCACAAGTTCGATCCGGTCTCGATCAAGGACTACTATTCCCTCTATGGCGTGTTCGCCAACACCTCGGTGCCCGAGGTGCTCCCGCCGATCGCGTCGACCGTGCCCAAGACGGAAGATTATCTCAACTATTTGGAGAAGACGGCCGCGTTGGACAAGCGGGCGAATGAATTGAAGGAACAGCAGGCCGAGCTGCGCCGGGCCACGGCCGGCAAGGGCAAGGCGAAGGCGCCCGCCACCAAGATCGATCCGGGCCTCCGCCAGCGCCTGCAGCGGATGGAGCGCGAGCTGCATCGGGACGTCGCCGAGCTGGAGACCAAGCATCCCGGTGCCCCTGCCCGGGCCAACGTGCTGGTCGATGTGCCGCGGCCGCGCGATTATCCCGTGCTGCTGCGCGGCGAGCTCCAGAACAAGGGTGACATCGTCCCGCGCCGGTTCCTTGAGATTCTCTCGCCCGACCCGAAGAAGCGGCCCGAGTGGAAGGAAGGCTCCGGCCGCTGGCAGCTCGCGATGGCCATCGCCGACCCGAAGAATCCCCTGACTGCCCGCGTGATCGTCAACCGCATGTGGCAGCAGCACTGGGGCCAGGGCTTCGTGCCGACGCCCGATGATCTCGGCAACATGTCGGCGCCGCCGACCCACCCCGAGTTACTCGATTGGCTCGCGGCGACCTTTGTCGAGGAGGGCTGGTCCCTGAAGAAGCTCCATCGGCAGATCGTGCTGAGCAATGCCTACCAGCAGAGCACCCAGACCAACCCCGCCTACGCGGAGAAGGATCCCAACAACAAGCTGCTCTGGCGCTACAATCTCCGGCGGATGGACTTCGAGGAGCTGCACGACGCCCTGCTGGCGATCGCCGGCGAGCTGGACCGCACCTATGGCGGCAAGCCCGTGGCCATCAGCAGCGAGGGGTTCGCCAAGCGGCGGGCCGTGTACACCATCATCGACCGCACCAATCCCCCGGAGCTGCTGACCCAGTTCGACTTCCCGAGTCCGGATGTCGCGACCGGCCGGCGCCACGAGACCCTCGTGCCCCAGCAGGCCCTCTTCCTGATGAACAGCCCGATGGTCATCGAGACCGCCCGCAAGCTGGTGGATCGGCCGGCCTTCGCGGAGCTGAAGTCGGATGAGGATCGCGTGACCTTGCTGTATCTGGCCATCTTCCAGCGTTGGCCGACCCGCCGGGAGGTGGACCTGGGGCTCCAGTATGTGGCGGCCAATCCGGGTGGCGCGGACGTGAAGCTGACGGCCGACCAGCCGGCGGCCAAATTGAGCGTCAGGGATGCGGCCAAGGCGAAGAAGGCGGCCCCGAAGGCGTCGCCCAAGCAGCAGGGTCGCTTCAACACCCAGGTGGGGGGCACCTTTGAGAACCGCCTGCCGCTCGATGCTTGGGCCAAGCTGGCGCACGCCCTGTTCCAGACGAACGAGGCGATGTTCTACAATTGAGGTCGTCGGCCGCGGCAACGGCCCATCGAGCGCTCGCCCCAAAATCTCAGCTCCGACCGCAGGGTGCCGCCCAGCGGCCCTCTGAGCCTTTTGTGGCCATCCTCCGGTCGGATCGTCCGGAGCAGGTTGGCCCCAAAAGGCGCAAAGGGTCGCATCCGCGGTCGAGGCCGTGCGTGGCGTCCATAGACGCCGCGGGACTCAACCATGGGCGCCGCCGAGGCGGAGCTTCGAACCACGGCGGCTCCGGCCGGCCGAGCGAAGGAAAGCCGAATTGCAGGGGCCGAGTGCAGCTTGCGGGCGCCACTCCGGAAGGCACGCTGCCCTGATGACTCCGGACGAGAACCTCCACCGCCTCGCGGCGGACCTCGGTGCCTTCGAGGACCCGCAGGAACGGCTCGCCTTCGTGGTGGACCGCGTGCGGCGTGTCCCGCCGCTGCCCGCGGCGGAGCGGATCGACACCCACCGGGTACCGGGCTGCGTATCGGTCGTGTGGCTGACCGGCCGGGAAGAGGCCGGGCGCTGGACCTTCCGGGCGGATGCCGACTCCCCCGTCGTGCGGGGCCTGCTGCTGCTGCTCTGTGAGGTCTATTCGGGCGCCGAAACGGCCGCCATTGCCACCTGCGGACGCGATCCCTTGGCGGAACTGGGCCTGCTGCGGGACCTCTCCCCCACCCGGCGCAACGGACTCACCTCCGCCCGCGAACGCATCCGCCACTTGGCAGCGGCCCAGCTCCGCCCCTGAAATGCTCCACGACGCCCACAATCACCTGCAGGACGAGTGGCTGCGGCCGCACTGGGAGCAGATTGCGGCGGACCGGGCGACGGCAGGAATCGGCGCGATGGTGGTCAACGGCACGTGCGAGGCGGATTGGCCGGTGGTGGCGGAACTGGCGCGCCGGTTCCCGTGGGTGCGGCCCAGTTACGGCCTCCATCCGTGGGACGTGGGTAATGCGTCGCCGGGTTGGCGGGAGGCTCTCCAGCGGCAGCTCGACGCGGACCCGCGGGCGGCCGTCGGGGAGATCGGTCTCGACCGTTGGATCCTGGAGCGGGCGCGGCCGGACGATCCCCGGCTGGCGGGCCTGCGGCGTGCTTCCCTCGCGGAGCAGGACGACGCGTTCCGGTGGCAACTGGCCCTCGCCGCGGAGCGGGGCCGGCCGGCGAGCGTGCACTGCCTCGACGCGTGGGGGGCGTTGAGCGCGGCGCTGCAGGAGACACCGCGGCCGGCGGGATTGCTGCTCCATGCGTATGGGGGGCCGGTCGAGCTGATCGGGCCTTACGCGAAGCTGGGCGCTTACTTTTCCTTCAACGGCCACCGGCTGGGAGCGCCGGCAGGGAGTGCGCGAGCGGAGCGGTTCCAGACGCTCGTGCGGGCTCTGCCAGAAGAGCGACTGCTGGTGGAGACGGACGCTCCAGCGATGCCCCTGCCGCGGGAGCGCCGGCGATTTGCGCTGCCCGTGCGGACTGACGGCACCGAGGTGGCCCATCCGGCGGATCTCGTGGCGGCGCAGGCGGCCCTCGCGGAGCTCCAGGGCGCGGAGCCGGCAGCCTTGGCGGCGCGCTTGGAGGCCAACTTCCACGCCCTCTTCGGCGCCGACTAACCCCATTTGGTATCATCCGGCGCGAACGACACCCGCAGGACGAGCGCAGGAGGATTGGAGGCACCATGGAGGCACACTGGAGGCAGGTCGATCGGAGTCGCCGTGGTCGCTGCACCGCCTCGATTCACGCCGCGACGCCGCCGAAGCCGATGGTGGGGCGCGGGTTGGCGCCGGGTTTGTGGCGACATTCGGCCTCGAGCGCGGCGGCCCAGTCGTCCGGGCTCCGCAGCGGCCGGAACCGGTGCTGACGCGCCACCCCCGCGAAGTCGCCCCGCGCCCAGGCCCTCACCCGGCCGACGCCCCCGGCCAACTCGGTTCCGGCCGCCGGCAGGCCCGCGGCGGCCAGATGGGCCCCGAGCAGTTCCACCGCCTGCTCCGGGCGCAGGTGGTCGAACTTGGCCTTCAGATCGAACCGGCGCAGCGCCGCCGGATCGAAGCCGGAGATCAGGTTGGTCGAGGCCACGAAGATTCCCGTGAAGCTTTCCATCTGGGTGAGGAACTCGTTCACCTCGGTGACCTCCCAGTTGCGCTGGGCGCGGCTGCGGTCCTGCAGGAACGAGTCGACCTCGTCGATCAGGAGCACGGCGCCGGACTCGCCCGCCTCGCGGAAGGCGGCGGCGATCTGCTTCTCGGCCACCCCGACGAACGGGCTCAGGAGGTCCGAGGCGCGGCGCACCAGCAGGCCCCGGCCGAGGGAGCGGGCCAGGTGCAGGGCGAAGGCGGTCTTCCCCGTGCCCGGCGGCCCGTAAAGGCACAGGCGGCCCGCCCCGGCGGTCCGGAGGCCCTCCACCAGGTCCACGGGGTTCACGTCACTGTTGATGAACCGTGGGTCATAGACCTCCGGGGCGGCGGCGTGGGCCTTCAAGGTGGAATGGCCCTGCGCGCGGAGCGTCTGGTTGACCAGCGCCTCCAACTGGCGCGAGGCATCGAGGCCGGGCGTCGCGGCGGTCACGGCCGCGACGACTCCCGCCGCGCGTTGGATCACGGCCGGGGTCAGCTGCGGGTGCTCGGCGAGCCGGGCGAGGGTCGGGGGCGCCACCGCCACGGGGAGATCCTTCAGCTGGGCCTCCCGCGCCGCCTGCGGCGGCACCTTGAGTTCCAGCGTGAAATCGAAGCGGCGGATGTAAGCCGCGTCGAGGGCCTCGACCGCGTTGGTGAGGTAGAACGTGATGGTCGCGTTCTGCTCGAGCATCCGGTTCATCCAGCCCTTGAACGCCCCGCTGCGCTGGCCGCCGAACCCGAACGGGAACGGCCGCGGGAAGACATCCTCGATCTCATCGAAGCACAGCAGCGCCCGGCGCCGGGCGGTGAACTCCTGCGCCACCCGCAGGGCCTGCAGGCGCGACCCGCTGCCGATGGGGTCGCCGTCCGCGTCCTCGGTGCTGACCTCGTAGACCTCGGCCCCCAGTTCCCGGCCGAGCAGGCGGACCAGTTGGGTCTTCCCGCAGCCCGGCGGGCCGTGCAGGAGGACGTTCACGCCCTTGCGGCCGGTGCGCAGGGCCTCGCTCAGGTAGGTGCGCAGGGAGGCACCCAGGTCTCCCAGGTGGGTGAAGTTCGCCCACGCCATCGCGGGCCCCGGCGCCGGCACCACCCGGTCGCGGAGCGCCTTCAGCGGGTCGAATTTTGGCTCGCGCCTCGCCGACGCCAACCCCCGGGAGGGCCAGTCCCACGTGCCCAGCAGCCGCAGGGAGGAGCGATCGCGCTTGAGCAGCTGGCAGGACATCAGCCGCGAGTGGGCGGAGAAGACCCGGCCGACCTCGGCCGCAGTGAGCCCGGTGGCCGTGGCGACCGCGTGATCGGCCATCCGGTCGTCTAGGTCGTGGCCGAGGCAGTTCGCGGCGACTTCGAGGGTCGACTCCGTCCCGAGCATCAAAATGAAGGCCAGCACCAGGCACTCGGGAGCGGACAGGTCGAGGAGCTTGCCGACCGCGGCGACGCTGGCCCGCGCATCCGGGTCGAGTCCCTCGAGGGGGGCGCGGCCCTGGAGCAGGCGCTCGGCCCGGAGGATTCGCCGCTGCAGCCCCTTCCGCAACCGGGTGAGGGCGGCGGGATCGTCGGCGTCCCAATCCTCCCCGAGCTGCTGCGCCACCTCGCCCGCCACCTGCAGCCGGGAGGGCGTCCGCGGGAGCTTGGGGCGCCGCGACGGGCCGGCCTTCTCCTCCAGTTCGTCCAGGATCAGGTCCAGCTCGTCCTTCGGCTTGGCCCGGCGCGCCGGAATCCCGGGGAAGGAGACGCCCCCGACGCTTTCCAGGCTGAGGTGGAGGAGGCGAAGGCCCCAGAGGGTGACGAGGGGAGCGGGCGAGGAACTCATGGCGAGACAATACCAGCGCATCTCGGCCAAATGCTGACCGACGTCGGCGGGCGTTAGGCGGAGCGTCGCCCCCCATTCGGAAATACCTTTGTCTGGTGTAGCTGGGGCGCGCCACCCCGGCCGTGACTCCCGCCTCCCCGGCCGCGGAGCGGTCCCAATCTTCCACGGCAAAGGAATCCCGTTGCACCCCAGTGCGCGAATCAATCAGCCAAGGGTTTTCGCGGATCCGGTTTCCGTCCGCCTACACCGGGGCGGCGCGCCCCGGCTGCATCGAACCGCGGCCATGCGGAACTGCCCTCCTCTGGTGTAGCTGGGGCGCGACGCCCCGGCTGTGGCGACCCACTGCGGAGTATCCTTTTGCCTTCATTGAAAATGGACGCTCCCCATGTAAGGCCACTGGGCGGCATCCGTAACCAAGCCAGCCCGCACCGGATTTTGGCGCAGGTAATCCCACTTCTCCCCCCGCGAGGCGGCAGAACGCAGCACGTGGTCAAAGAAACCGGGCTGCCAGAATGGAAGCTCCCAATGGGAGAAACGGTTCAATCGTGTGGCTGTCGCCCGCTTCCAGCGACCAATCCAATACGACAGGTCCCGCGAGGCCGCCGGAGCCGGCGTGGCGAAGAAATGCACGTGATCGGGCATGATCACGTACGGCCCCACCTGCCAGGCCACCGAATCTGCTAGGCGACGCCACTCCTCCACCAAAACCGATTGCGCAAGGGGAGTGGCGAGGATCGGCCGACGACCCTGCACGCAGGTGGTCACGAAGTAGCATGGATGCTCGATCCAGACGTGCTGCAGCCGGCGCAAATGCGGTTTGAAGCCCATGCAGGAATTGGTCCGAAGCAAAGTTCGCCGCGGCAAGGGACCGAAGGGCCCAAATCGCAGGATAGGGCGACGCGGCCTGCGTTGCCGCCGGCCCTGACCGGGGCGGCGCGCCCCGGCT
>JBMTAG010000129.1:0-9180 GCA_049428505.1 Opitutaceae bacterium | reverse complement strand
GTGGTGAAGCGGGAGACCAACTCGTGGCGTTGGCCGCTGTTCCAGCTGGCCTACATGACCGGCACCGCGTGGATCCTGACGTTCCTCGTCTATCAGGGCGGCCGGGCGCTGGGCTTTTGAGGCATGAACGCGGACCTCCAGTCCAAGTTGGCGCTGGCGATCGTGGTGGGAGCGCTGGTGGGGCTGCTGGTGGGGTGGTGGCGGCGCCGACGGCGGCCGGGTTGCGGGGGTGATTGCGGGTGCGGGACCAAGCTGGGCGGGCGACGCACCGGGCGCTGAAGCTCCGGCGCCGGGCGCGGGAGGACCGCCGCCGCCATTGCCTTTGCCCGGTCGGCCGCGCAACCTCCGCGCCCGATGCACCCCTCCGTTCCCGCCCCCGAGTCCCGCCGTCATTTTGTCTCCCGCCTGGCTGCCGTCGGCGCCGTCCTGCCCCTCGCCCCGCTGGCGGCGGCGGAGGGCCGGAAGAAGGAGGCGGCCGCGGCGCCGCTGCCGGCGTGGAAGGGTGGGAAGACCGCGCTGCACGTCTTCTCCAAGCCGCTGCACTGGATGTCCTGGGCGGATACGGCGGCGATGGTGAAGGCCGCGGGCGCGGATGGCGTCGATTTCACGGTGCGCAACGCGCAGGGCCATGTCCTGCCGGAAAGGGTGGAGCAGGACCTGCCGCGCGCAGTGGACGCGTGCCGGGCGGCGGGCGTGAAGGTCGAGATGATCACCACCGAGATCCAAGGGCTGCAGACGCCGCACGCCGAGAAGCTCCTGCGCACCGCGGCCAAGGTGGGGGTGAAGTACTATCGCCTGGGCTTCTTCAACTACGACTTCAGCAAGGGCGTGAAGGGCAGCCTCGACGCGCTCCGGCCGCAGCTGCGGGATCTGGCGGCGTTGAACCAGAGCCTGGGCCTGCACGGGGCGATCCAGAACCACGCCGGCCCTCGCGTCGGCGGCCCGATGTGGGATCTGTACGAGCTCCTCAAGGACATCGATCCCCGCTGGCTGGGGGTGCAGTTCGACATCCGCCATGCCGTCGCCGAGGCGGGTCAGTCGTGGCCCATCACCCTCCGGCTGCTCGCGCCGTGGATCCGTTGCACCGACATCAAGGATTTCCGCTGGGAGCAGGCGCCGGGCAAGGCCGCCATCGACAACGTCCCGCTCGGCCGGGGGATCGTCCCGTACGCGGCCTACCTGCGTTTGGTGCGGGAGCTGCAGCTGGCGGGGCCGATGTCGCTGCACCTGGAGTATCCGCCGTTTGAGCGCGCGCCGCTGTCGGAGGCGGACAAGCGCCAGCAGTTCCCGGCGCTGATGCGGAAGGATGTCGACACCCTGCGAGGCTGGATGGCGCAGGCGGGCATCAGCTGATGAGCGCACCCGGCCCCATCACCATTGCCCGCGTCGGGGCCAACTTCGAGCGCGAGCCGCTCGTGCGGCCCTTCGGCTTCAAGGGCGGCTACCAATCGGAGATCTGGCAGAGCGCCACCCTGCTCGAGGGATCTTCTGGCCGGCGCGGGATCGGCCTGTGCACCCAGGGTGTGCTCTGGAGCGATGCGCGGGTGTTCGCGGCGCATTCCGAGAGCGGCGGCAACGCCCTGATGTACGCCGTGACCGAGTGGGCGGTGCAGCGACTGAAGGGCGTCCGCTTCACTGATCCGATGGCGCTGCTGGAGGAGTTGCGGCACGAGGTGCACGCGCACGCGCGGGTGCTCACGGGCCAACGCGACCTGCGGGAGACGTTCACCCTGAACGCCCTCGTGGGCGTCGATCTCGCGGTGTGGCTGCTGTACGCGGCGGAGCGGGGCATCACCTCGTTCGACGACCTCGTGCCGGCCGCGTACCGCCCGGCCTTGGCGTCGCGTCATCGCCGCGTCGCGAGCATCCCGCTGATGGCGTACGCGGTGCCGATCGAGGAGATCCGCGGCGCGGTGGAGCAGGGCTACTTCTTCCTCAAGGTGAAGCTGGGCCAGCCGGGCACGCAGGAGGAGATGCTGGCGAAGGACATGGCGCGGATCTCGGCGATCCACGCGGCGATCGGGGGCGCGCGCACCCCGCACACGGCCGACGGGCGCCTGCCGTATTACTTCGACGCCAACGGGCGCTACGAGCGCAAGGAGACGCTGCTGCGCCTGCTGGACCACGCGCGGAAGATCGGCGCGTTCGACCAGATCGCGTTGGTGGAGGAGCCGTTCCCGGAGGAGCTCGAGGTGGACGTGACCGACGTGCCGGTGCGGCTGGCGGCCGACGAGAGCGCGCACACCGACGCGGACGCGTTGCGGCGGATCCAGATGGGTTACCGGGCGATCGCGCTGAAGCCGATCGCGAAGACCCTGTCGATGTCCCTGCGCATCGCGCAACTGGCCCACGAGCGCGGCGTGCCCTGCTTCTGCGCCGACCTCACCGTGAGTCCGCGGCTCGTCGAGTGGAACAAGAACGTGGCCGCCCGCCTCGCGCCGTTCCCCGGCCTCGGCGGCCTTGGCCTGCTCGAGACCAACGGGCACCAGAATTACCGGAACTGGGACGCGATGCGCGCGCATCATCCGTCGCCCGAAGCGGCCTGGGCGCAGACCCGTGCGGGAGTTTTTGAGTTGGATGACGCGTACTACGCGGCGAGCGGCGGGGTCTTCACGCCCGACGCCCACCATGCGGGGCTGTTTCCACCCGCCTGAGCCGCGTCCTGCGATGATCCGCCTCGTCGCCGCCGTCCTGCACCGGCTGGAGCTGCGCGCCCGGATGCCGTTCCGCTACGGCATCGCGACGATGACCGACGTGCCGCAGGTCATCCTGCGGCTGACCTTCGAACTGCCCGGCGGGCGCGAGTGGGGCTTGGCGGCGGACCTGCTGCCGCCGAAGTGGTTCACCAAGGATCCGCGGCAACCGCTGGACGAGGAGATCGCGGCCATGCTCGGCGTCATCCGGGGGGCGGTGGCGCGCGCGGTGGAGGTGCGGGCCGCGACGCCGTTCGCCTTCTGGCGGGAGGTGTACGCCGCGCAGGCCGCGTGGGCGTCCGGGGCGGGAGTGCCGCCGTTGCTGGCGCACTTCGGCACTTCATTCGTCGAGCGGGCGTTGCTGCATGCGGTGTGTCGGGCGCACGGGGCGACCCTCTCGGCGGCGCTGCGCGGGGATCTGTTCGGCCTCGAACTCGCGGCGCTGGACCCGGAGCTGGCGGGGCTGCGGCCGGCGGACTTTTTGCCCGCGCGTCCGCCGGAGCGGATTCATTCCCGGCACACCGTGGGCCTCGCGGATCCGATCACCGCGGCGGACGTGCCGCCGGGCGAGCGGCTGGCGGATGGGTTGCCGCAGACTTTGGAGGAGGTGGTGGCGTTCTACGGGCAGCGGCATTTTAAGCTGAAGGTGAACGGCGACGCGGCCCGCGATCGCGACCGCCTCGCGCGGATGGCGCGGGTGCTGGCGGCGGTGCCGGGGGGCGCGGCGTGTTCCCTCGATGGCAACGAGAGTTTCCGGGAGGTGGCCGCGTTCCGGGACTACTTCGCCGAATTGCGGGCGGATCCCGCGCTCGCCGCGCTCTGGCCGACCGTGCTCTACGTGGAGCAGCCGTGGCATCGCGACGTCGCCCTGAGCCCCGCGTTGGGGACCTTGGCGCGCGAGTGGCCGGAGCGGCCGCCGATCATCATCGATGAGAGTGACGCGGGCCTGGATGACCTGCGCGTGGCGCTGCAGCTGGGTTATGCGGGCACCAGCCACAAGAACTGCAAGGGTGTCCTCAAGAGCGTCGTCCACGCGGGCCGGTTGGCGCGGCGGCGGGAGGCGGGGCTGCCGGCGGTGCACAGCGGCGAGGATCTCGGGAGCGTCGGGCCCATCTCGCCCCTGCAGGACCTTGCGGCGCAGGCGGCGTTGGGCGTGACCAGCGTCGAGCGCAACGGGCATCATTACTTCGCGGGCCTGCGGCAATTTCCGGCGGCGCTCCAGGAGCACGCGCGCCGGCATCATCCGGACCTCTATGTGCCGATGGCGGACGGCGTGCCCCGGCTCGACCTGCCGGGTGGTGAGCTCCGGATCGGTTCGCTGAACGCGGCGCCCTTCGGCATCCCGGGTGAACCCGACCTCGCGGCGATCCCGGCGGAGACGCTGAGCTGAGCCGGAGTGGGCGGGTCCTGGGACCGGGGCGTTAGCCGCGGTGGGATGTGGCCGCGGCTGCAGCCGCGGATCGGGACGGAAGTTCATTCGGGAGAATCCGTTCCGGCGGGGCGCAGGCCTTGCCTGCCCCCGGGCGGACCATCATCGAAGGGGATGCTCCGGACTTTCCCCTGCCGGTTACTTCCCGCTTGGCTGCTGACCTTCGTTGCCCTCGGCCTCGTGCCCGCGGCGCGGGCGGCCGACCCCGGGCGGCCCCCCGGTTACGATCCGGCGCGGTTGCCGGGCGGGGAGGAGTTCTTCGTCCTCCGGCAGGGCCTGCCCCAGGCGCGCGCCCGGTTCGAGGCCGGCGGGCCGGCGCGGGTGGCGTTCCTCGGCGGCTCCATCACGGCGATGAGCGGTTGGCGGGAGCGGGTCATGGCAGACCTGCGCCGTCGCTTCCCGCGGACGGAGTTCGACTTCGTGGCCGCGGGCATCGGTTCCCTCGGGTCGGTCCCGCACGCGTTCCGGTTCAGCCGCGACGTGCTGGCGCGGGGGCCGGTGGACCTCCTGTTCGTCGAGGCGGCCGTCAACGATGCGACCAACATCCCCGACCAGCCGGCGCGGATGCTGCGGGGGATGGAGGGCGTGGTCCGGCAGGCGCGCCTCGCGAATCCGCGGATGGGGATCGTCCACCTGCACTTCGCGATGCCTGAGCATCTCGCGGATTACCGGGCGGGACGCGTGCCGGTGGCGATCCGCGAGCACGAGCGGGTGGCCGCGGCCTACGGGAACCCGTCGCTGGATCTGGCCCGCGAGGTGACGGCGCGGATCGACGCGGGGCAGTTCTCGTGGGAAAAGGACTTCCGCAACCTCCATCCTTCCCCGTTCGGCCACGAGGTCTACGCGGACGCGATCGCCCGCCTGCTCGATGCGGCGTGGGCGGGACGCGCGGTTCCGGGGCCGCCGCCCGCCGCGCTGCCGCCGAAACCGCTCGATCCGGCGAGCTACTTCCGCGGCCGCCTCGGGAATGTGGCGACGATCCGCGCCGGTCGCGGCGTCACCCTTGATCCCGCGTGGCGAGCCGCGGATGGCAAGGCGACGCGGCCGGGCTTCGTCGGCGTGCCCGCGCTGGTGGCCACGGGCGCCGGCACCGAGCTGGAATTCGAGTTCAATGGTACTGCGGCAGGGCTCTTTCTGACCGCCGGTCCGGACACCGCCCGCCTCGAGGTGAGCCTCGACGGCGGTCCGTTTGCGCCTGTCGACACGTGGACGCGCTGGAGCGCATCCCTGCACCTCCCTTGGGCGCTCATCCTTGCCGATGGGCTGCCAGAGGGTAGGCACCGCTGTCGCGTTCGGGTGGTGGCGCGGCCCGCCGGGGAGCCGGGGGGTGAGGCCCTGCGGGTCTTCCATCTCCTGTTGAACTGAGCCGGACGCCGATTCCGGCCGAGTGCCGGGCGGAGCTTCCATGGGCCGAAACCGGGATTGCGCCCGTCGCGCCGATGCGTCTTTGCTCGGCCGCCGTGACCACCCTTACCCGCGCTTCCCTTGCCGCCGCGTTCGCCCTCGCCAGCGCGGCCGTCCTCGCCGCCGGCCAGCCCCGCCCGAACAACGTCGCCCAGCGATACCAGCAACTCTGCGCCAACTGCCACGGCGACAAGCTGCAGGGGGCGCAGGCGGGGTCGCTGCTGGACGACGTCTGGACCGCGGGGGGCGACGACGAGAGCCTCGCGCGCAGCATCCGGCAGGGGTTTCCGGAAAAGGGCATGCCTGCGTGGGGCAGCGCCATCCCGGACAAGGAGATCCGCGCGATGGTGATCTACATCCGCGAGCAGCGCGCGTTGCACGCGGCCGGTCAGCTCCAGTTCGCCAAGCCGGCGGACTTCGTGACCGCCCGCAGCCAGCTGCACGAGTACCAGGTGTCAACCTGGGTCGGCGGGATGAAGGAGCCGTACTCCCTCGCGTTCCTTAAGCCGGACCTCGCGATCGCCACCGAGAAGCGCGGGCATGCGTTTCTGATCGAGAAGGGCAAGCTGGCCCCGCGGCCCCTGCTCGGCCTCCCGGCGGTCGACACCGGCGGCCAAGCGGGCCTTTACGACGTCGTCCCGCACCCGGACCATGCGCGTAACGGCTGGGTGTACTTCGCCTTCAGCGATCCGCAGCGCAACGCCAAGGGTGAGCCGGTGAGCCTGACCCGCGTGGTGCGCGGCAAGATCAAGGACAACACCCTGATCGAGCAGGAAACCATCTACCAGGCCCGGACCGAGCACTACGTGAAGGCGGGGGGCGTGCACTTCGGCGGGCGACTCGCCTTCGACCGGGCCGGCTTCCTCTACCTCACGATCGGCGAACGTGGCGGCAAGAGCGTGGCGCAGGACCTCGGCCTGCCCATCGGCAAGGTCCATCGCCTGCACGACGACGGACGCGTCCCGGCGGACAATCCCTTCGTCCAGGATCCCAAAGCGCTCGCCTCCATCTGGAGCTACGGCCACCGCAACCCGCAGGGCCTCGCCCTCGAGCCGGCCACCGGCCGTCTCTACAGCACCGAACACGGCCCGCGGGGCGGCGATGAGCTGAATCTGGTCGAGCGCGGCCGCAACTACGGCTGGCCGGTCATCACCTACGGGATGGAGTACAACGGCGACGCCATCACCCAGATCACCAGCCAGGCGGGGATGGAGCAGCCGGTGACCTACTGGGTGCCGTCCCTCGCGGTCTGCGGCATCAGCTTCTATGACGGGAATCTGTTCCCGCGCTGGAAGGGCCAGCTGTTCCTCGCGTCCCTCGCGGCGCAGGAGCTGCGCCGGATCGAGCTGCGGGACGGCAAGGTCGTGGCCCAGGAGGTCATCTTCAAGGAGCTCGGCCGCATCCGGCACGTCGTGCCCGGTCCGGATGGCGCCCTTTACGCCCTCCTGCCGGAGCGCATCGCGCGGATCGCGCCCGCCGCGACCGTGGCCGCGCCCTGAGCGGCTCCCGCGCACCGGCGGTAAACGCGCCGCCGATTGACGGGCCTCGCGGCGCGGGCACGTTGGGCGCGTGCTCCACGACGCCTTCGCCGGCCTGCAGAAGCTGATGCTGCCCGACCGGTGGCAGGCGCTGGCGCTGCACGGGCTGCGCGCGGGGCGGGATGTGATCGTGAGTGCGCCCACCGGGGCGGGGAAGACCTACGTCTTCGAGCGCTGGGTCGAACAGACCGCGTTCGCCCGGCGCGCCCTGTTCACGGTCCCCACCCGGGCCCTCGCGAACGACAAGTTCGCCGAGTGGCGCGCCCGCGGCTGGGAGGTGGGCATCATGACCGGCGACCTGTGCGTTCGCCCGGAGGCCCCGGTGGTCGTCGCGACCCTCGAGGCGGTGCAGGGACGGATCGTCGACGGGGTGGGCGGGACGGGCGAGGAGCCGTTCCGGCTGCTGGCGGTGGATGAATACCATTGGCTGGCCGACGCGCACCGCGGGAACCATTACGAGGGGGTTTTGCTCTCGGCGCCGCGGGATCTGCAACTGCTGCTGCTGTCGGGCGCCGTGGCTAATCCCGAGGATGTCGCCGCTTGGTTCCGCCGGCTGGGCCGTGAGCCCGAGGTCATCGCCCACCATGAGCGGCCGGTCCAGCTGGAGGAGGTCGAGGTGGACGAGCTGGTGCACGGCCTGCCGCGCTGCATCGAGGGTTTCTGGAGCCGTCGGGTGGCGGGCGCGCTGCGCGAGGGCCTGGGGCCGGTGCTGGTCTTCGCGCCGCACCGCGCGGACGCCGAGCGGTTGGCGCGCCAATTTGCGCGGGAGCTGCCGCTGGCGGACCCGCTGACCCTCACGCCGGAGCAGGAGCAGCTGTGTGGCCCGGTCCTCAGTCGCCTGCTGCGCGCGCGGGTGGCGTTTCACCACAGCGGCCTGAGTTACGCGCAGCGGGCCGGCGCGATCGAGCCGTTGGCCAAGGCCGGGCAACTGCGCGCCGTGGTCGCCACCCTGGGTCTGAGCGCGGGCATCAATTTTTCCCTCCGCTCCGTCCTCATCACCGCCGCGGCTTACCGTCACGATCATCTCGAGCGCGAGATCGCGCCGCACGACCTGCTCCAGATGGTGGGCCGGGCCGGGCGCCGCGGCCTCGACGAGGCGGGTTATGTGCTGGTGAGTGCGGGCACTCCGCGGCTGCGGCGGGCGGAGCCGCTGCGCCTGCGCCGCGCGGTGCCCTTGCCGTGGGCGGTGCTCCTGCGGCAGCTCCGTGGCGGCCGCGAGGCCGGGGAGCTGGCGCGTGCGGCTTCCGCCCGCTTTTTCAGCGAGGAAAGCCTGCCCCTCGGGACCGAGCAGACGCCGCCCGAGTTGGCGGCGACCCTGCCCTGTGGCGAGCGCACCGATACCGGCCGCGCGCGCCTCGTGCGCCGGGACCGCAACCCGAGTCCCGCGTGTCCCACGTGCCCGCAGCGGGCCGCCTGCCTCGACCTTTCCCCGGAGCCCACGCTGCTCTGGCAATGGCAGCGCACGGGCGTGCTGGACCGGAGGCTGCGCCTGACCGTGCGCGGCGAGATCGTGGCGGGGTTTCTCGGCCCCGAGGGCCTCGCGTTGGCGGCCGCGCTGGAAGACCACCGGTACCCGTTGGATGACCTATTGTTCGACACCGCGAACCTGTTCGCAGGCGACCGGTTCACGGGCACCAACCCGCGTTGGCTGGGGCGCCTGGCCGAGGCCTGCGGGCGCGCGTACCGGCGTCTCACCATCGAGGGGTGGCTGCGGGAGGGGGTGCCGGTGCAGTATGGGGCGGGCGGGGCGGAAGCGGTGCGGGCGGTCGTGGCCGAGGGGGCGCGCAGCCGGGAGGTGCTGGAGGAGGTGGAGACCGCGGGGCGAGGCGACCTCGACCGCCTCCTCACCGAATGGCGGAGCCTGCTGCGGCAGGCGGCCGGGGCGCCGCCGCTCGTGGGCGACGGGCAGGCGATGACCCCCCGGGATCACTTCCTCGCGGAACGGTGGGATAATTTCCGGGCGCTGGCGCGGTATTGGCTGCGGGAGGCGCGGGCGGACGCGTTGCCGGAGCTGCCGCCCCTGACCGCGGACCAGCGGCGGCCGGTGAACCACCGCGTGCTGCGGGCGGCAGCGCCCCCGCCGCCCGGGCGGGCCGGGGTCGTGCTGCGGTAGCCG
>JBMTAG010000128.1:0-9422 GCA_049428505.1 Opitutaceae bacterium | reverse complement strand
GTCTATGGACGCCACGCACGGCCCCGACCGCGGATTCGACCCTTTGCGCCTTTTGTGGCTCACCCCCTGAGCCGGAAGCAGGCCGTTGGGCGGGGCGCCCTCGGCACGGAACCCGCCAGCCTCAACGCCAGTTCAGCACCAGCCGCGTGAAGTAGGAAGTGTCCATCTTCTGCACGCCCAGCCCGGGCTCGCTGTTGTAATCGTTCGCCAGACCCAGGCGCAGCTTCCAGGCCGGATTGGCCAGTGGCAGCTCGTAGAAACTCTCGTGCATCGCCCGATAGTTGGCGAAGTCCTCGAACGCCGGCACCACCGTCAAGCGATTCACCAGGACCGAGTTCGCCAGCTCGAGGCGATGCGCGAAGCCGAAGTCGAGACCGGCGCTCTTCACGTCGATCGTGGCGGGGTTGCGGTAGCCCTCATAGCGGAAGGAGAGACCGAAGCGGCCCGTGAGCGTCTGCTGCGGCGCCTTGATCATGTCGTAGCCCATGCCGGTCGCGGCCACGTTGTAGAGTTCGATGTCCTTGATCCGGTCAAACCCGCCCTCATCGCGGGCGTACCAGGAGAACTTGCCCTTGAAATTGACCTGATAATCCACCCCCGCCTTGAACTGGTCGGCCGACTTCTCGTCGTCCGTCACCTGCCGGTCATAGGCGGCGAAGAACTGAAGCGTGTCGGTGGCGCCCTTGAGGATCGCGCGCACGCTGGCGGAGGTGCCGAGCTGATCCTTGTTGCCGTTCTTGCCGTTGATGTCGGTGCTGGCCTCGTAGGTCCAGCCGCGCTCCAAGGCGGCGACGGCCGGGTCCTTTTCGCCCGCGGCCCACGAGGCGGCGACCTTGGCCACGTCGGAGGTGAATTCGCCCTCGGCGTTGGCCACGCGGAGGCGGCCGGCGGCGGGGCTGGAAACGACCCCGTCGATCCGCGTGCCGTTGGCGAAGCGCACCGCCACCGGGCCTTCGGTGGAAAGCGCGGTGACCTCGGACTGCTTGAGGGTGACGGTCCCGGCAAAGTCGGTGGCGAGGACCACGCTGCCCCCGTCGATGCGGGTGATCTTGCCCACCAGGCGGGAGCCACCGCGAAGTTCGACCACGTCGGCCGAAAGCAGGGCGGGCAGGAGGAGGAGCGCCGGGAGGAAGGCGACCGGGAGCGGCAGGGCCAGGGTGGATTTCATGGCGGGGAGGGAAGGAGCGCGGAACCGGGCACCGTGAGCCGGCCGCCGGGAGGGTCAATGGTTACCCTGAATTCCGGGTTACGCGGGGCCACCGGCGGCTCGACAGCGGGGAGCGTGGACGGTTGCCTTGCGCCCTTCCCTGATGCCCGCCGCCGCCGCTCCCGCCCGCCCCGCCCTGCTGGTCGCCGACCAGTGGCGGGATTACGCGCTGCTGGACTGCGGGGACGGCCTGAAGCAGGAGCGCTGGGGCGAGTACACGCTGGTGCGCCCGGATCCGCAGATCCTGTGGCCGCGGCACGGGCGGGAGCGCGGCGCCCCTTGGGAGGAATGGGACGGCTTTTATCACCGGAGCGAACAGGGGGGCGGACGCTGGGAGTTCCGCCGGACGCTGCCCGACGCGTGGCGCCTGCGCTACGAACCGCTGGACCTGACCTTCCGCATCCACCCGACCTCGTTCAAGCACACGGGGCTGTTCCCGGAGCAGGCGGTGAACTGGGAGTGGTGCGCGGCGCGGATCCGCGAGCGGCGGGCGACGCAGGCGGAGCCGGTGCAGGTGCTCAACCTTTTCGGCTACACCGGGGCGGCGACCGTCGCGGCGGCGCGGGCGGGGGCCGCCGTGTGCCACGTCGACGCCGCCGAGGGGATGGTCAAGTGGTGCCGCGAGAACGCCGCCCTGAGCGGGCTCGGCGAGGCCCCGATCCGCTACCTGGTCGACGATTGCCTGAAGTTCGTCCGCCGCGAGGTCCGGCGCGGCCGCACCTACGACGCCATCATCATGGACCCGCCGACCTATGGCCGCGGGCAGGCCGGGGAAATGTGGCGGCTGGAGGACCACCTCTGGGAGCTGCTGGTGGAGTGCGGGCGGCTGCTGGGGCCGCGGCCGCTGTTCGTCCTGATCAACGCCTACACCGCGCGCCTGTCCCCCACCGTGGTCGCCAACCTTCTCGCCGAGCTCCTCGCCGGCCGCGGCGGCACGATCACGGCGGGCGAGGTCGGCCTGCCCATCCAGCGCGACGGCAAGGTCCTGCCCTGCGGCATCTACGGGCGCTGGCAGGCGTGACCCCCCCACCCTTTTCTCCCATGTCCACCCCCACCGTTTACCGGTTCTCGTTCGGCCCCTGGAACATCAGCGAGGGCGCCGACCCCTTCGGGCCCGACGTCCGCGCGCCCTACCCGCACGACCGCAAGTTCGCACTCTACCGCCAATTGGGGTTCGAGGGCGTGCAGTTCCACGATGACGACGTCGTCCCGGACCTCGACGCGATGACGGCCCCGCAGCTCGCGGCGCGGGCGGCCGAGGTGGCGCGGATGCTGCGGGACGAGGGCCTGACGCCCGAGTTCGTGGCGCCGCGGCTCTGGTTCGCGGCCCAGACGGTGGACGGCGCCTACACCGCGAACCGGGCGGAGGACCGGGCCTACGCGGCGGAGCGGACGCGGAAGTGCGTCGACATCGCCCGGGCCATCGGTTGCCGCGCGATCGTGCTCTGGCTGGCCCGGGAGGGCACCTACGTGCGCGAGGCCAAGGACGCGCGCCTGGCCTACCAGCGGTTGCTGGAGACCGTGAACCAGGTGCTGGCGTCGGACCCGGAAGTGGAAATCTGGATCGAGCCGAAGCCGAATGAGCCGACCGACCTGGCGTACGTGCCCACGGCCGGCCACGCGGTCGCCCTCGGCTACGCCTCCGCCGATCCCCGGCGCGTGAAGGTCGTGATCGAGAGCGCGCACGCCCTGCTGGCGAACCTGGACCCGAGCGACGAGATGGCGTTCTGCCTCGCCCACGACAAGCTGGGGAGCGTCCACCTGAACGACCAGAACGGCCTCAAGTACGATCAGGACAAGAACTTCGGCGCGGCGAACCTGCGCGCGGCCTTCAACCAGGTGCGCGTGCTGGAGGAGGGCGGCTACGGGCGGCGCGGGGAATTCGTGGGCCTCGACGTGAAGGCGATGCGCACGCAGGCGGGCAGCCCGGTGGTCGACCATCTGCGGACGAGCCGCGAACTGTTCCTGCACCTCGTCGACAAGGTGCGCACCTACGACCGGGCGCTGGTCGAGCAGTACCGGGCGGCGCGGGACTACGAGGCGCTCGAGCGCTACACCCTGCGGCATCTCCTCGGGGTCGGCGCGCGATGAACCCGCGGGTGCCGATCCCGGTCGTTGCGGCGCTGCTGGAGGACGTCGACGGCTACTTCCTGCTGGGGCGGCGCCCGCCCACCAAGGCGCTCCCGATGAAATGGGAGTTCCCCGGGGGCAAGATCGAGGCGGGGGAAACGCCCCTCGAGGCCCTGGCGCGCGAGCTCAAGGAGGAGCTGGGCATCCGGGTGATCCCCGGCAAGGCCTGGCCGGTGTACCTGCACGATTACGAGAAGGTGACCGTCGAGATGCATCCGTTCACCTGCCACCTCGCGCCCGGGAGCCCGGCGCCCTACACCCTTGAGCACGTGGGCCTCGCGTGGGTCCGGCCGGAGGACCTCGGGAAGTGGGACCTGGCGCCGGCCGACCTGCCGCTGATCCCGTTGCTGCAGGCGGCCGCCCGCCCCCGTCCGTGAGCCTGCCGCTCGCCGCCGTCTCGCGTCTCCCCGCGCCGGGGGACAACGTCGCCATCGCCGTGCGCCGGCTGGAGGCGGGCGAGGTGCTGGCGTTCGCGGGCGGTGACCGGGCGCTGCCGCACACCGTGCTGGAGGGTCATCGGTTCGCGGTCGCCCCGATCGCGGCCGACGCGCCGCTGCTCTCGTGGGGGCACCCGTTCGGGCGAGCCCTCGCGCCGATCGCGCCCGGGGACTACGTCGCCAACGCCGCGATGCTGGAAGGCCTCCGGGTCCGGCAGGTGGCGGGGGCGCGGCTGCCGGAGCGGGCGAACTTTGCCGACGTGCTGGCGCCGTACCAGTTCGACGCGGCGACCTTCCGCCCCGGGGTGCCCGTGCCGCCGGCGGAGGCGCCCCGCACCTTCGCCGGTTACCGGCGCCCGGGGAACCGCGGCATCGGCACGCGGAACGTGATCGCGATCGTCGGCACCTCCTCGCGCGCCGCCAGCTACGTGCGCCTCCTCGCGGACCGCCTGCGCCCCCTCGCGCGCGTGCACCCGGAGCTCGATGGCATCGTGCCCCTCGCGCACACCGAGGGCGGGGACCGGGAGGAACCCAACAACGCGCCGGAGATCCTCCGCGCGCTCGCCGGCTTCCTCGTCCATCCCAACGTCGGCGCGGTGCTGGCGGTCGATCTTGGGGTCGAGCCGATCCACAACGCCCGCCTGGAGCGGTTCATGCGGGCGGAGGGGTATCCGCTGGATGCCGTGCGTCACGGGTTCCTGACGTTGGGGCGCGGGCTGCAGGCGGATCTGGCCGAGGGCGAGCGGCGCATCCGGGAGTGGTTGCCTGCGGTCGCGGCGGAGCGGCGAACCCCGGAGCCCCTGAGCGGGCTCCGCATCGCCCTGCAATGCGGCGGCTCGGATGCGTTTTCCGGCGTCTCGGGCAACCCGTTGGCCGGCGCCCTGGTGCACGAGGCGATCCGCCACGGCGCGACGGGCGTGCTCACCGAGACCGATGAGACCATGGGTGGGGAGGCGCACCTGCTGGGCAACGTGCGCGACGCGGCCACGGCGCAGGCCTTCCTGGCGATGCTGGATCGGTTCCGCGACAAGATGGCTTGGCACGGGCTCACCGCCGAGAGCAACCCCTCGGCCGGCAACCGGTTCCGCGGGCTCTATAACATCGCCCTGAAATCCCTCGGGGCCGTGCACAAGAAGGATCCGCGCAGCCGCCTGGACACCGTGATCGAGTACGCCCAGCCGCTGCGCGACCTGCCGGCGCCGGGCTTCACCTTCATGAACGGGCCGGGCAACGACCTCGAGGGGATCGCCGGCCAGGTGGGCGCGGGCTGCAACCTGATCCTCTTCGTGACCGGCAACGGCTCGATCACCAATTTCCCGTTCGTCCCGACCCTCAAGATCACCACCACGACGCGGCGCCACGAGCTGCTGCGGAACGAGATGGACCTCAACGCCGGGCGTTACCTCGACGGCGAACCGATGGCGGTGGTGGTGGCCGACGGCTTCGAACAGCTGCTGGCGACGGCGGGCGGGGCGCGCACCCAAGGCGAGCGCGCCGGCCACGCCCAGGTTTCCCTGTGGCGCAATTGGCGGCAGACCGACACCTCCCGCCTGGCCGCGCTGCGGGCCCGGACCCCGCCGGAGGGGCGCCCGCTCGCCGTTACCCCGACCTGCGCGCCGCGGCCAACCCCGCCGGCGCTGGCGGTCTTCCGCCGGGCGGATGGTCGCCCCGCGACGGAGCGAGTGGGGCTCGTGCTGCCCACCAGCCTCTGTTCCACCCAGATCGCGCGGCTGGCGGCCGAGCGCCTCAATGCCCGTGCGGCGGGTAAGGCGGCCGGGGTGACGCGCTTCCTCGGTTTCACCCACACGGAGGGCTGCGGCTTCGGCGGGCAGACGATGTACGAGCTGCTGCACCGCACCTACCGGGGCTACCTGACGCACCCGAACGTCGCCGTCGCGCTGCTGCTCGAGCACGGCTGCGAGAAGGTCCCGAACGACGTGATGCGGCACCACCTCGCGGCGGCGGGCGTCGATCCCGCGGGCTTCGGCTGGGCCAGCGTGCAGCTCGACGGGGGCATCGAGCGGGTGCTGGCACGGATTGACGCCTGGTTTGATGAGCGGCTCGCCACGCTGCCGCCGGCGGTGCCGGTCACGGGCGGACCGGGCTGCCTGCGCCTGGCCCTGCAATCGGCGGGCGCGACGGATCCCGCGACGGCACACGCGTTCGCGGCGGTGGCGGCCACCGTGCTGGCGGCCGGAGGGTCCGTGTTGCTGCCCGCGTCGGATCCGCTGCTGGCGCCGGGGGTGTTTCGGGAGGCGGTGCTGGGGGCCGAAGAGGCCCGCCCCACCCTCGCCTACGGCGAACCGCTGAGCCAGGAGGGGCTGCACGTGGTCGCGACCGAATCCAGCCACTGGACCGAGAACCTGACCGGCCTGGGCGGCTGCGGGGCGCATTTGGCGCTGACCGTGGTGCAGGAGCACGCGCGGCAGGGGCATCCCCTGTTGCCGGTGCTGCAGGTGGCCGCGCCGGGCGTGCTTCCGGCCGCGGCGGCGGCGGAGATTGATGCGGCGCTGACCGGAAACCCGACGGCGGACGCCGACGCCCTGCTGGCGCTGGTGGCGCGGGTCCTCGACCGCCGGCACACGCCGGTGGCGACCGCGCAGGGGAACGTGGATTTCCAGCTCACGCGGGGCGAATTGGGCCTGACGACGTGAGGGAGGGGCAGGCCGCGGGGCGGGGCGGGCCGCACCCGGACTCAGCAGTTCAGCGACCGACCTTGCGCAGGCCCTTGTTGATCGCCGCGACGTTGCAGGCGGCCGGATCGTACTCGGGGCCGAGCCATTCGAGCCATTCGCGACCCAGCTCGGTGTGCGGCTCCTGGATGCACGCCAGCATGTCGTGGAACGCCTCCAGCCCGCCGCAGTCCTCGGGCGGCCCCGCGCGTTCGCCGCCTACGCAGACCGGGTAGACCTTGCCCTTGGCGAGCGGCTGGATGCCCTCCAGCCGCAGCTCCACCTGCCAACCCGGGCCGAAATGATACTGGTACACGCCGCGGCCCCGGTGCTCGAGGTCCACGGTGGCCAGAGTCACGTCCCGGTCATCCTCGACCACGAGGTCGTCCCGCTGCAGCGGGTTCCCGTAGCGGAGGTCGTCGAACTGGAAGGAATGCGTCTGGTAATCAAACCAGTCGAAGGCGACCTGGATGGCCTCGTGGAACCGGGAGAGCCACATCGACTCGCGCACGAGGAGCTGGCGCCAGACGCGGGGCTGGGCGCCCGTCAGCTCCAGGTGCAGCAGGAGCGCGCGGTCGCGGGACCGCTTCGTCCGGGCACCCTTGCCTTCGTGCAACGAGATCATCGCAGGCACCAAAGCGCCCGCGCGCCGGGCCGGCAAGCGGAAGCCGGGCCGGCGGCGGCGGGCGGTTCAGAACAAACGCCCAAGGGTGACGCCCACCTGCCGCGGATCCGCGCGGGAGGTGTAGCGCCGGGGCTCGTAATCGGGATCCTCGTTCCCGAAGAAGAAGACCCGCTGGTCGTAGGCGGCGTCCGTCAGGTTGCGGGCCCAGAGGGTGAGCGTCCAGGCGGGGGTGGCGTAACCAAGCGTGGCGTTCCAGACGCCGAAGGCGCGGCGGGCCTCGTCGTGGTTGTTCGAATCGAACTGGGCGGCGCGGCCGGTGTGCTCGAGGCGCCCGAACCAGCCGGGGCCGGCGCCGTGCCGCAGGGCGAGGGTGTGGCCGTGGCGCGGGGTGTTGGCGAGCCGGCGCCCTCCCGCGGGCAGGCCGCTGGCGAGGCGGAAGCGGGCAAGGTCGGAGTCCTGCAGGAATCCGGAGGCCTGCACGGACCAGGCGCGGGCGAGCACCCAGGTCGCGGCCGCCTCGAGGCCGGCGACGCGGGCGGTGTCACCGTTGGCGGTGAAGAACCGGTAGTTTCCGCCGAAGCCGGCGGAGTCGCGGACCTGCACCTGCCGGCGATCGAGGCAGAAGGCGGTGGCCTCGCCACGCAGACGTCCCCCGAAGGCCTGGCCGCGCAGTCCGGCCTCGAGGTTCCACAGGTCCTCCGTGCCGTAGGTGAGCGGATCGGCGGGCGGCGAAATCCGGGCGTCCACATTGATCCCGCCGGCCTTGTAGCCGCGGGTCAGCGAGATCCAGCCCAAGCGGCCGGCGCCGAGATCCTGCTCGAGAACGAGGCGACCACCGGCGAGGGAATCCGCGAAGGCGGGGGCGAAGGTGACGACCGGGTCGAACGTGCCGCGCGCCCGGCGGAAGCGCGTGCGGACGCCGCGGCCGGAGGACTCGAGGCGTTCGGCGCGGAGGCCGGCGGTGAGGCGCGTGCCGGGGGCCAATGCCCAGCCGGCCTGGCCGAAGAGCGCGCCGTTGTCGCCGCGGTACTCGGTCCGAAGGCCGCGGACGTTCCCCGGGTCCGTGTTGGTGTAGGTGGAGGTTTCGTCGGTACGGCCGGCCCAGGCGCCGAGGGTCCAGCGGGCCGCGCCGGGGGCGGGGGCCGCGGGGGCATCGAGGCGCAGTTCCTGGCTGAAGGCGGTGCGGCGGCGGCCGAGGTCGCTGAAGCCCTGGTAGGAGGCGGCCGTCCAGTCGTCGTCGTAACTGTAGCGGGAGGTGGTGCGGGTGACCTGCGTGACGGCCGTGAGCCGCGGGCCGGGGCCAGGGGACATCGCCCGGAGGCTGGCGCCGCGGGAATCCTGCTCATCGCGGCCGGGCTGGTCGCTGAAGGTGAACCGGCCGTTGTTGTCCAAGGCGAAGGCGTCGAACCCGTTGCGCAGGCGGGCGTGGAGGAGGCCGGCCTCGAGCCGCCAGCCCGTGGGCAGCGTGGTGGCGAGGCGGAGGCGGCCGGTGGTCTCATCGCGGGCATTGGTGGCGCGACCGAGGGTCAGGTTGCGGCGGAAACCGTCGTCCGTGTGGCGGTGCAGGCTCAGCCGGAAGGCGGGGCGGCCGGGGTCCGTTCCGGGCACCAGCGCGCCGCCGAAGGCCAACCCGGCGGCGCGGAGGCCATCGCTCCCGGCGGTGCCCTCGAGGCGGCCGGACCAGCGGGCGGACGGGGCGGTGGTGACGAGGCGGACGAGTCCGCCGGCGGCGTTGGCCCCGAAGGCGCCGGCCTGCGGACCCCGAAGCACCTCCACCTGGTCCATGTCGAACGTCCCGGCCACCCCGCCGAGGCCGGTGAAGTCGAAGTCATCCACCAGAAAGCGCACCGCGGAGTCGGGCGTCTCGCCTTCGTACTGGGAGTTTTCGCCGACGCCGCGCAGTTGGAGGTAGCGCGGGCGGGAGGTGCCGCCGGTCCAGGTCAGCCCGGGAATCTGGTCCACCAGGTCGCCGAAGTGGCGGACGGCGCCGGCGGCGAGCGCGGGGGCGTCGAGGACCGTGACGCTGGCGGGGATGCGGTCGAGGTCGGTGCCCCAAAGGTCGGCCGTGACGCGGACCGGGGCGAGGGCCACGGCGGGCGCGGGGGCCTCGGCGGCGCGGGCGGAGCCGAGGACGGGCAGGAGGAGGAGCAGGACGGGCAGGCGTGGCATGGGTTGGTCGCCTGCAACCTGGGGATCCGTCGCTGAAGGGGGCGCCGCCGGCGCACCGGAATGGCGCAACGGGCGGCGCCTGCTGTTTCCTTCGTCGGCATGATCCGGCAGGTTCGAAGGGTCGAGCGGCCGGTCGCGCCGCAATCTCAGCCTTCCGCGGAAGACACCCCTACAGGCAGGGC
>JBMTAG010000127.1:0-9448 GCA_049428505.1 Opitutaceae bacterium | reverse complement strand
GACGTGCACGGGCACGTCGTGAAGGGGATTCTGGCCTGAGCCGCGGCGGGGCCGGCTAAGGCCGGCCCGCTTCCAAGCCGAGGGCCCAGAGGATGCCGCCGCGCAGGTGCGCCTGGAACAGCCGGGCGGCCTCGGGGGGATTGCGCCGGCCACCCTTCTCCTCGCGGCCCGGATCCCAGAGGTCCTCCCGGTGCCCCAGCGCCGTGTAGAAGACCCGGCCCTCGCCATGCCGGCGCGCCCAGGCCAGCGGGTAGTGCCCCGGCGTCGCCCGCCCCGCCTTGAGGTCCTCGGCCGTGAGGATCAATCGGTCCAACCGCAGCAGGCTGTGCACGCGCTCGGGCGCGTAGGCCTTGAACTGGTAGATCTCGTCGAACACCGGCCAGCGGGCCGGCAGCGGACGTCCGGCCGGATGCGCGGGATCGTCATTGAGGCCCTCGACGGGCACCTGCGGGCCGTGGCGCGCGAACTCCCCGCCGATCATCTCGATGAACGGCCGGAAGCCATGGAAGGTGTCGGTCGCGGCGTGCACCCCGATGAACCCGCGGCCGGAGGCGATCCAGTCGATGAAGCCCTGCTTGTCCGGCAGGGGCAGATCCCCGGTGGTGCTGGCGAAGAGCACCGCGGCGTACCGGGCGAGGTTCGCGGGGTGCAAGGGGCGGAGGGATTCCTCGACGCGCGGCATCCAGGTCTCGCGGTAGCGGCGCTCCTCCTCGGCGAAGCGGCGCAGCGCCTCCTGGTGAGCAGGATCCGCCTCCCCCGCCGGGCCGGGCCGAGGACGCGAGGGCGGACGGGGCATCCCCTCCGGCTGGCGCACGAAGTCGACCGCGAAGCGCCCATCCTCGCGGGCCATCCGATCCAGGATCTGTTCCGACAACGGGATGCACGAATGGCGGAAGCCCGTGGTGACGGTCACGACCAGCACGCGCGGCGGCCCGGACGGGGCGGCGGCGGGCAGGAGCGGCGAAAGGGTCAGCAGCAGGCCGGTCAGCGCCAGGAACGAGCGGCGGAGGGGCAAGGAGGGGCGGGGCAACATGCCGTCATCTGGCCCGCGCGCCGCCGCGGAGGCACGCCCAAAACGAGCCGAGCGCCCGTGGCGCGCGCGGTCGGCCTCAGCTTTCCCAGTGGACGATCCGGCCGCACTGGTCGCAGGTCGGGAGCGGCGCGATCGGGTCGGGGGTCTTCGCGCGCGCGGCGGACTCGACCTCGCTGGATACCTTCAGGTGACAGCCCCCGCACTTGCCCCCGTGGATGGCCACCACCACGGGCATCTGGCGCGCCGCGACCCGGTCGTAGGCCCGCAACCGCAGGGGTTCCACGCCGGTCCGCGCCGACGCCACCGCCTCCTCGGCGCCCTTGAGCTCCGCCGTGAGGGCCGCCGCCCGTTCCCGGAGCACCGCCAACCGGGCCTCGTGGCCGGCAATGTTGCCCTGCAGCACCGCCGCCGCCGCGTCGAACCGCTTCCGAGCCTCGTCGATCGCAAACATCACGCCCAGTTCCTGCTCCTCCAGGCGCCCGATCGCCTCCAGCGTGGCCGCGATCTGCTGGCCCATCGCCTGGTACTCGTCGTTCTTCCGGATCGACAGCTGCTGCGTCCGGTACTGCGCCACCTTGCCCTCCGCCGTGCTGATCTCGATCTCCAGCAATTTCTTGCGCGATTCCAGCTCCTTCAGTTCACCCCGCGCCGCCTCGATCGCCGCCTTCTCCGCCGCGACCTGGCGTTCGACGCGGGCCTGGTCCTCGGGCACGGCCCGGAGTTGGGCGGCGAGCGACCGTTGCTGCAGGTCGCGATCCTGAAGCACCAGCAGGGCCTGCAACACGGGGGTAAGCATTGGGGGGCACCGTGGGCCGGCCGCCGGGGCGGGTCAACGCTTGTCTCCCGCGCAGCCGGCGGACGGGCGCCGACGGCAGCCTCCCGGAGGCAGTTCGGGGCACGGGCGGCTACCCCGGATGCGACCCGGCAGCCCGAACCCGGGAAACGCGGCGGAAAGGGCCCTTTTACCCCCCTTTTTCCCCGAGAAAACCCTCGCCTCCCGGAGCCGCTCCGCCGACGATTTTCCATTAACCCTTTGCGCCTCTCCGTATGACCGATCTGCCCGCCGCCAGCCCCGCTCCGGACGCCCCCGCCGGCGACGCCTACGACGCCTCCAAACTCGGCAAACTCGAGGGCCTCGAAGCCGTCCGCAAGAAGCCCGGGATGTACATCGGCGGCACGGACGAGCGCGCGCTGCACCACTGCGTTTCCGAGGTGCTCGACAACTCGGTGGACGAGCATCTCGCCGGGCACTGCACCCGCATTGAGGTGGCGATCCACGTCGACGGCTCGATCAGCATCCGCGACAACGGCCGTGGCATCCCGGTGGACATCCACCCGCAGTACAAGATTCCGGGCGTGGAGATGGTGCTCACGACGCTGCACTCCGGCGGCAAGTACGGCCAGGGCGGCTACAAGTTCTCGGGCGGCACCCACGGCGTCGGCGCGAAGTGCGTCAACGCCGTCTCCGAATGGTTCGAGGTGGAGGTCTCGCGCGGCGGGCAGGTCCACCACATGAAGTTCGAGCGCGGCCGCACGGTGAAGAAGCTCGACGTCATCGGGAAGGCCAAGGGCACCGGCACGCTGATCACCTTCAAGCCCGACGCGGAGATCTTCCGCGACACCACGGTCTTCCAGACCCCGCGGATCGCCCAGCGCCTGCGCGAGCTGGCGTTCCTCAACTCCGGCCTCGAGATCGTGTTCACCGACGAGCGGCCCGCCGACCCCAAGCCGGAGACCTACCTGTACAAGGACGGCGTCGAGGAATTCGTCCGCCAACTCAACCAGGGCAAGGCGCCCCTGCACCCCAAGCCCTTCGCCATCCGGCGGGAGCAGCGCGTGCGGCTCGACGAGAAGGACGCCGAGGTCCACGTCGAGGTGGTCTTCCAGTACAACGACACCTACAGCGACCAGGTCCTCTGCTACACCAACACGATCCATAACCCGGACGGCGGCACCCATCTCTCGGGCTTCCGCAGCGCGCTGACCCGCGCGATCAACCAGTTCGCCAAGTCGAACAACCTGCTCAAGGACAAGGACCCGCAGATCACGGGCGACGACGTCCGCGAGGGCCTGGCGGCGGTGATCTCGATCAAGCACAGCGACCCCAAGTTTGAGTCCCAGACCAAGGTGAAGCTGCTCTCGCCCGAGGTGGAGAGCATCGTCGGCTCGGCCTGCTACGAGGGGCTGATGATGGGATTCGAGACGAACCCACCGATGGCCAAGCGGATCATCGACAAGGCCCTCAACGCCGCCCGCGCCCGCGAGGCCGCCCGCAAGGCCCGCGAGACCGTCCGCAAGGGCGCCCTCTCCGGCGGCGGCCTCCCCGGCAAGCTTGCCGACTGCTCGGAGCGGGATCCGGCGCAGACCGAACTCTACATCGTCGAGGGCGACTCCGCCGGCGGCTCCGCCAAGCAGGGCCGCGACCGCCGCTTCCAGGCCATCCTCCCGCTCCGCGGCAAGCTCATCAACACGGAGAAGGCGCGCCTCGACAAGGTGCTCTCCAACGAGGAGATCCGGACCCTCATCACCGCGGTCGGCACCGGCATCGGCGAGGGCGACGAGTCCGTGGGCGGGTTCAACGCCGACAAGGCCCGTTACCACAAGGTCATCATCATGACCGACGCCGACGTGGACGGCTCCCACATCCGCACCCTGCTGCTGACCTTCCTCTACCGGCAGATGAAGGGGCTGATCGACCGCGGCTACGTCTACATCGCCCAGCCGCCCCTCTATAAGATCAAGCGCAAGAAGCGGGAACAGTACGTCGACAACGACGAGCAGCTGAACCGCATCTTGCTCGAGCTCGGCTCGGAGGACGTGCTCCTCACCCGCCTCGGCGACGGGCACGTCTTCACCCCGGCCGCCGTCGACCGGATCGTGGAGGCGCTGGCCGCCCTCGAGAAGCTGGGCGGCGGGGTCACCCGCCACGGCGCGGCGCTCGGCGAGTACCTCGACGCCCGCGATCCCGCGACCCACGCCCTGCCCCGCTACATGGCGCGCATCCGCGAGGGCAACCGCGAGTCGCACCAGTTCCTCGCCGACGAGCACGCCCGGGCCGCCTTCCTCGCCGCGCACAACCTCAACGCCGACCTCACCGAGCAGAACGCCGGCGGCTCCGTCCCGCCCTTCGGCGCCCCGTCCCGCCCGGCGGGCCCGACCCGGCGCGTCACCCTCCACGAGGTGTACGAGAGCACCGAGATGGCGAAGCTCCTGCGGGCGCTGGACGAGGCCGGCCTCGGCGCCACCCGCTTCACGCCGGACGCCACCCCGGCCTTCCAGCTGACGGAGAACGCCGGCCAGAAGTCCGAGGCCCGCACCCCCCTGCGGGGCGCCCTCGAGATCGTGGCCCAGATCCGGGCCCTCGGCCGCAAGGGCCTGAGCATCCAGCGCTACAAGGGCCTCGGGGAAATGAACCCGAAGCAGCTGTTCGAGACGACGATGGACCCGGAGAAGCGCCGCCTGCTCAAGGTGGACATCGCGGACGCCGCCAAGGCCGACGCCCTGTTCACCCTGCTGATGGGCGACGAGGTGCCGCCGCGCCGCCAGTTCATCGAGGACAACGCCCTGAACGTCCAGTACCTGGACGTCTGAGCGAAGCGCCAAGCCGCGAAGTGCAGCGAAGGTTCGCCCAGGTGATGCTCAAGGTCGTCGTCCCCGCCCCCATCGAGTCGCTCGCCCGCTCCGCGGTCGACGCCGCCCTGGCCGTCCACCGCGCCCTGGGACCGGGCCTGCTCGAGAGCGCGTACCGCGATTGCCTCCAGCTCGAGCTCTCCCACCGGGGCCACGAGGTCGCGCGCGAGCAGTTGCTGCCCATCCAGTATCGCGGCCACACCATCCCGCGCGCCTACCGCATCGACCTGCCGGTCGACCGGGAACTGCTGCTCGAGCTCAAGGCCGTCGAAACCCTCCAGCCGATCCATCGCGTCCAACTCACGACGTACCTCCGGCTGCTGCACCTGCCGCTCGGGCTGCTGATCAACTTCCACGCCCCCTTGCTCAAGGAGGGCCTGCACCGGATCCTCAACCTCGATTTTCAACCCGAAGTCGGCCCGACCTGACCCACCTGCGCGAACCTTGGCGCGTCTTCGCGTCTTCGCGCTTAGCTCCCCTCCCGAATGGACAAGCCCAGCGAAAAGCTCTCCGCCGCGAACATCACCGACATCATGCAGACGGCCTACATCGATTACTCGATGTCGGTCATCATCTCGCGCGCGCTCCCCGACGCCCGGGACGGCCTGAAGCCGGTGCAGCGGCGCATCCTCTACGCGATGCTCCGCGAGGGCCTCCTCCACAACCGCGCCTTCGACAAGTGCGCCGGCGTCGTCGGCGAGGTCCTCAAGAACTACCACCCCCACGGCGACTCCTCCGTCTACGACACCCTGGTCCGTCTGGCCCAACCCTGGGTGATGCGCTACCCCCTGATCGACCCGCAGGGCAACTTCGGCTCCGTCGACGGCGATCCGCCCGCCGCCTACCGGTACACCGAGGCCCGCCTCCGCGAAATCGCCGAGGACCTGCTCCGCGACATCGAGGAGGAGACGGTCGACTTCGTCCCCAACTACAAGGAGTCCACCACCGAGCCCACCGTCCTTCCGGCCGCCCTGCCCAACCTGCTGATGAACGGGTCGACCGGCATCGCGGTGGGCATGACGACCAATATTCCCCCGCACAACCTGGACGAGATCATCGACGCCGCCTGCGCCATCATCGACCAGCCGGGCATCTCCGTCGACGAGCTCTGCGGGATCATCCAGGGCCCCGACTTCCCCACCGGCGGCATCATCTCCGGCCGCGAGGGCATCCTCAGCTACCTGCGCACCGGCAAGGGCATCGTCCGCACCCGCGGCAAGGCCCACACCGAGGAGCTCAAGGGGGGCATGGAGCAGGTCGTCATCACCGAGATCCCCTACAACGTCAACCGGGCCACCCTCGTCACCCGCATCGCCGAGCTCGTCTCCGAGAAGGAGATCGATGGCATCCGGGACCTGCGCGACGAGTCGGACGAGAACACCCGGATCGTCATCGAGCTCAAGCGGGGCGAGCAGGCCAAGGTGGTCATCAACCAGCTCTTCCAGAAGACCGCCCTCGAGTCCTCCTTCGGCGTCATCCTCCTCGCGCTCGACCAGAAGCGGCCGAAGCAGATGAACATCAAGGAGCTGATCGAGTGCTACCTCGCGCACCGCCGCGAGGTGGTCACCCGCCGCACCCGCTTCCGGCTCCGCGAGGCCGAGGACCGCGCCCACATCCTCGAGGGCTACATCATCGCCCTCGACAACCTCGACGACTTCGTCCGCATCATCCGCGCCTCCGCCAACCGCGAGGAGGCCCGCGAACGCCTGATGGCGCGCTACCCGCTCTCGGAGCGCCAGACGGACGCCATCCTCGAGCTGCGGCTCTACCAGCTGACCGGCCTCGAACGGGGCAAGATCGAGGCCGAATACCTCGAGCTGATGAAGCTGATCGAGGAACTGCGCGGCATCCTCGAGTCCGAGGCCAAGCTGCTCGCGCTGATCAAGCAGGAGCTGCTGGAGATGAAGGCGAAGTACTCCTCGCCCCGGCGCACCGCGATCGAGGCCGCCGCCGGCGAGTTCCGGATGGAGGACGTGGTGCCCAACGAGGGCTGCGTCATCACCGTCTCCCACCTCGGCTTCATCAAGCGCACGCCCGCGGCCGAATACCGCCTCCAGCGGCGCGGCGGCAAGGGCGTGATCGGCGCCGAAACCTACGAGGAGGACTTCGTCGAGCACCTGTTCACCGCCAGCACGCACGACTACATCCTGTTCCTCTCGAGCAGCGGGCAATGCCACGCCCGCAAGTGCTACGAGGTCCCGGAGGGCACCCGCGCCTCGCGCGGCAAGTCGGTCGGCTCCTTCCTCCGCCTCGGCGAGGGCGAGAAGATCGCGGCGATGCTCTGCGTGCGGGACTTCGTCGCCGACCGCTTCCTCGTGATGGCCACCCGCGCCGGCGTGATCAAGAAGAGCCCCCTCTCCGACTACGCCAACAGCACCCGCGACGGCGGCATCATCGGGATCAACCTCGACCCGGGCGACAAGGTCATCGGGACCGTCCTCACCACCGGCGCGGACGAGCTGGTGCTCGTCTCCCACCAGGGCCTTGCCGTCCGCTTCCGCGAGCGCGACCCGGCGACCGGTGAGGAGCTCTTCCGGGCCACCGGCCGCGCCACGGGCGGCGTCACCGGAATGCGGTTCAAGCTCGCCAGCGACGTGCTGCAGGCGATCACCGTGGTTGACCACGCGGCGAAGTTCCTCGTCGCGAGCGAGGCCGGCCTCGGCGTCCGGACCCGGTTCGAGGACTACCGCCTGATCAACCGGGGCGGCAGCGGCGTCTGGGCGATCGACCTGCCGGAGGACGGCTCGATCCGCCTCGCCGGCGCCCTCGCGGTGCGCGACGAGGACGAGGTGATGCTGCTCACGGCGAAGGGCCAGAGCATCCGTTGCCCCGTGGCCGGCATCCGCGAGACGGGCCGTGGCGCCAAGGGCGTCCGGCTGGTCTCGCTGGAGCCCGGGGACAAGCTGCTCAGCATCGCGCGGATCATCGAGACGGACGAGGAGCAGGCGGCGGCCGGCGACCCCGCCGGCGGCTGAACCCGCCGCAGGAAGGCCGGGCCGATTTAACGGCTTGCCCGGGCGCCCCCGCGCTGGCGCGCTCAGGGGATGGCCCCACCACCCCTCGCCCTGGCCTTCGCGCCCGGGCCCCTCACCGTGCTCGCCCTGAGCGTCGGCCTGATCGTGGCCGCGATCGTCTGGCTGCGGCTGCACGCGTTCTTCGCGCTCTTCTTCGCGGCGATCTTCGTCGGGCTGATGACCGCGCTGGGCCAAACCGGCGCCGGGCGCTTCACCAAGGCGGTGGAGGCGGTGATGACCGAGTTCGGATCCGCGGCGGGGAAGATCGGTTTCACCATTGCGGTGGCCTCCGTGATCGGCGTGGCGCTGATGGAAAGCGGGGCGGCGGACCGGATCATCCGGCGCTTCATCGCCGTGCTGGGCGAGCAACGGGCGCCGCTGGCCCTCCTGGCCTGCGGGTTCATCCTCGCGATCCCGGTGTTCTTCGACACCGTGTTCTTCCTGCTGGTCCCGCTGGCCCGCGCCCTCGCGCTGCGCACGGGCAAGAACTACCTGCTCTACCTGCTGGCGATCTGCGCCGGCGGGGTGATCACCCACGGCACCGTCCCCCCGACCCCGGGCCCCCTGATCGTGGCGGAGACGCTGCGGGTGGACCTCGGCCTCTCGATCATCGGCGGCATCCTGTTCGGCATCCTGCCGGCGCTCGGCGGCCTGGCTTTCGCCCACTGGATCGACGCCCGGCGCCCGGTGCCGCTGCGGGAGGCGGCGGGCTCCTCGCTCGCCTCGCTCCAACAGGTCGCGGACCGCCGCGAGGAGGACCTGCCGGGGTTCTGGGTCTCGATCGCGCCCGTGCTCCTGCCGGTCGTCCTGATCGCCACCGCCTCCTTCAGCGCGCCGTTCGCACGGACCCTGTCCCCGGCGGTCGCCCAGACGATCGAGTTCCTCGGCAACAAGAACATCGCCCTCCTCCTCGGCGCCGTGGTGGCCCTCGCCGTGTACGCCCGCCAACGCCGACTGGCGTGGCGGAACGCGGCCGACGTGCTCGGACCACCGCTGGAGACGGCGGGCGTCATCATCCTCATCACCGCCGCCGGCGGAGCCTACGGCGCGATGATCAAGAACGCCGGCGTCGGCGACTCCGTCCGCTTCCTCGCGGAGGGCGGCGGGATGAACTCCGTGCTGCTCGCGTGGCTCCTGGCCGTGGTCGTCCGGGTGGCGCAGGGCTCCGCGACCGTCGCGATGATCACCGCCTCCTCGATCATGCTGTCCATCGCCGGCCCGGGGGGCTTCGGCGTCCACGTCTTCTACATCTACGTGGCCGTCGGCTACGGCGCCTCGATGCTGTCCTGGATGAACGACAGCGGGTTCTGGGTCATCGGCCGCCTCGGCGGCCTCACCGAGGGGGAGACGCTCCGCAGCTGGACGGTGCTGCTCTCGCTGATCTCGGTGCTCGGGCTGATCCAGGCCCTCGTCGCCGCGAAGCTCTGGCCGAACCTCTGGTTCTGAGCCGACCCGGATGAACCCGACGCCGGCCCACGGTCAGCGGCCGGCGTCGACCCGGCGCACCTTCACCTCGCGCCCCACGCCCTCGATCCGCATCCAGAAGGCGCCGAGGGCGCCCGCCCGGATGCGCACGGCCGGGGCCGCGATGGGCGGTCCGGCGTAGGTCGTGCCGCCCGTCTCCTGCCACCGCTGGCCGTTCTCGAGGGCGAAGACCGCGCGCGGCTCCCAGCCGCGGAACTCGCCCGTCAACCGGCTCTCCACCGGCGCTTCCTCCTCGGCGGCGGCCGCGGCCCCGCGGGCGGGCCCCCGGGCCGCCCGCGCCGCGCCC
>JBMTAG010000126.1:0-9678 GCA_049428505.1 Opitutaceae bacterium | reverse complement strand
GGCAAGGGCAACGACCAGTGCCGCTTCGAGCTCACCTACATGGCGCTCAACCCGCGCCTGCAGATCCTCGCCCCGTGGAAGATGGAGACGTTCCGGGAGCGCTTCCCGGGCCGCGCGGAGATGATCGCCTACTGCGCCGAGCACCGCATCCCGGTGGAGGCCTCGCTGAAGAAGCCGTACTCGATGGACCGCAACCTCCTGCACATCTCCTACGAGGCCGGCATCCTCGAGGATCCGTGGTTTGATCCGACCACCAAGGAGAACCAGGAGATGTTCAAGCTCTCGGTCTCCCCCGAGGACGCCCCGGACCGGGCGGAGTACGTGGAGCTGGACTTCGTGCGCGGCGACTGCGTGGCGGTCAACGGCCGCAAGCTCTCCCCCGCGGGCGTCCTCCGCGCCCTGAACCGCCTCGGCGGCAAGCACGGCATCGGCCGCGTCGACCTGGTCGAGAACCGCTTCGTCGGCATGAAGTCCCGCGGGGTCTACGAAACCCCCGGCGGCACGATCCTGATGCAGGCGCACCGCCAGGTGGAGTCGCTCACGCTCGACCGCGAGGTCATGCACCTGCGCGATTCGCTGATCCCGAAGTACGCCGAGCTGGTCTACTACGGGTTCTGGTTCGCTCCCGAGCGCGAGGCGCTGCAGGCCCTCATCGACGAGAGCCAGCGGTACGTCACGGGCACCGTGCGCCTGAAGCTCTACAAGGGGAACATCATCACCTGCGGCCGGAAGTCCCGCTACTCGCTCTACGACCTCAACGTCGCGTCGATGGAGGGGGTCAAGAGCTGGTACAACCAGAGTGACGCGACGGGCTTCATCCGGCTGAACGGCCTGCGCCTGCGCGCGCGCCACCTGGCCCAGGGCGGACCGCGGACCTGACGCGCCGCGCGGCCGGGCGGAATGCGCGCTTGTGCTTTCCGCCCGGCGCGGTTGCCTGCCTCCTCGCCCGTATGATCTCCCCCGAAACCTTCAACCACATCGAGAACATCAAGAAGCGCGCCGGCCACCTGTGGAGGTTTCTTTGACGGCGAACAAAAACTGCGCGAGATCGAGGCGATGGAGGCCGAGATGGGCGCGCCCTCGTTCTGGGATCACAGCGAGCGCGCCCAGCGCCACATCGCCAAGCTCAACGGCCTGAAGAAGGCCGTGCTCCCCGTGGTCGCCTTCCGCAAGAAGGTCGACGACGTGGGCGTGATGGTGGAACTCGTCGAGGCCGCTTCCGGCGCGGAGCAGGAGCTGTACGCCGCCGAGCTCAGCGACCAGGTCGCCGCGATGGTCCGGGAACTCGACGCGATCGAGATCGGGGCCTTCCTCACCGGCCAGTTCGACCGCAACAACGCCATCCTCTCCATCCAGTCCGGCGCCGGCGGCACGGAGTCCAACGACTGGGCCGACATCCTCTTCCGGATGTACAACCGCTGGGCCGAGCGCCGCGGCTTCACCGTGGAGCTGCAGGACGTCCAGCCCGGCGACCAGGCGGGCATCAGCCGCGCGACGGTGCTGGTGAAGGGCGAGAACGCCTACGGCTACGTGAAGGCGGAGCGCGGCGTGCACCGCCTCGTGCGCATCAGCCCGTTCGACGCCAACAAGCGCCGCCACACCTCGTTCTGCGCGGTCGACGTGATCGCGGAGATCAACGAGGAGATCAACATCGAGATCCCCGACGCGGAGATCCGGGTCGACGTCTACCGCTCGTCCGGCAAGGGCGGGCAGGGCGTCAACACGACCGACTCCGCCGTGCGCATCACGCACCTGCCCTCCGGCATCGTCGTGGTCTGCCAGAACGAGCGCTCGCAGATCAAGAACCGCGCCAGCGCGATGAACGTCCTCAAGGCCCGGCTCTACGAGAAGCGCCAGGACGAGCAACGGGCGGAGATGGACAAGTTCTACGGCGAGAAGGGCGAGATCGGCTGGGGCAGCCAGATCCGCAGTTACGTGCTCCAGCCCTACCAGATGGTGAAGGATCTGCGCACCGGCGTGAGCACCAGCGACACGCAGGGAGTGCTGGACGGCGACCTCGACCGGTTCATCAACGCGTGGCTCCGCGCCGGCTGCCCGCGGCACCGCAACAAGGAGATCCAGATGGACGACGAGTGAGTCCGGCGCTTGCCGGCTCACGCGGTCCTCCCCCTCGCGGCGATGCTCCCGTCCCCGGCGGAACTTAACCGCGCCTTCGCCGCGCAGGCGCTCTTCGAGGCCAAGACCTGGCGCCTCTCCCCGGAAGCCTGGCCGCTCACGGGCGCTCAGATCGCCGAGTTGGAGGCGATCGGCGCGGCCTGCCTCGAGTTCCATCAGGCGCTGGAGACCCTCTACCTGCGCTCCGCGACGGGCCGCAACCTGCTCCGCAACCGCCCGCTGGTCGCCCCCTGGGTCGCGGAGTACCTCGACCGCGGCAAGCCGCCGGAACTCATCGCGCACGGCCGGCTCCCGGCGAATCGGGGCGCGCTGCCGACCCTGCTCCGTCCCGATCTGCTGCTGACGGCGGAGGGGTGGGCGTTGACCGAGCTGGATTCGGTTCCGGGCGGGGTGGGGCTGACCGCGTTTCTCAACCGCCTCTACGCCGGCACGGGGGACATCCTCGGTGCGGACGATGCGCTGATCACGCGGTTCCACGCCGCCCTTGCCGCGCTCCGGCCCATGGTGCGCAACCCGGTCATCGCGCTGGTGGTCAGCGCCGAGGCGGCCACCTACCGGCCCGAGCTGGAGTGGCTGGCGCAGCAGCTGCAACTCCAAGGCCGGCGGGTGCACTGCGTGCGGCCCGAGGAACTCTTCCCGCTGGGGGCGACGTTGTGCCTCGCGGTCGACGGCAATCCGGAGCGCATCGACGTCGTCTATCGTTTCTTCGAGCTCTTCGACCTGCCGAACCTTCCCGCGCACCGCTTCATCCTGGAGGCATGGGCGGCCGGTGAGGTGGCGGTCGCCCCGCCCCTGCGCGCGTTTCAGGAGGAAAAGCTGGCCCTCGCGCTCTTCCACCACCATCGGCTGCGGGACTTCTGGGCCGAGGCGCTCAGCTCCGGGGCGCGGCAGGTCCTGTCCGCGTTGATTCCGCCCTCGTGGATCGTGGACCCGGCGCCCCTGCCGCCCGGCGCGGTGCTCGACGGACCGCTGGTCGGCGGCCGGCCGCTGCACGACTGGCGGGAACTGGCTGCCGCCACGCAGCGGGAACGGGATCTCATCCTCAAGATCAGCGGGTTTCACGAATCCGCGTGGGGGGCGCGTGGCGTCACCCTCGGCAGCGATGTCCCGCGCGAGGTCTGGCAGGCCGCACTGGAGCAGGCGCTCGCGGAGGCGGCGCACCATCCCCGCGTGCTGCAGGTGTTCCGCAAACCCCGCCTGCTGGAGCATCCGGTTTATCCCCCGGCCGCCACCACGGCCGCCGATGCCCGGGCGCAGCCGGGCCGCCTCCGGCTCTGCCCGTATTTCACCGTGGCCGGCGGCGAGACCCGCCTGTCGGGTGCGCTCGCGACCTTCTGCCCGGCGGACAAGAAGATCATCCACGGCATGCAGGACGCCGCCCTGCTGCCTTGCCGGCGGGTGGAGTGACCCGCGGGAACCCCCGGCTCAGCGGGCTGCCGCGCGGCGCAGGCGATCGTTGATCGCCAGCGCAAAGCCGTCCTCCCCCGCCGCCGCCTCGAGGTGGAGATGCCGGTAGCCACCGGCGTCAAGCTCGCGCAGGCAGGCGAAGAGTCGGCGGGCCGCGCCCCGGAGGTCGCCGCGGGCGTCGAGCCAGCGGATGTTCGGCCGCCGCCGGCCCGGGGGGCGCGCGAGGAAGAGCCAGGCCTCGTCCGCCGGCCCGCTCGCGGCGGCGGCGGGATCGAGCCGTGCGTGCAGCGTGGCCGGGGTGCGGGGACTGTAGTGCCGGGCCAGTTGACCCGGCGCGACCTGGGCCCGGCGCGCGCTGCCCACGGGGACGCCCACGGCGACGGGAACCCCAAGGACCGACGCGAGCTGCGCCCGGGAGATCGCTCCCGGCCGGAGCAGCGCCGGCCGCGCCGGGTCGCGCAGGTCGATGATGGTGGACTCAACCCCCACGGCGCAGGGACCGCCGTCGAGGATGTGCCCGATGCGACTGCCGAGACCGGCGCGGACGTGATCCGCGGTCGTGGGGCTGACGTAGCCGAAGGGATTCGCGCTCGGTGCCGCGAGGGGGCGGCCGGTGAGGCGCAGGAGCCGGCGGAAGAGCGGGTGGGCGGGCACGCGCACGGCGATGCTGGGCAGGCCGGCGGAGACGAGCGCGGGCACGGCGGGCCGGCGCGGCAGCACGAGGGTCAGGGGCCCCGGCCAGAAGGCCGCCGCGAGCCGGTGCGCGGCGGCGTTCCCCTCGGCCACGGTTCCGAGGTCGGCCGCCGTGGCGAGGTGGACGATCAGCGGGTCCGTGGCGGGCCGGCCCTTCGCGCGGTAAATGCGGGCGCAGGCCCGCGCATCGAGGGCGTCCGCGGCAAGACCGTAGACCGTCTCCGTGGGCACCGCCACGAGGCCCCCGCCGCGCAACACCCCGGCGAGGCGGGCAAGGTTGCGGGCGGTGCCGGAGTAGATGCGGGCGCGGCGGGTCGGGACGGCCATCGGGTTCCAGAGAGGCGGTCGGAGCGGCGGGGCGCCAGCCGCAAAATCCGGCGGTTCAGCCGGCGGCCGGACGCAGGGTCGGGCCCTCGCTCCAGCGGGCCGAGATCATCGTGGTCGAGGGCCATTCGGGGATCCCGGTCTCGTTGCGCTGCAGCTGGGCGATCAGCAGTTCCGCGGCGCGGGCGCCGAGGAGGTGGGGTTGCAGGTCGAGGCCCGCGGCGGGATGGACGGCCATATCCAGGTTCAGGCAGGCGAAGCCGTGGGTCCGGGGCAGGCGGGCGCCGGCCGCCTCCATCCACGCGATCGCCGGGGCGTGGTGGCTGAGGACGACGTCCGGCTGCTCGCGGCGGAACCACGCGGTGAAGGCGGGTTGCGCGTAGGTCTCGACCACCAGGGGCCGCGTCCGTTCGGCCTTGGGCAACGACTCCTGGAACGCGCGGAAGGCGGCGCTCCAGCGGAACTGCAGGCGCTCGTCCTGCCGGCGCTGCAGGTAAAGCCCGGGCCGGCGGTAGCCCCGGGCTTGGAGCAGGCGCAGCGCCCCGAGGAGCGAGCGGTACTGGTCGGAACAGACGGCGTGCAGCCGGGGGCGTTCGATCAGGTAGTCCGTGTACACCCCGGTGAAGTGGGTCCAGTCGAGGGCGGAGAGATCCGGGGGCACCCAGGATGGCAGCAACGCTACCGCCCCGATGCCCCGCGACTGCAGGATCGAGCCCAGCCGGGGGACACTCAGGCCCTCCGTCCCGGCGGTGAAGCGCTCGAGCTTGAAGCCCAGCTCCGCGGCGCGCTGCGCGAGCCCCTGGACCAGCTTGCCGTGATACGCCGCCGCGCCTTCCGGCCGCTGGGCCTCGTGGAAGTCCACCGCCGCCAGCACGCCGCGGAACTCGCTGCCCCGCGAGCGCCGCAATTCCGACATCAGCGCGCCCGCGAGCGGATTTCGCCGGTAACCCGCCGCCTCCGCCGCGCGCCGCACCCTTTCCGCGGTCCGGGGATCCACCCGCGACGAGCCGCGCAACGCGTCGGAGACGGTGGTGCGCGAGAGGCCAAGCGCCTTCGCGAGCGTGCGGAGGGTGGGAGTGTCGGAAGGCATCGTCGGACTGTCCGCAGCGTCCGACGGTCGCCGGGGATGGCAACGTGTTTCTTGTTGCGGCCAGCTCGGGAGCGCCGTCGCCTCCGTCCCGCCCGGGCCATCTCCCCCTGCCACCCCCTGATGCTCCTCGGCTCCCTGCACGTCCTCGACGTGGCGATCATCGCCGCGTACCTCCTCGCCGTCCTCTACCTCGGCTACCGGGCGTCGCGTGCGGCGCGCTCCGAGGATGGATTCTTTTTGGCGGGGCGCGGGCTGGGGAAATTGTACCAGTTTTTCCTCAACTTCGGGAACTCCACCGAACCGCAGGGGGCGGTGAGCACCGCGAGCTTCGTCTACCAGCAGGGAGCGCCCGGGTGCTGGCTGTCGTTCCAGACCGTCTTCATGAACCCGTACTTCTGGTTCATGAACGTGTGGTTCCGCCGGGTGCGGCTGACCACGCTCTCGGACCTGTTCGAGGACCGCTTTGCCAGCCGCGGCCTGAGCCTCTTCTACGCCACCTTCCAGATCCTGGTCGCCTGCGTCTTCCTCGGCTTCGGCAACGTCACCGCGTACAAGATCGCCTCGTCCCTGGTGGTGAAGCCGGAGTCCGCTTGGACCCTGGTGGAGCGCGCCGGGGTCGAGGGCTACCGCGAGTGGAAGGCCCTCGAGCGCGAGCAGCGCGAGGGCCGGCTGGCCCCCGCCGCCCAGCCCCGCTTGGAGCAGCTGCGCGACCGCGCGGCGCGGGGGGAGCTCACCAGCCAGGTGACCCTGCTCGATGACGTCCTGTTCTACGCCGTGTTCACGCTGGTGGTGGGAACCTACATCGTGATGGGCGGGATGGCGGCGGCCGCGGCCAACGAGGGGCTGCAAAGCATCCTGATCATCGCCTTCTCCGTGATCCTGATCCCGACCGGCCTCGCGGCGATCGGCGGCTGGGCCGAGCTGGGGCGCAAGGTCCCCGCCCATTTCTTCGACCTGTTCGGCTCCGGGGGGGCGGGCCAGTTCTCGGTGCTGGGCCTCCTCGCCATCTTGCTGGTCAGCGTGGTCCAGAACGCCGGCCTGAGCCACAACATGGGCATCTGCGGCTCGGCGCGCGACGAGTTCGCGGCGCGCTCGGGCGTTTCGGGCACCTACCTGAAGCGGCTGATGATCATCCTCTGGGCCTTCGCCGGGCTGATCGCGGTGGCCCTGTTCGGTTCCGGCGGGCTCTCCGACCCGGACACCGCGTGGGGCGCGATGTCCAACCGGCTGCTCGGCCCGGGCCTCGCCGGCCTGATGCTGGCGGGGGTCATCGCGGGCACGATGTCGACCCTCGCGGCCAAGGCCCTCGCCATCTCCTCGCTCTTCGTCCGCAACGTGTTCCGCCAGATCTGGCCCGACCTCTCGGAGGCCCAAGGCGTGTTCCTTGCCCGTTGCACCATCGTGGCGGTCCTCGTCCTCGGCACCGTCGCCGGGTGGCTGATGCGGGACTTCTTCTCGATCATCAACCTGGTGCTCACGGTGAACCTGCCCTTCGGCGCGGCCGTGCTGGTGACGTTCTTCTGGCGGCGCGTCACGGCCGCCGCCGTTTGGTGGTGCGTCCTCCTGACGACGCTGGTGGTGCTGGTGGTGCCGTGGACGGCCGCGCATGTGCCCGGCCTGCGGGATCACCCCGCGCTGACGGTCGCCGCCGGCGCGCCGGGGGCCGCGCCGGCCCCGGTATACTTCAACCAAGTGGTGCGCGTGCGGCCCGGGGACCCGACGAGCCCGCTGGTGGCCGGCCCGGGCCTGAACCGCTTCAACTTCGAGGGCTGGTTGCTTTCCCAATGCGGCATCGAGATCGTTGGCCGATCCCGCACCGAACGGGTCACGCTCCAGTTCCTGTTCGATGCCGCGTTCCCGTTCCTCGTGCTGCTGGGCGTGAGCCTGGTGACGCGCCCGACCGATCCGGCCCGCGTTGCCCGCTTTTACGGCCGGATGAAGACCCCGGTGGGGGCGACGCCCGAGCTGGAGCGGGCGGGCCTCGCGGAGACGGAGCGGCGGCCGGACCGCTTCGACCACACCAAGCTGTGGCCGCGTTCCCACTGGGAGTTCTGCCGCTGGGACCGCGTCGACACCGTCGGCTTCCTCGCCTGCTGCGCGCTGTCGGGGGCGATCGTGCTGCTGTTTGTCGCCCTGCTGCGCGGGGCCGCGCCCTGATGGCGGCCCGGGGCGGGGGCTCCGTTCCCGCCGGCCCCGCTTTGGGCTCGGCAACTTCGGGCCGTGGCGTTCGTCTCCTCCCTGCATGAGATTGCCCCTCGCCGCCCTGTTGGCGCTCGCCGGCCCGCTGGCCGCCGCGGAAACCGCCCCCGCCGCGGAGCCCGTCGTCGAACTGCCCCGCTTCGTGGTGACCGACAACCGCGAGCTGCCACCCCCGGAGGCGTGGCGGTACGCGGCGATCCCCGGCTTCGAGGTCCTGAGCAACGCGTCGGACCGCGCGACCCAGCGGCTGCTGCGGGACTTCGCGATGTTCCGGCAGGCCCTGGGCCACGTCTGGCCCCAGCCGGGGCGGCATCCGCAGACCACGTCGCTGATCCTCTGCGCGAAGCGGGGCAAGTTCCAGGATTTCATCCCCGCGGGCCGCTACGTGCCCGACGCGGGCTTCGCCAGCGTCTTCCTTAAACAGGGGCCGCAGACCGCGATCGTCATCGACCTGCAGGCGACGACCCTGAATGTGCTCAACGTGGACGGCCTGAACGACGCGGCCACCGGCACCGACTCCGGGATGGTCTCGGTCGACCACGACAAGCAGCTGTACCGCGAATATGTGCGCTACCTGCTGAGCAGCAGCGAGCCGCGGCTGCCGGCGTGGGTCGAGGAGGGGCTGTCCCAGATCATCATGCGGATGGAGTTCGACCGGCGCTGGATCTCGTTCGCCAAGCTGGAGGATCCGAACACCATCTCGGCGCAGGCGGCGATGGTGCAGCAGCTCAACGCGCTGGGGGCGGGGGAGGAGGGCGCGGAGTCGATGGCCCTGCCGGGTGCGCCGGCGGAGGACCGGGACTTCAATGCCGCGCTGCAGCGCAAGGCGCTCGTGCCCCTCGACAAGTTTTTCGCCGTCGCGCACGACTCGTCGGAGGCGACGAACGTGCTCGGCAACAACCGCTGGGCGAAGCAGGCCTACGCGTTCGTCCACATGTGCCTCTACGGCCTGAACGGGAAGTACCAGAAGCCGTTCGCCACCTTCCTCCAGCGGCTGGCGCGCGAGCCCGCCAGCGAGGAGCTGTTCCGCCAGGTCTTCAACCGCACCTACAAGCAGATGCTGCTGGAGCTGCGGGGCTACATCGACTTCACGGTCTACCAGCACCGCGAGTACCGGTCGAAGGAGGACGTGATCGTGCCGCCGCCGCCGGTGGAGCTGCGCGACGCGACCCAGGCCGAGGTGGGACGCATCAAGGGCGAGGCGATGGTGCTGGCCGGGCGGGTGAAGCCGGCGCGCGCGGAGCTGATCGCCCCGTACACGCGCGGTGAGCGCGACCCGTACCTGCTGGCCGCGCTCGGCCTGTACGAGCAGCGCCACGGCGACGCGGCCCGGGCGCGCAGCTTCCTCGAGGGTGCCTTCGCCGCCGGCGCGCGGCGCTCCGAGGCCAACCTCGAACTCGCCCGCCTGCGGCTCGCCGAGGCGCTCGCGGCCCCCGGCGCGGGCACCCAGCTGGCCCCGGCACAGACCCGCGCCGTGCTCGCCCCGCTCCAGCGGGCGCACGGGAAGCCGCCGCTGCTCCCGGCGGTCTACGACGTTGCCGGCGACACCTGGGCGCGCAGCGCGACCGCGCCGACGCGCGAGGAGGCCAAGCTGATGGTCGAGGGTGCGATGCTGTTCCCGACGCGACTGCGGACGGTCTTCCAGGCCGGGGTGCTGGCCCGTGACGCCGGCGATCTCCAGTCGGCCCACGCCTTGGCCGACCATGGCGTGAAGTACGCCCCGACCCCCGAGGCCCGCCAGCGCTTTTCCGGCCTCAAGGACTCCCTGCCCCCCGCGCCTCTCGCGGCTCCGGCGCCCGCCGCGGCTGCCCCGGCGGCGCCGCGGCCCT
>JBMTAG010000125.1:0-9688 GCA_049428505.1 Opitutaceae bacterium | reverse complement strand
GCCGACCCCGCGCCGTGATTTTCTGAAGACCCTGGTGGCCGGCGCGACCGGGCTAGCCGTTTCCCCGCGTGCGACGGCGGCGGCGCCGGCCTGGACCATCGGCACGCTCAACCGCCCGTGGGTCAAGTGGAACTGCGACGAGATGCTGGCCGGCGCCAAGGCGGCGGGATACGGCGTCCTCGGCCTGCAGACCACTTCGTCGACCGACGCCTGGGTTGCCTCGGAGTCGCGCGACTATCTTGTGGCGCTCAAGGCCAAGCTGGCCGCCAGCGGCCTGCGGGTGATCCAGGGCCGGCTGCGTTCCCGGGAGGAGGCGGCCTTTGACGTGGCCGCGGCCGACCTCCGGCGACAGATCGACCGGGCGAAGGAGTTGGGGATCGGCACTTTGATCAACACCGGCACCGGCAAGCCGGCGCTTTACGCGGCGTGGTACCGCTGCATGGCCCACGCGGCCGCGTACGGGGCGGACCACGGGGTGAAGATCGTCACCAAGCCCCACGGGGCCGTGACCGCGACCGCGGCGGACCTCCGGCGGTGCCTGGAGCAGGTGAATCACCCGAACTTCGGGATCTGGTACGACCCGGGCAACATCGTGCATTACACCGGGCGGGATCCGTTGGCGGAGATGGAGCCGCTGCTCCCGCACATTACCGCCTTTACCGCGAAGGACTGCCTCGGGGAAAAGCAGGAGGTCATGATCCAGCTGGGGACCGGGCGGGTGGACTTCCCGGCGCTGTTCCGGCGGCTGAAGCAGGCGGGTTTCCGCGGGCCGGTGATGGTCGAGGGCGGCGCCGTCGGGGAAACGGCGGCCGCCACGACGCGGAACGCCCGGGCCAACCGGGAATTCCTGGAGGCGATCCTCGCGCGCGGCTGAGCGGACGGGCCGCTCAGGCGGCCGCGGACTTGGGCCGGAAGACGGAGTACGTCCCGGCCAGCAGCACGGTGTAGATGCCCAGCAGCAGCGTGAAGGCGAAGAAGCGGAACATGCCGCCCAGCGCCACCAGCTGCGGGTGGACGAAGTGCCCGATGGCCGCGGTGACCACGAGGCACGCCAGCACGAGGCCGATCGCGGTCCAGCGGGCACATTCGAGCCGGAAGAAGATCGTCGGCAGCGCAAACAGCGCCATCGCCCCAACCAGCGCGATCCAGAAGCCCTGGCCGGCCACCAGCAGCGCGGTGAGACCGATCCCGAGCGCGATCAGCACCGCGTTCCAGTCGAAGGCCTCCTGTTTCCCGTCGTGCACGTGGATGGCGGTGTCAATCTTGTGGTCCTTGGTCTCGCGGATGAAGATTCCGCCGACCACGAGGGTGATGAGCGCGATGGCGATCGGATAGATCAGGCCGGCGTAGATGGCGCCGCCGCCGAAGGCCTCGCTCGTGGCCTGGGAGGCGGCCACCGCGGTGGCGATCAGCGGCAGGAAGCCGCCGAACCAGCCGTTGCCCAGATGGTAGGGCAGCGACATCGAGGTGTAGCGGATCTTGGTCGGGAACAGTTCCACCAAGAAGGCCGCGATCGGCCCGTAGACCATCGTGACGTAGATCACCTGCAGGAAGACCAGGCCGACGAGCATCGTCAGGTTGAACGCGGGCAGGTCCGCCCAGAGGATCGCGGTCTGGCCCGGCGCGAGCAGCGGGGTGAAGTGCCGCATCGCCATGTAGATCGGAATGTAGGTGAGAATCGCGAGCAGGCAGCCCGTCAGCATCACCTTCTTGCGGCCGATACGGTCGGACAGATGGCCGAAGACGAGGAACAGCGGCGTCCCCAGCGCGAGGGCGATGGTCAGGATCGCGTAGGCCGGCAGCCAGTGGAGCTTCAGCGTCGTCTGCAGGAACGTCAGCGCGTAGAATTGGCCCGTGTACCAGATGACGCCCTGGCCGGCGGTCGCCCCGAAGAGGGCCAGCAGGACGTAGCGCAGGTTCACCGGGTTGGTGAAGCTCTCCTTCAGCGGGTTGGTCGAGGCGTGGCCCTTGCTCTTGAGCTTCGCGAACAGCGGGCTCTCCTGCATCTTCATCCGGATGTAGAGGCTGAGGCCGAGCAGGATGAAGGACATCAGGAACGGGATGCGCCAGCCGTAGACCTTGAACGCCTCCTCGCCGACGATCAGCCGCGTCGCGCCGATGACGCCCATGCTCAGGAAGAAGCCGAGGGTCGCGGTGGTCTGGATGTAGGCCGTGTAGTAGCCGCGGCGGTGGTCCGGCACATGTTCCGCGACGTAAGTGGCTGCTCCGCCGTACTCGCCCCCCAGCGCAAGGCCCTGCAGCAGGCGCAGGAGCACCAAGATGATCGTCGCCGCCAAGCCCCATTGCTCGTAGGTCGGGAGGAAACCCACGAGCGTCGTCGAAAGCCCCATCGTCGCCATCGTCACCAGGAACGTGTACTTGCGGCCGATCAGGTCGCCCAGATGGCCGAAAACCAGCGCCCCAAGGGGGCGGACCCCGAAGCCCGCGCCGAAGGTGGCCAGGCTCGCCAGCAGCTGCGCGGTCTCGTTGCCCGGGGGGAAGAACTTGCTGCCGAAAAAGATCGCGAGCGCCCCGTAGAGGTAAAAGTCGTACCACTCAAACAGCGTGCCCAGCGAAGATGCCCAGATCACGCGCCGCAGGGTCTTGGGATCGGTCGAGGGGGAGGTTTCGTTCATGGGGAGGTGGTAGGGGTCGGGCGGCGGCCGGGTGTAACCGCGAGACCGGACGGGTACCGGAGCCGGCGGGGGCGAGTCAATCTCCCGGGTGCGCGAATTTCCCGGGCTCGCCGAACGCGTATTAGCAAAAGGACGTAAATCCATCAGGGGCGGTTTTTTAGCCTGTCGCTGAAACATGGGAGCCGCTGCGGTCGTCCCCTTACCTGACATGACACGTCATTTTGCATCTGGTCTCCGGTTCCTGCTGCTGCTGCCGCTGGCGGCCGCGGGGTTGCGGGCGCAGGAGGTGCGCGTGCGCCCCGCGCCCCGGGTGGAGATGCCGCGGGAGGTGGATAGCAACAGCCCGGCCTTCTGGCGGGATGGCCGGCTGTTCTGGTTCGGTTCGCACGGCCGGCCGTGGCTGAATGAAGGTCCGACGCAATTCGGGCCCTGGGCGACGAGCGAGGTCGACCTCCAGTCGGCGAACGCCTGGCCGCACTGGCTGGAGTCCGTCTGGCCCGAGGCCGACGACCGGCTGTGGGGTTGGTACCACACCGAGCCGGTGGGCATGTTTCCCGATTCCACGCTCACGGCCCCCAAGATCGGGGCGGTGCTCTCGACCGACGGCGGCCGGACGCTGCGGGATCTCGGCATTATCCTGGATGCGGGGGATCCGCCGGACCGCTGGGCGATGAACGGGTACTTTGCGGGCGGCCACGGGGACTTCTCGGTGCTACCGGACCGGGAGCGGAAGTTCTTCTATTTCTTCTTCGACAACTACGCGGGTCCCGCGGCCGGGCAGGGCGTGGGCGTCGCGCGGATGGCGTGGGAGGACCGGGCCAATCCCGTGGGCAAGGTGTGGAAGTACCACGAGGGTGCCTGGAACGAGGCGGGGGTGGGGGGGAAGATGACACCGATCCTGCCCGTGACGCGGCGGTGGCAAATGCGGGATCCGGATGCGTTCTGGGGTCCAGCCGTCCACTGGAACAAGGAGCTCAACCTGTACGTGATGCTCCTGAACCGCGCCCAAGGAGAGCCGGGTTGGTCGCAGGAGGGCGTCTACGTGTCGTTCTCGCCGGACCTCAGCCGGCCCGAGCTCTGGACGGCGCCGCGCAAGCTCATCGACAAGGCGGAGTTCCCCGGTTGGTACTTTTTCTACCCGCAGGTGATGGGGCTCGGGCCGGGGGAGACGGACCGGGAGGCGGGCGCGCGGGCCCGGCTCTATGTCGGTGGCGTTTCGGAGTGGGAGTTGGAGTTCGTCGCACCGCCGCGGGCGCCGTTCAACGTGGAGGCGACGGTCGCGGGTGCGGCGACGGTGCTGCCGGGTCGGTCCGTCACCCTGATGGTCGCGGCCCGGGGCACGGCGCCCTTCACCTACCAGTGGTTTCGGGATGGTGCGGAGGTCCCGGGCGCCACGCAGGCGGAACTGGTGCTGCCGGCCGTCACTGAGGGGGATGTGGGCGCCTATTGGGTGCGGGTGAGCAATGCCCTGGGCAGCACCGAGAGTTCCCGCATCGGGGTCGCGGTGGTACCCCCGCCGCCGGCCACGATCACCAATCTGGCGGTCCGCGCGTGGCTGCCTTCGGCCGAAGCGGCGTTGACCCTCGGGGTCGTGGGGACCGGGCTGGAGGGACGGCAGTTGTTGGTGCGGGCGATCGGGCCCGGGCTCGCGGCCTTCGGCGTTGAGGAAACCGCTCCGAATCCGCGGTTGGAAGCGCGGGACGGCCAAGGGCTCGGGGTGGGCAGCAACGACGATTGGTCCCCGGCGCTGGCGACGGCATTCGCCGCGGTGGGTGCGTTCCCCCTGCCGGAGGGAGGCGCTGATGCGGCGCTGCTGGCCGACGCGCGTTCCGGGATGAACACCTTCCAGCTGCACGGCGGTGGGGCGGGGGTGATCCTGGCGGAACTCTACGACCCCGCGGCCGGGCGGGACGGGCGCTTGGTGAACCTTTCGGCGCGCGCGTGGGCGGACGTCGGCGAGCGCGGCCTGATGGTCGGGTTCGGCATCGGTTCCGGCCTGCCCCGGCGCCTGCTGCTGCGGGTGCTGGGCCCGCAATTGGCCGCCTACGGGGTCGAGGCGTTCCTCGCGAATCCGCGGGTCGAGGTCTTCAGCGGGGAAGGGGAGCGGGTGGCCGCGAACGACGACTGGGAGCCGGGGTTGGCCGAGGTGATGGCAGGGGCGGGCGCTCCCGCCCTGATGCCGGGGAGTCGCGACGCCGCCTTGGTGCTCAGCGTGGCGCCCGGCCGGCGTTACACGGTCGCCGTGGGAGGCGCTGAGGTGGCCGGCGAGGTGCTGCTTGAAGTGTACGAGCTGCCTTGAGCCGGACTCATTCCGCTGGCGGTGAACGCCGCGGCTGAGCCACCGACGGCACGCTTCCCGATCAAGGCACTGCGACCAATTGCACGTCCGAGAGCCGGAAGGCGAGCGGGCGGGGATCGGTGCCCATCCGTTGCGCCGGCCGGTCGGTGCTGAAGACGAGGATGCTCTCCCCCGGCGGTACCGGAATGCCGAATCGCACCTCGGTCCCGCCGCGGGCTGCGAGCGGCCCGCCCCAGAGCAGGCGCTCCCCGAGCGTGACGCGCAGGGACCGTTCCCCCTCGGCGGGGTGCGCCTGGGCGCGGAACGAGAGCTGGATTTCGCCGGCGGATTCGTTGCGCACGCGCACTTCGGCGCGCCCGGCGGACCAGCGCCAGCGATGGCCGTCGAGCGTCTCCGGGCCGTGCCAGCCGGGGCCGGGGCGCACCTGCACCGCGCCCGCCAGCGCAGGGTCGGTCCGCAGGGTGTGAAACTCGACCGGGGGCCGGAACTCCTGCACCGCCGCGATCATGCCGAGGTTGCCCGCGACGAGGACCGGCAACCAGCGCGCGCCGGTGGGCACGAGCAGGTTGAAGGCCAGGGTCATCGGCAGCAGGACCCGCGTGGCGGCGCCCGGGTAGCCTTCCCAGACCGGGGTCGAGAGGAAGAGCAGCAGGCCGGCGAAGGTGGCGCCGACCCGCCACCAGCGGTCTTCCGGACGCCAGCGCAGGAGGAAGAAGGCGGCCTGCACGACGAGCCCGAGCACGGCGGCGAGGGTGGTCCACGCGAACGGCGCCGGTTCGGGGCCGCGGAGGTCCCCCGCGATGGCCCCCAGCTTCTCCACCAACCCGACGAGTGGCCAGGTGAAGTTGCCCAGCCCCGGATCCTCGGCTGGTCCGAACCGCAGGCGCACGTAGGCCATCCAGAGCAGCAGCGGCGACGCCACGAGCACGGCCCGTCCGGCGGCGGGCAACCACGTGCGCGGCGCCCGCGGGGAGAAGGTCAGGCCGCAGGCCGCGAGGAGGCCGGTCTCCTTGGCCAGACCGCCCAGCGCGAGCGCCGCGCCGCCGAGGAGCGGGCGACCCTGGGCGAGGGCGCGGACCCCGAGGGCCGCCAGGAGGAGCGCCGGTCCGTCCACGAGGGCGTGGCTGACGCTCATGCACAGCCCGTGGGAAAACATCACGCCCGCCCAGCGCAGGACACCGGGAAAGCTCGGGGGCGCGAGCCAGCGCCAGAGCAACGCGGCGAGCCAGAGCCAGCTGACGACATTGAGCAGCGCGTAGGCCTGCACGATCCCGGCCGGTCGCCCCAGCCCCGCCACCCACGCCGCCCAGCTGAGCAGGATTCGCCGGGCGCGATAGGGCAGGTTGTCGATGGCCTTCGTCAGCTCCGGGTTGTCCAGCGCCGGATGCAGTGCGAGTTGCACGTAATAGGCCCCATCGTAACCCGCGGAGCCTTCGTACACGTGGTGCGGCACCTGCCGCAGCGCGGCCACCTTCGAGTCGTTCAGGATGTCCCCGATCGAAAGCAGGCTGGAGAAGCCGGTGTCCGGCTGATAAAACCGGGCGATGGCGCCGAGGAACAGCGTGATGCCGGCGAAGACGAGGACCCGCGGACGGAAGCGCAGGGCCCGCGTGCGCCAGCGTCCGGCGGACGCGGTCGAAGGAGTCACGTTGCCGGGCCTCCCGGGCGCCGGCAGGCGGAACGACGCGGTCCCTGCGGGCGCTTTTCTTCCAGGTTGCTCACGAAAGTGCCCGGGATCACAAAACCCACCCGCCGCATGTCAAATCCGAAGCCCCCCCAGCCCCGTCGTGTGCGGGCGTTTGCGGTCGCGCTGCTCGTCCTGCTGGCGGCCTACGGGGTTTGGCTGGGGACGCAGGTGGTGGTGGTGGCGGGCGGGGCGGATTCCTCCGGCTACCTCAACAGCGCGCGGCTGCTGACGGCCGGCCGGGGATTCACGCCGCTGCAGGTGCCGGCCGAGTTCGGAGGGCCGGGCGCGGTGCCGCCCATCCAGTTCACGCCGGTCGGCTTCTTCCCGCGGGGCGGGCCGCCGGGGGATCTGGCGCCCACCTACCCGTCGGGCCTCCCGCTGCAGTTCGCGGCCGCGGCCTGGCTGTTCGGCTGGTCGGCGGGCCCGCTCCTCGTGCTGCTGGCCGCCGCCCTCGGGGCGATCGCCCTGACCTACCGGCTGGGCCGCGAGCTCGGGCTCACGCCGGGCTTGGCCGCGACCGGGGCGGCGCTGCTGGCGGCGAACCCGGTCTTTGTCTTCACCTCGCTGCAACCGCTCAGCGACACGGTGGCGACGACGTGGGTGCTCGCCGCCGCCTGGAGCGCGCTGCGGGCGCGGTCCCACGGGGGCTGGGCCCTCGCGGCCGGAGCGGCCTTCGCGGTGGCGGTCCTCGTTCGTCCGACCAACCTCCTGCTGGCGCCCAGCGTGGCCCTGCTCATTGGCCCGGACTGGCGGCGGCTGCTCGCGTTTGTCGCGGGGGGGCTGCCGGGCGCCGGGTGGATGGCGGGGTACCAGCACTTGCTTTATGGGCACGCGCTCGCCTCGGGCTACGGGGATATCTTCGCCGCCTTTGGGTGGCGGTACGGGGCGCCGACCGCGTTGCATTTCGGCACGTGGCTCGCGCGGTTCCTGCCGCCGGTCCTGCTCGGGCTGCCGCTGGTCGCCCTCGCGCATCCCGGCACCCGGGGGCGGAGGGTCTCGGCCCTCGTGCTCGGCGCGGCGACGTTGATCGGCTGTTACCTTTTCTACGAGGTCTCGCACGAGGTCTGGTGGTGCCTGCGCTTCATCCTGCCCGCCCTGCCGCTGCTGCTGCTGGCCGGGCTGCTCGGCGTCGAGGCGCTCGCGCGGGGTCCGGGAAGGCGCTGGCCCCGGGCTTTCCGGCCCGTGGCGGCCCTTGTCCTGGTGCTCTGGGGGTTGGGCGCGGCCGGGTACTGGCACCGGCGGCTCGAGCCGCTGCAGGTCCGGCCGCAGGAGCTCGCGTACGCTGCCGGGGCCGCCGCGGCGCGGGAACGGTTTCCCGCCGACGCCCTCGTGGTCTGCCAGGCGTTCAGCGGTAACCTCCTCTTCCATACGGGACATCCGATCCTGCGCTGGGATCAGGTTTCGCCGGAGGACTTCGCCCGCTACGCCCGCCTCGCCGCCGGCGCCGGCCGGCCCATTCGCGCCCTGCTGTTCGAAGCGGAACGGGCCGAGGCCTTCCGGCGTTGCCCGGGACCGTGGCGTGAGGTCGCCCGCCGCGGCAGGGTCGGGCTGTGGGAACTCGGGCCCTTGACGGCGCCGGCGACCGGTCCGTGACTCCTCCGCCGTGCCCGCGCCGCTCCTGCTCGACCTCAGCCACACGTGCCACACGCGCGCGCGGACGGGCATCCAGCGCGTGAGCCGCGCCCTCCGGCGTGAACTGGCGCCCGCCGTGCTGCCGGTAACCCATGACCCCTACGCACGACAGTGGCGGCCCCTCGCCGCCTGGGAGGAGGCCAACCTGGCCGCGCCCGGCGCGGCGGGGCGCCGGGGCGCGCGGTGGCCGTGGCGGGCCCGGGGGCGCGGCTGGCTGGCGGCGGCGCGGCGCGGGCGGGGGCCTGGCGCCGCCGAAGGGGTGCGGCCCAACGGCGGGCTACTGGTGCCCGAGGTCTTTTCCCCTGCGGTCGCGGCGGCCTTGCCCGCCTTGCTGGCGGCGGCGGACGGACCGGCCGTCGCGGTCTTCCACGATGCCATCGCGCTGCAGCACCCGGAGTTCAGCCCGCCCGGCACGGTCGCGCGCTTCCCAGCTTACCTCCTGGAATTGCGGTGGTTCGACGGCGTCGCCGCCGTCTCGGAGGCGTCGCGCGACGCGTTGGGTGCCTATTGGGACTGGCAGGGCCTCCGGGATCATCCGCCGGTGGTGGCGATCCCGCTCGGGGTGGACGTGCCGGCGGCGGGGGTGGTTGCGCCCGCCGGCGAGGGCCCGCCGGAGGTGCTGTGCGTCGGCAGCCTGGAAGGGCGCAAGAACCACCTCGCCCTGCTCGCCGCCGCCGAGTGCCTCTGGCGCGAGGGGATCCAATTCCGCCTGCGGCTGATCGGCCTCGTCCAGCCTGCGACCGGTGCGGCGGCCGCGGAACGCGTGCGGGCATTGCAGGCGGCGGGTTTTCCGCTCCGCCACGAGGGCGACGCCGGGGACGCGGCGGTCGCGGCGGCCTACGCGGGCTGTGCGTTCACGGTGTACCCGTCGCGCGTTGAAGGGTTTGGCCTGCCGGTGCTCGAGAGCCTCGCCCACGGCAAACCCTGCGTCTGCACGGGTCGGGGTGCGCTCGGGGAGACGGCCCGGGGTGGCGGTTGCCTCACGGTGGACGATCCGGGACCGGAGGAGCTGGCGGCGGCGCTGCGCCGGTTGCTGACCGATCCCGCCGCGCGGGCGGCCTTGGCCGCGGCGGGTGCGGGTGCGGACGCAGTCACAGCGACATCGTCGCCGGACTGGGAAGCCTGAACTGCCGGCTTTTTCTTGCGACGCTGCTGCGCCCAGGCCGGTGGACGAGGAACGAGTGCGCCTTCACGGATCTCTACCCGACGATTGATCCAGCGGCGCGCCGAATCGGACGGATCGACCAGCGGCTCGTTGGCACCACGGCTGACGCAAATGATCTGGTGGCTGAGCACGCCGAGCTTTTCGAGAAGATCGGCGACCGTGCGGGTACGGAGATGACTCAGTTGAACCTCGTGGTCCGGCTCGTCAATCCCGACCGCGTGCCCCGCAACGATGAGCAGACCGGCCTTCGAGGCCTTAAATCGCTCGGC
>JBMTAG010000124.1:0-9699 GCA_049428505.1 Opitutaceae bacterium | reverse complement strand
CCCTGACCCTCGGTCTCGCCGGCGTCACCCTCGCCGCCCGCGCCGCGACGCCGCCCCCGCCGCCGCCCGGACCGGGCGACCGGATGTTCGCCGAGTATTTCCGCACGGAGACGGCCCGCCTCACCCGCGACCCGCTCGCCGGGATCGACTCGGCCGCCGCCTGGCGCGCCCGCGTGCCCACCGCGCGCGCCGAACTCCAGGAGATGCTCGGCCTGCTCCCCTTCCCCGAGCGCACGCCGCTCCACGCAACCGTCACCGGCCGCCTCGAGCACCCGGAGTTCACCGTCGAGAAGCTCCACTTCCAGTCGCTCCCCGGCCTCTACGTGACGGCCAACTTCTACCTGCCGCGCGCCCGCGGGGACAAAAAGCTCCCGGCCATCCTCTACGTGTGCGGCCACGCGGTGGTGAAGGAGGGCGGCGTCAGCTTCGGCAACAAGGCGGGCTACCAGCACCACGGCGCGTGGTTCGCGCGCCACGGCTACGCGTGCCTCCTGATCGACACGATTCAGCTCGGGGAACTTGAGGGCATCCACCACGGCACCCACCGCCTCGGCCTCCACGCCTGGAACGCCCGCGGCTACACGCCCGCCGGCGTCGAGGCCTGGAACGGCATCCGCGCCCTCGATTACCTGCAGTCCCGCCCCGAGGTCGACCCCGATCGCCTCGGGATGACCGGCCGTTCCGGCGGCGGGGCCTACACCTGGTACACCGCGGCCCTCGACGAGCGGGTGCGCGCCGCCGTGCCCGTCGCCGGCATCACCGACCTCCACAACCACGTCGTCGACGGCGTGATCAAGGGGCACTGCGACTGCATGTTCACGCTGAACTCGGCGCGGTGGGACTTCGCCGCCGTCGCCGCCCTGGTGGCCCCGCGGCCGCTGCTGATCGCGAACACCGACAAGGACCCGATCTTCCCGCTCGACGGCGTGCAGCGCCTGCACCGCGCGGTGGCCGGCGTGTACCGGCTGCTGGGCGCGGCCGACCGCCTCGGGCTGCTGATCACGGAGGGGCCGCACAAGGACACCCAGGACCTGCAGGTGCCGGCTTTCCGGTGGTTCAACCGTTTCCTGAAGGGCGAGGACCCGCCGATCCGCGTCGCGGCCGAGAAGCTCTTCGCCCCGCGCGACCTCCGGGTGTTCGCCGTGGGCGGCCACCCGGCGGACGAGCGCACCACGAAGATCCACGACCGCTTCGTGCCGCTCGCGGCCCCGGCGCTGCCCGCCGACGCGGCGGCGTGGGCCCGGCAGCGCGACGCGTGGCGGGACGCGCTGCACACGCGCGTCTTCGCCGGCTGGCCCGCGGCCGCCGAAGCCGGCGCGCCCGACCTGCGCCCGACCGGGCGGCGCGACGCCACGGGCCGCGTCGAGACCAGCTGGGAGTTCACCAGCCAGGGCGTGATCCGCCTCCCGCTGCGCGGCTACTCCCGCGGGCAACCGGGGACCGCCCCACGCCTGCTCCTGCAGGCCCTCGACGAGGCCGCGTGGGCCGCGGGCGGCCTCACACCGGAGCTGGCGGCCGCCGTGGACCGCGGCGAACTCGAGGTGTTGCAACTCGCCCCGCGCGGGATCGGACCGACCGCGCCGACGGCTCCCGCCGCGGAGCAGAACCAGTTGCGCCGCCGGCATCCGCTGCTCGGGCAAACCCTCGAGGGCATGCGGGTGTGGGACATCCGTCGCGCCGCCGAAGCCCTGCGCGCCGCGCCCGCGTTTGCCGGCAAGCCGCTCGCCCTCGCCGGCGTGCGCGACCAGGCGGTGAACGCCCTCTACGCCTCGCTCCACGTCGACGGCCTCGCGGAGGTCGAGCTGGAGGCGCCGCCCGCCTCGCACCTGCGCGGCCCGGACTATCTGCACGTGCTGCGGTTCCTCGACGTGCCCCAGGCCGTCGCGCTGGCCGCCGAGCGCCAGCCGGTGCGCCTCCGCGGCGCCAACCCCGACGACTGGTCGTGGCCCGCGCGCGCCGCCGCGCAGCTCGGATGGCCGGCCGACCGCCTGCGTTGAGCTCCCGCCCTGCGCGGCCGGAAAGCGGTTGCCGCCGCCCCGGCCGCATCCCTTCCCTTGCCCGACCCCGCGGCCCCGCCGCGCCACCCCTGACCCCGCCCGCCCGATGCGCTCCACCCTGCTCCTCCTGCTCACCCTCCCGGCCACCGCGTTCGCGGAAGCGCCGCGCCCGCTCCTCGACGGCCGCTCGCTCGCCGGCTGGACCGGCCCCGCCGCCTGGCGCGCCGTCGAGGACACCGTCACCGCGGACCTGGCGGCGGCCACGGGTGGCGCCCTGCGCTGGACGGGGGAGGTGGGTGACTTCGAGCTCGCGGCCGAGTTCCACCTGGAGGCTGAACCTGGCGCGCGCGCGGCGGTCGCGTTCCGCACCGGCGGGACCGGCGGCTACCGCGTGGAGCTCGACGCGGGCGCGGTCTGGCTCGGACGCCTCACCCGGGAAATCGGCGGCGAACTGCTCGCGGAACGCGGGGACCGCGTGGCGCTCGCGCCCGATGGCCGCCGCTGGCGCGAACCGTTCGGCGAACCGGGCGACTTCGCGGCGCTCCGGCGGGCCGCGCCCGCGTGGAACACCCTGCGCGTCGTCGCGCGGGGCCCGCACCTTGAGGCGTGGATCAACGGGGTGCGCGTCGCCGTGGCCGACGACCACCGCTCCGGCGCGGCGGCGCACCACGGCGGCCTTGCGCTCGTGGCGGAGGCGGGCCCGGGGAAGATCTCGTTCCGCGCATTGAACCTCACCGACCTCGGCCGCACCCCGCTGCCGCCCGCGGCGACCGCGGTGGCCGCCGCCGCCACGGAGCCCGCCGCGGGACCGAACCCCCGCATCGGCACCACCCGCCGCAACGGCGATCCCCCGCTGAAGCGCACCCCGGGCGTCGACGACACCACGCGCCTGCACGCGAGCCCGGTGCTCTGGCACCTGCGCGGCAACCCGGCGCCGGCGAGCGCCGTGGCTAACCCGGCCGGGCAGCGCGTCGCGGCCGGCTTCCGCCTCGTGCACGGCTTTCAGGCCGACCTCGTCGCGGCGGAACCGGACGTGCGCCAGCCGATCGCGTTCGCCTTCGACGCGCGCGGCCGGATCTGGATCGCCGAGGCCCACTCCTACCCGAACCGGCAGCCGGAGGGTCAGGGCCGGGACCGCGTGATCATTCTGGAGGATGCCGACGGCGACGGCCACTTCGAGACGCGGCGCGTGTTCCTCGAGGGCCTGAACCTCGTGAGCGGCCTCGAGGTCGGCTTCGGCGGCGTCTGGATCGGCGCGGCCCCGCACCTGCTCTTCGTGCCCGACCGCGACGGCGACGACCGCCCGGACGGCCCCGCGGAGGTGCTCCTCGACGGCTGGGGCTGGCAGGACACCCACGAGACCCTCAACAGCTTCACCTGGGGCGTCGACGGCTGGCTCTACGGCTGCCACGGCGTGTTCACGCACTCGCTGGTCGGCGCTCCCGGCACCCCCGCGGCGGAGCGGCAGAAGATCCGGGCCGGCGTGTGGCGCTACCATCCGGTGCGGGGCAGGTTCGAGGTCTTCGCGCACGGCGGCAGCAACCAGTGGGGCCTCGACTTCAACGCCCACGGCCACCTGTTCATGACCCATTGCCGGAGCTTCCACGGCGGCGGTGGCACGACCCACGTGATCCGGAACGGCCACTACTGGAACCAGGCCAACAACGACTACGCGCCGTGGATTTCCAACCGCGCCCCGGACTTCGCGCCGGGCCTGCGCAACTTCCTGCCCTCCTCCGCCCGCTACGACAGCGGCGAGGGCGGCGCCGGCAAGCCCGGCACCTCCGCGGTTTACGGCGGCCACTCGCACGTCGGCACGATGATCTACCTCGGCGACAACTGGCCCGCCACGTACCGCGACCACCTCTTCACCCACAACCTCCACGGCCACCAGATCAACCATCAGGTCAACGTCCGCACCGGCTCCGGCTACGAGACGTTCCACGGCGGCCACGACGTCCTCTTCTCCCCCGATCCCACCTACCTGCCCGTCGACCTCCAGTACGGGCCCGACGGCGCCGTCTACGCGATCGACTGGAGCGACACGCAGCACTGCCACAACCCGCGGGACGAGATCTGGGACCGCACCAACGGCCGCGTCTACCGCGTCGCCTGGAGCGCGACGTGGCGCCCGGCGCGGGTCGACCTCGGCCGCCTCGATGACGCCGCGCTCGCGGCGCTGCACGACCACGCGAGCGAGTGGCACGTGCGCATCGCCCGGCGGCTCCTGCAGGAGCGCGCAGCCCGGGGTCCGCTCGCGCCGGCGGCCCTCACCACGCTCCGCGCCCAAGCGGATGATCGCGCGGCCAGCGTGACCCACCAGTTGCGCGCCTTGTGGACCCTGCACGCCACCGGAGCGCTGGACGTCCCCCGCGTGGCCAGCGCCCTCGCGCACCCGAACGAAGCGGTGCGCGCCTGGGCCGTGCAGCTCGCCACCGAGGAACCGGGCCGGCCCGCGCTGCCCCCGGCGACCTTCGCCCGCCTCGCCGCCACGGAATCCTCCGCGCTCGTGCGGTTGGCGCTCGCCTCCGCGGTGCCCGCCCTCCCCGCCGCGGACCGCTGGCCGGTCGCCGCCACCCTCGCCCGGCGGGCCGAGGACGCCGCCGACCGTTTCCTGCCGCGGCTCATCTGGTCCGTGCTCGCCCCCGAGGCCGCCGCCGACCTGCCCCGGGCCCTCGTGCTCGCCGGCGAGACGCCGCTCCCGGTGGTGGCCGATTCCCTGCGGTGGTTCGCCGCGCGCCAACCCGCGGGCCGCGACGCCCTCGTGGGGGAGATTGCGGCCGGCGGCCCCGTGCGGACCCTGCGCCTGCTCGCCTTCGCGCTCGAGGCGGAGGCCGGGCTGCCGATGCCCGCGGCCTGGCCCCGGCTCACGGCGCGCTTTGCCGGCACCGCCGACCCGCATGCCCGCGACGCCGTGGAACAGCTGGCCGCCCTCTTCGGCGACCGTTCCGTGCTCGGGCCCGTGCGCGCGCGCCTCGCGGACCGCAGCGTTCCCGTCGCCGAACGGCGCCGCGCCCTCGACCTCCTGCGCCGCGCCGGCGATCCCGGGGCGGCGCCGCTCCTCGCGCAACTGCTGGGGGATCCGGAGTTGCGCGCGGCCGTCATCCCGCTCCTCGGGGCCGCCCCCGACGCTCCCGCGGCCGCCCGGGCCCTGCTCGGCGCCTTCCGCGACTTCGGGCCCGCCGAACGCAACGCCGCCCTCGCCGTCCTCACCGGCCGCGCCGAGCTCGCGCGTGCCCTCCTCGGCGCCGTCGCCGCCGGCACCTTCGACCGGCGTGACCTCACCGCCCTCCACGCCCGCCAGCTGCGGAAGCTCGGCGACGCCGAGGTGAACCGCCGGCTGGAGGAGGTCTGGGGCCGCACGGCGGAGGCCTCCAGCGACGCGAAGGCCACCATCGCGCGCCTGCGCGACACGTTCCGCAACGCGCCCGTCTGGGCCTTCGACGCCGCCGCGGGCCGGCGGACCTACGAGCGCCTCTGCGCCGCCTGCCACGTGTCCGGCGGACCCGACGCCGGGCGCCTCGGCCCCGACCTCGCGGGCACCTGGCGCCACGGCCTCGACTACTTCCTCGAGAACATCGTCGACCCGAACGCCGTCGTCGGCGCGGCCTACGAGCTGCACGTGCTGACGCGCCGCGACGGCACGGTGGTCTCCGGGATGATCGACCGCGAGTCGGACACCGCCGTGGTGGTGCGGACGGTCGCGGAGACGGTGACCATTCCGCGGGCGGACATCCGGGAGCGGCAGCGCACGACGCAGTCGCTGATGCCGCCCGGCCTGCTCGAGGCGCTCCCGGAGCGGGAGGCGGTCGAGCTGCTCAAATACCTCACCGAGCCGCGCTGAGGCGATTTGCTCCGCCTCCGCGGCAACTGCCGCGGCCACCTCGGACCGAGCCGACCGGACCTGCGTCAGCGCGTGGGCCGCAGCTGGAGCAGGACGTTGGCGGCCGTGATGAGCGCGCCGCCGGCGAGCAGCCCGTAGGTCAGTTGCTCGTCCGCGTAGGCAATCCCGGTCCACGCGGAGAGGAGGCCCGGCAGGAAGAGCGCGAGGGCGGCGGCGAAGACGGGCTCGACGCAGTAGAGGAGCCCGGCCTCGGTGGCGGTGATGCGCGGCTGGAAGGTCGTCATCAGCCCGAAGGCGCCGAGCGTGCAGAAGACGGTGAGCGCGGCGGTGAGGCCGAGCCAGGCGGGCGACTGCCAGGGGCGCACCAACGCGGCGGCGTCCGGCGCGAGGGCGAGCGCGAGGGCGGCAAAGACCACCGCCTCGGTCGCGAACATCACGAAGGTGATCGGCAGGGTGCGGTTGCCCGCGAATTCCGCGCGCTCGAGCGCGAGGATCTGGATCATGAAGAACGCCGAGCAGAGCAGCGTCTCGGCCTCGCCGCGGCCGAAGCGCAGCGGGATCTCGCCGGGCGCGAAGGGATGGACCCCGCCGAGGACCGCAACCCCCGTGAGCACGAGTCCGCAGGCGAGCCAGACGGGGGGCGCGGGCAGGCGGCGGACGCGCCACGCAAGCCACGCCGGGATCAGGACCGCATAAAACTGGGTGAGGAACGCGGAGGTGCTCGCGGCCGTGTACTGCAGCGCGTCGGTCTGGAGGAGCATCCCCGCGGCGCCGGAGAGCCCGAGGATCAGCCCCTGCCGCCACTCAGCGGCGGTCGCCCCGCGGAGGATCCCGGGCCGGAACGCGAGGAGCACGAGCGCCGCCAGCAGGAAGCGCGGCGCGACCGTGCACACCGTGAGGAACCAGGGCCCCGCCTCCGGCAGCAGCCGCGCCTGCAGCTGGCTGGTCGCCTTGACCAGCGGGAAGCTGAGGCCCCAGAGCAGGTTCGCCAGGAGCAGCATCACAATCGCCCGGGCGCGGACGGAGGGGGCGGAGGAAATCACGGCAAAGAAAAGCCGCCGCGAGGAACCTCGCGGCGGCCGGGGAAAACGAGACTGGCGTCCCTTACTTCAGGTTCTTCGAGACGAGCTTCGTCATCTCGAACATCGAGACCGAGGCCTTGCCGCCGAAGATCGCCTTGAGGGCGTCGTCCGCGTTGATCTGGGTCTTCACCTTCTTGTCCTGGAGACCCTTCTTCTTGATGTACGCCCAGAGCTTCTTGGTCAGCTCGGTGCGGGGCAGCGGGGCGGCGCCCACGACGGCGGCCAACTTGTCGTTGGGGGTCACCGGCTTCATGAACGCAGCGTTCGGCTTGCGGGCGGACTTCTTGGCGGGCTTCTTGGCGGCTTTTTTAGCCATGGTATTTGGTTTTGGTTTTGGGTTTTTCCCTCTGAAACGAAGGAGCTTCTAGAGGGAACGCGGAGCGCTTGCCTAGGAAAATCTTCGCCGTGGCCCCGGGGAGATCGACCCGCGGCAGGCTTGGCGAAGGCCCCGGCGCTGCCCCAACCTCGTTCCCGATGCCCTCCGCCGCCGCCCGCGAACACTCCCGCGCCGTCCTTCAGCTGGCCGGCGCCGCCGTGTGCTGGAGCTTTGCCGGCGTGCTGATCAAGGCCGTCGCCGCCACCTGGCCGGGCCTCGCCGTCGCCGGCGGCCGCGGCGCCGTCGCCGCGGTCTTCCTGCTGCTCACGAACCGCGGCCTCCGCTTTCACTTCTCCCGCGACCAGGTCATCGGCGCCCTCGGCTACGCCGCGTGCACGATCACGTTCTGCACCGCGACGACGATGACGAGCGCCGCGAACGCGATCTTGCTGCAGTACACGGCCCCGGTGTGGGTCGCGTTGCTCGGCGCCTGGCTGCTGCGCGAACCGGCCACGCGGGTGGACTGGCTGACGATCGTCGCCGCCCTCGGCGGAATGGCGCTCTTCTTCCACGGGAGCCTCGCGCTCGGACACGTCGCGGGCGACCTGCTCGCGCTCCTCAGCGGGGTCTGCTTCGCGGCGATGACGATCGCCCTGCGCCGCCAGCGCGATGGCTCGGCGGTGGAGTCGATTATCCTCGGCAACGCCCTCGCCTTCCTCGTCGGGCTGCCGTGGATCGTCGCCGCCCCGCCCCTGCCGCCGACCGGTTGGGCCGCCCTGCTCGCGCTCGGCACGGTGCAGCTCGGGATCTCCTACTGGCTGTACGCGCGCGCCATCCGGCACGTCACCGCGCTTGAAGCGGTTCTCATCCCGGTGATCGAACCGGTGCTGAACCCGATCTGGGTGCTGATCTTCGTCGGCGAGCGGCCCTCCGCCTGGGGCCTCGCCGGCGGCGCAATCGTGCTCGGCGCCGTGACCGCCCGCGCCGTCGCCTCGATCCGCGCGCGCCGCCGCGTCTGAATTCTCCAATGAAACTCCCGCTCGTCCTGCTTGTCGCCTCGCTCGCGGCGAACGCCGTGCTGCTCACCACCCTCACCCGCCGCCCCGCGCCCCCGCCGCCGGCCGCCCCCGCAAGCCCGCGGCCCGCCCCGGTACCGAATCCCACGGAGCGCCTCCGCGCCGCGCTCGCCTCCGGTCAGGCCCGCGACCTCGAGGCCGCCGGCCTCGACCCCGCCGCCGCCCGCGACCTGCTGCTCGGCCGCCGCCTCGCCGCCCTGGTGCAACGCCCCCGGGCCGCCGGCGGCGAACGCTGGTGGCGCCCCGATCCCGCCGCGAACCAGTCCCGCGACCAGCTCCGCCGGCAACTCGGCGTGATCCTCGGCGAGACCCTCGGGGACGACGCCGGCCTCGCCGGCCCGGGCCTCGATTTCCTCCCGCCCGCGAAACAGGCCGCCCTCCGGCGCATCGACCAGGATTACGCGGACCTACGCGCCCGCTTCGGTGCCGGCGGGATCGTGCTCCCCTCGGACCAGGAACGGCTCCGCCTGCTCACCGCCGAGCGCGAACGCGACCTCGCCGCACTGCTCTCGCCGGAGGAACGCGCCGCCTACGACCTGCGCTTCTCGCCTTCCGCCGCCATCGTGCGCGCCCGCTACGGCGAGGGCCTCGAGACCGAGGAGGAGTTCCGCCGCGTCTTCGCGCTGCAGCAGGCCTTCGACGCGCGCTTCCCCGCGGAGACGGCCGCCGCCCGCAACGACCCCGCGGGACGCCAGCAGTTCGCCGACGCCCAGCGCCAGCTCGAGGAGTCCGTCCGCGCCGCCCTCGGCGAGGACGCCTACGCCCGCGTGCGCCGGGCGCGGGACGGGGATCTGCGCAACCTCGAGGGCCTTGCCACCCGCCTCAACCTGCCGGCGGACACCACGGGCCGGCTGGCCGCCGCCCGCGAGAACTTCGCCGCCGCGTCGCAGCGCCTGCAGGCCGACGCGAGCCTGCCCCCCGACCAGCGCCGCGCCCGCGTGCAGGCCCTCGCCGCCGAGGCGCGCACGACCCTCGCGCAGACCCTCGGGACCGAGGCCGCCGAGGCCTACGCCCGCCAGTCCCCCTGGGTCACGATGCTCCAGGGCGGCCTGGCCTTCAGCCTCACGCCGCCGGCCGACCTCCCCCTGCGGGCCCAGGGCATGAGCGTCTTCCCGGTGCTGCCCGCCGGCACCAACCCGGCCGGCGCAGTCCGCCAGGCGGTCTTCACCGAGACCGCGGAAGGCGGCAGTGGGGGCAATCGGATGGAGGTACGCGTGCTCAACTTCTCAAACTCCGGCGCGGCTCCCGCGCCCAGCGCCCCCGCGCCCGCCGGCGGCCCAACGATCCTCGTCGCGCCGCCCCGGCCCTGACCCGGCGGGGGCGCGTCACTCGTCGTCGGATCCACCGCCGACGAGGAGGCGCCCGGCGTCGCGCCGCAGTCGCG
>JBMTAG010000123.1:0-9866 GCA_049428505.1 Opitutaceae bacterium | reverse complement strand
CCCAATCAACCCAGCCCAAGCGGTCCGGATTCCGGACCTGACCCCGTCGACCCTCGGACATGACTTTTTAGGTGCACCGTATTGCGTGGCGTGCCTCATCCTTTGCGTTTTCGACGACCATTTCCGCCCCTTGCTCCATGACGAGATTCCTCCTTGGCTTCCTCCCGGGACTGCTGGCCACCGCTGCTGCCAGCGCCGCCGACCACGCAACGCTCCGGCCCAACGTCATTTTCATCCTGAGCGACGACGTCGGCATCGTGAATCACAGCACCTACGGCGGTGGATTCGAGACGCCGCACGTCGACACGCTCGCGAAGCAGGGCCTGAAGTTCACCCACTGCTATTCGACGCCGCTCTGCGGGCCGTCGCGCTTCCAGGCGCTGACCGGGCGCTATCCGTTTCGCACCGGGCACATCTCAAACCAGAGCGAGGCATTTCCGACGCCGAAGCAGGAAGTGATGATTTCGACGGTGATGAAGCAGGCCGGCTACGCTACGCTGTGCATCGGCAAATGGGGCCAGGTGAACCAGAACCCCGGAGCCTGGGGCTTCGATGAATACCTCACGTATCGGAACGAGGAGAGTGCGCGTTACTGGGGCGGGAAAGATCAGGCCTATCTCCGCAATGGCCAGGAAGTGCCCTTCGGCGAGGACGAATACCTTCCGGACATCCAGCACCAGTATATGATGGATTTCATCGATCGGAAGAAAGGCGGGAGGTTTTTCATCTACTATCCCACGATCCAGATTCACACGCCGCTGCTGCGCACGCCGGACAGCAAGCCCGACGCCAAAGTCGGCCCGCGCGAGGAGCAGATCTACCGCGACAACGTTGCCTACATGGATAAGCTGATCGGGCGGCTGGTCGCCGGGCTGGAGCAACGCGGATTGCTGGAGAACACGCTGATCATCTATTCCGGAGACAACGGCGCGCAGCGGAACTTCATCCAGATAGAGACCCTTCATGGCCGTCACGTCGCCGGCCGCAAAGGCCAGATGAACGAAGGCGGGACCCGCGTGCCGCTCATCGCGTACTGGAAGGGCGTCACCCCGGTCGGCAAGGTCCTCGAGGACCTCACGGACTTCAGCGACTTTTTCCCGACGATCGCCGAGATCGGCGGCGCGGCGCTGCCCGCGCAGGTGAAGATCGACGGGCGGAGTCTCGCGCCGCAGATTCGCGGCGAGAAAGGGTCCCCGCGCGAGTGGGTGGCCGTGCAGCTCGACCGCGATGCATTTGTGCGCGACGGCCGCTACAAGCTCACGCACGACGGCGAGTTGTTCGATCTCAAGAACGCGCCGTTCGAGGAAATCCCGGTCAATCTGAAGTCCACCTCGCCCGAGGTGCTCTCGGCCATGGCGAAGCTGCAGAAGATCGCCGCCGGGATTCCGTCCGCCACCGAAGCGCCCCGGGCCTCGATTCGGGGCAAAGGCAAGAAGGACGGAAAGAAGAAGGCCACGCCCCGTAACTGGGAAGAGACCGTGCAGATGAACTAAACCCCTCCCGGATCCGATTCCCCGGAAGATCCAGTTTCCAATCGGTAAAGGCTCGCGCAGGTGGCAATCCAGTTCTCCAGGCGGCCCAACGGGGTCAGGTCCGGATTCCGGACCATCGCGTGGCGACCGGCGCATCCGGGCGTCCTGCCGACGATCTTACCCTCACGGCCGGAAGCCGCGTGTCCTTCGGCGCGGCAGAGGGCGAAACTCAGCCCCAGACGGTCCCAATCAACCCAGCCCAAGCGGTCCGGATTCCGGACCTGACCCCGTCGAACATCACGTAGGCTGCGCAGCGGCCAAGCGTGACCGAACGGGACAGTCGAATCTACCACCCGTTTACGCAGCAGACCGGATCTGCAGGCGTCGGCGGAGTCGAAACAGTCCCGCCAGCGCCAACCCAAGACTGACGACTGAAATACCGCCTTCCGGAACCGAGACGCTTGACGTGACCAAGGTACCGCCGGCAATTCCAGAGACGCCTGAAGCGAGGGAAAGATTGCCGGCGGAGGTCAGAAAGTAGGTCAGCGAGGCACTGCCTTGATCAAATCCACTCTTACCGCTGAATGTCCCTAGCGACTGGAGATTATTGAAGCTACTAAGGCTATCCACGTATGCCCCATTTCCGTCCATTACAGCACCCGACCCCGAGTAGAAAAAACCGACGGCCGCCTGATTGGTAGAAGGGCCAAACACCGAATAATCGCGCGATTCGAGAAACCACTTTCCACTGCCACTTGCCGTCAGCGTAGCCGTGAGAGGCGAACTCAAACCCCCGCCCGTGATGGAAATCGTTGGCGTCACCTCCTGGTACCAGACTGGAGCCCAAATTGCACCCCCTTGCGCCCCTTGCGAAAGAAACTGCGCCGCTGAGGAATTGGCGATGGCGGTGATAGACCAATTGGCATTGCTGAACGAGGTCCCACCCAGTGATCCACTAATGCCACTGCCGGAAAGCGTGTAGGACAGCGTAGCAGCCGACAAGGACGACGCACAAGCCAAGGCAATCGCCAAGGCGGACAATCGGTTTTTTAACTTCATAGCTTGGAGCAACTTGGACGGGTGTGGGCTGGGAGGTACCGCGGTTAGGACCTGCACTGCACGATGTTGGAGTTCATGGAGAAGTGTGTCTATTTCGCGTAACGACGGCCGAAGATTCCTTCACCCCAGGCGTGAGGGGCGGCCTGCCGGCGAAGCTTGGAAGGAGAACAGGCAAGTCTCCTGATGGTCTACACTTGGGAGTATCAAAACACGTCCTCTCCGCACTAAGTGCGCCACAAATATTTGATCCCGACTAAGATTTCTTAAAACACTCTTTATGAGGCATATAGAATATTTATTTAGGGAGGGATGGCCATCTGAACGGGTGGCGTGAGCGTCGGAAAGGCTTACAACTTATCGCCGTAGCTTGGCACATGGCGCTTCCTCTTTCACTAACCGCCTGCATCGTAATATCTTAGATTTTGTAAGCTTCCCCGACAGACGGCTCACCCGCGTCTAGAGATGAGGGACGATCATAAGTCGCTGTTTGCTCCTCGCCTTCGGGGCGCGAAGTTGGATCCGGTGACCAACGGGGTCAGGTCCGGATTCCGGACCATCGCGTGGCGACCGGCGCATCCGGGCGTCCTGCCGACGATCTTACCCTCACGGCCGGAAGCCGCGTGTCCTTCGGCGCGGCAGAGGGCGAAACTCAGCCCCAGACGGTCCCAATCAACCCAGCCCAAGCGGTCCGGATTCCGGACCTGACCCCGTCGACCCTCTCTGAACCCCGGCAACCCTCCGCGGTTGAGATCCGGCGGGGGGCGTGGGCACGAGGTGGGCCCTCACGGCCGATTCCGACTGCGGGCCTGCGCCAGCATCCACGCGTGGAGTTCGTCGGTGCCGTAGGCGTCGTCCCAGCAGTTATGGGGCACGTTCGGGTATTCGGTGTAGCGGGCGTTGGCCCCGGCCTTTTGGAGGGCGGCGGCCATCGCGCGGTTGGCCTCGACGGTGGCGGGCTGGTCCCGGTCGCCGCAGAAGTTCCAGATCGGGAGGCGGGCGGCGGCGAGGGCCGGCGCGAGGGCGGCATCGGGGCGGGCGCACATCGGCACAATCCCGGACCACGCGGAGGGATCCTGGGCGGCGATGCTCCAGGTGCCAGCACCGCCCATCGAGATGCCGGTGAGGATCACCCGGTCGGGATCGGTGCCGAATTCCTGCTGGGCCTGCCGCAGCATGCCGAGGGCCCACTGCGCATCGGGACCATCGGCCTGCCAGTTGGCGCCGGGCCGGCATTGGGCGAGCACGACCACGAAGGGGTACTTCGCCTTGCGCTTCCAGAGCGCGGGCCCGATCCCGACCATCATCTGGTCGAGGTTGTTCACGCCGCGTTCACCGGAACCGTGGAGGAAGAGCATCACGGGCGGCTTCGTGCCGGGCGGATTCGCCGCGGCGCCCGGGATGAAGACGATGAACGGGTGGCGGCCGCCGTCGGCAGCGGTGTAGACGCGCGTCTGGAAGCCGCCCGGCGGGTGGGCGGGTGAGGCGGCCTTCTTTTCCGCGGCCCCGAGGACGGCACCGGCCAGCAGGCCAAGCAGACAGGCGAGGAAGGCAGGGCGAGGTAGGGTTGCCATGGGCCGAGCCTCGGGCGGTGGCGGCTCCACGCCAACGCGATAATCAGGCCGACCCGACGGGCGGAGCACCCCGAGGTCGGCGCCGCCGCCGGGCCGCGATCCCAAGTCCCCGGACCCACGCCCTCGATGGTCACCCGGAATTTTCGATCTAATCCGCTCGGTTACTCGCACCCTGAGCGCGCAATGGTGGGCCGACTGGGATTCGAACCCAGACTCAAAGGATTATGAGTCCTCTGCTTTAACCGTTAAGCTATCGGCCCCTGCTGCGAAGGTGGCGGCCGCGGGGAACGGGTGTCAAACGGGGACCCGCGCCTTCACCGCACCAGGGCGTGCACGGCGCCGATCACCCGCTCCTCCACGTCGTCCGCCAGGCGCGTCGGCAACCCGTAAAAGTCCATCGCCCGCTCCGCCTCGTACCCGCCCTCCGCCAAGATCCGCCGCGAAGGAATGTAGCACGGGACCGCGTTGGCATACGCGTTCACCCACACGCGGTCCGCGCCCAGCTCCCGCTTCAGGCGCAGCGCGTAATCGGCCACGACCTCGCCGCCCAAGAACACCATCGCGAGCTCCCCGCCGAACCGCCACGCCTGCACCGGATACCCCACCGCCACCGGCAGCGGCCGCCCCGCGTCCAGCTCCGCGAGGAACTGGCGCGCCGGGTACGCCGTGATCGGCGGCTGCGTCAATCGCGCCTCCAGCTCCGCGCGGGACACGGCGCGCGCGAGGGGCAATTCGAGGCGCTGGAACCGCGCGGCGGTCACGGCCCCGAGCGGACGCAGCGGCCCGGCGAGCAACCGCCCGACCTCCGCCGCGATCGTCGCCCCGTGGCGCGCCACCTCGGGCAACCCGCGCGGCTGCGGATCGGCGTCCGCGCCGCAGCCGATCGCCACCAAGGCCACCGCGCCCGGATGCGCCGCCTCGAGGCGCTGGGCGGCGTCGCCGGCCCAGTCCGGGTGCACGAAGTTATCCCCGCCCTTCAGGGTCGTGCAGTGGCAGGCATAGTTGAGCAACAGGGCCCGGACACCGCGGTCCGCACCGTCCGCGCTGGCCGCCCGCAGGACGGGCAGGTCGTGATCGACCACCCCGCCCGGCTGGTCGGTGTAGCCGACGTGGCGGCCGTCAACGACGCGGCGGCGGTTGACGGCAAAGCCGGCCTGACCCCGGGCCCAGCCCAGTTCCGCGGGCCGGCGCGCGGCGAGGGCGGCGAGGGCGACCTCGACCAGCCGCCGCCGCAGGAAGGCCGTGTAGGCCTCGATCCGCGCGACCTCGTCCGCGGGCAGGTCGCGGGAGAAGAGGAACGGCGCCGTGCCGGCGATGGCGGGGCCGTTGTGCTGATGGGTGACGGCCAGCGCGAACCGCTCGCGCGGGAGGGAGCGCCGCGCCTGCAGGTCGGCGAGCACGCCCGCGGTGAAGGCCTCGGACACGCCGAGCACCTCTGCCACCACCAGCACGACCGGACCCTCACCCTCGTCGCCGCCGAGCGCGAGGGCGCGGGCGGACAGGGGGGCGGCCACGTTGGTCGCTTCGGTGGCGCGGTTGGGGTAGCCGGTGAGGCGGATCGGCAATTGCGGGGTGATGTCGATCCGGGCGGCGCCCACGGGCACGGGCGCGGCAGCGGCCGGGAGGCCGGCGAGGAGGAAGGGCAGCAGGATACGGAAGCGCGGGGTCATCGGATGCCGGAGTCGAGGCTGCTCCCCGGGCCGATCGTGTCGACGTGCAAGTCCCGGCGCATCCGGATTGCGCGCCGGGAGGCCGAGCGCCGAAGCTGGGCTCCGCGAACCCGCCATGACTAATTCTTCGCCTAACCTCCTTTGGTTGCTGCTGGCTGCGGTCACCCCGGTTTCCGCGGCCGACGAGCGGACGGCCCTGCGCGCGGCGCTCACGTTCCACGCCTCGTTCGACCACTCGTTCGACGCCGACCTCGCCGGCGGCGACCGCACGCTGCACTTCGCGGGCCCGCGCGGGGCGCCGCCGGGGCCGGGTGAAGCGATCCGGCGTGACCCGGCAGGCGGACGGTTCGGCGGCGCCCTGCGCTTCCTGCGGCCGGGCCCGGTTCGACCCTATTTCACCGCGCCGGGGATGCTCGATTACCGGGAACGGGACTGGAGCGGCAGCGTGTCGCTGTGGCTGCAGGTCTCGCCGGACGAGGACCTCGCGCCGGGCTACTGCGACCCGGTGCAGCTCCTGCAGGGGGACGGCAGCCAGGGCTTCATTTTCCTCGAGTGGTGGTCGGAGGGCCGCGGCCCGAAGGTCTTCCGCTACGGCGTGCGGCCGATCCGCGAACGTTGGAACCCGGAGGACACACCGTGGGAAAAGCTTTCCGTCGCCCGCCGGCCGATGGTGCAGGTCACGGCCACCCCCTTCACGCGGGAGCGTTGGACGCACGTGGTCTTCACCTTCGACCGCCTGAACGCCGGCCGCGCCGGCCGAGGCATGCTCTACCTCGACGGCGAGGCGCGGGGCGAGGTCGCGGGCTGGGACCTGACCTTCGGCTGGGACGGCCGCGAGTTGAAGATGTACCTCGGCGCCGGCTACGCGGGCGGCCTCGACGAGCTGGCCGCGTTCCGCCGCGCACTCACCCCAGCGGAGGTCCGGACGTTGCACGCCCTCCCCAGGGGCATCGCGGACCTCAGGTAGGCCGGTGAGGCCGACGGCCTCATCAGGCCTCCCAGCGGCGGCGCAGTTCCTCGAACTCGGGCTTCGCCTTCAATTCCTCGCCGGTCGTGGTCAGGCCCACCTTGTGGGTCACCGGCCCACCCGGACCCGGGCGCGGCTCGAAGCGACGCGCCAGCTTCAGGCGGTCCCACGCGCGGTGGCGGATGCCAAACGTCGTGCTGTGCCGCAGGAACCAGTCGGCCAGGCGCGGGAAATCCGCCTCCGCCACCAGGAACTGGAAACAGGTCAGCGGCCGCCCCTTCTTGCCGGTCGCCGGGGTGAGCCAGACGTCGAGCGCGCCCTGCGCCAAGAGCCGTTCCGCCAGCCACGCGAGGCGCTCGCCGGTGTCGTCGTCGATGTTGGCCGCCACCTCGACTACCCGGTCGGTCTCGTAGGGCAGCGCGGCCGCGGGGGCCGGAGCGGGCGCGGCATCCTCGAGCAGGGTGACGCGGAAGACGTTGGGAAAGGCCCCGAAATCGAGGGTGCCGGCACCGCAGCCCTGCCGGAGGACGGTGCCCGCCGGGAGCTCCGCCGCGAAGGCCGGCCGCAGCGAACGGAGGATCGCAATGCCGGTGGGCGTGGAGAGCTCGATGTCGGCGCGCGTGATCGCGGCGGGAGTCGACGCGACGGGCAACCCCTCGAGCAGGCGGGCGCTCGCGGGCGGAGGCACCGGGTGGACGCCGTGCTGGATGCGCACGAAGCCGCGTCCCGGCCGGATCGGGGTGGCGACAAACCGCACGGGGCCGACGGCCTCGAGGCACCACGCGGCCAAAGTCACATCGACGACCGAGTCGGCCAGGCCGAGCTCGTGGAATGCGACCTCCGCGACGGGCATCCCGTGCGCGCCGGCCTCGGCCTCGGCGAGCAGTTGGAAGATCGCGCGCGCGCGGTCCCGCACACCGGCGGGCAGGTCGGCCGTCGCCAGCCGGCGGTCGATGTCGGCGTGGCGCGTGTGGACGTGGCCGGGCGGCGCGTCGATGACGAGGTGCGTCTCCTCCTCGGCCGGATCGCGGGCCGGCGCGGAGCCGGGGGGCGCGCCGGCGCCGGGGCCCTCGACCCGGAGGTGCGTGGCCTGCACCTGGGCGCGGATCACGGGGCGGGTCTCCACCCGGACCCCGGGCAACCCGAGGCGCGCGGGCACCGCGGCCAGGTCGGCGGCCGCGACCAGCCCCGCATCGAGGAAGGCGGCCGCGAACATGTCGCCCGCGACGCCGGAAACGCTCTCGAGGAAGAGCGTGCGGTTCATCGGGCGCCGTCGGCCGCGGACCGCACGGCCCGGACCACCTGGCAGGCGGCGAAGCCGGCGGAGAAGCCGTTGTCGATGTTGGTAACCGTGACCCCGGGCGCACAGCAGTTGAGCATCGCGAGCAAGGCGCTCAGGCCGCCGAAGTTCGCCCCGTAGCCGACGCTCGTGGGCACCGCAAAGACGGGCCGGCCGAGCAGACCGGCCACAACGCTGGGCAAGGCGCCCTCCATCCCCGCGACCACCACCAGCGCGGTCGCGGACTGCAGGACCTCGACGCGGGCGAGCAGCCGATGGAGGCCGGCGACGCCAACGTCGTAGATCCGGTTGCAGGGGATGCCCATCGCAACCGCGACCTCAAAGGCCTCCTCCGCCACGGGATGATCGCTCGTGCCCGCCGCGACCACGACCACGTGGGGCTGGCCGGCCACGCCCTCCACGGGCGCCGGGGCGTGCAGGGTGAAGGTGCGCGCGGCGTCGTTCCGGCGGCCGGTGGGGAACGCGTGCGCGAGGGCCGCGAGCTTCTCCGGCTGCAGGCGCGTGATCAGCACGGGCGCGCCCGCGGCGCCAGCCTCGTGGGTGATGGCGAGGATCTGCTCGACCGTCTTGCTCTCCCCGAAGATGACCTCGCCCATCCCCTGCCGGAGGCGGCGGTGGTGATCGACCTGCGCGAAGCCGAGGTCGGTGGTCCGGAACGGCCCGCTCTGCAGCTGCCGCAGGGCCGCGTCGGGCGCGACGACACCGGCCTGAACCCCGTGGAGGAGCTGACGAAGATCGGATTCGGTCATGGGAAAGGAAGGCTGCGGGAGGCGCGGCCCAGCTCAGGAAGCGCGGCTCGTGCCGCCACCGGTGCGGTAGCCGGCGAGGTCGAGCGTCACCCACGCGAAGCCGCGCTCCCGGGCGAGGGCGTGGAGGGCGTCGCGGACCCCGAGGACGCGCGGCATCTCGTCCGGCGCGACCTCCACGCGGATCCACTTGCCCGTGGGCTGCTCGTGGAGCCGGACGCGGAACACCTGCAGGCCGCCGCCGCGGAGGATCGTCTCGAGGTCCTCGACGTCGCGGAGCTTCTGCGGGGTGACGGCGACGCCGGTCATCAGGCGCGAGCTGAGGCAGGGGCTGGCGGGCTTGTCGGCGAGGGGCAGGTCGAATTGGCGCATCAGGGCGCGGATGTCGTCCTTGGTGAGCTCGGCGGCCTCGAGCGGGGCGACGATGTGGTTTTCCTGCGCGGCCTGGTGGCCCGGGCGGAAGTCCCCGCGGTCGGAGGCGTTGTAGCCGTAGGCGATGGCGGCGTGGCCAAGGCGGTCCTTGAGCTCGTGGCTGAGGCGGAAGAGCTCGGACTTGCAGTGGTAACAGCGCGAGAGGTCGTTGCGGGCGTAGGCGGGGTTTTCCAGCTCGCTGCTCTGTTCCCAGCGGTGCTCGACGCCGGCCCAGGCGGCAAAACGGGCGGCATCCTCGCGCTCCACCTGGGCGAGGCTGGCGCTGACGGCGGTGACGGCCACGAGCCGGCCGCCGGACTCGCGCCGCACCTGCTCGGCGGCCCAGAGGAGAAAGGCGCTGTCGACCCCACCCGAGTACGCGACGATGAGTCCGTCGCGCAGGAGGTCCCGCAGGCCGGCCCGGAGGGCGGCGTACTTGGCCGCGACGGGCGCGGGCGACGTGGCGGTGCGGACCATAAGGACGCGCACTCAGCCACCGCCCCCGGGGGGAGTCAAAAGTGAAAGGGCCCCGCGGATTCCAACGACGCCTCCCACGGCAGCGGGCATCTCAGCGGCCGGCCTTGGCCCGGGGGAGGCGCGGAAGCGGGTTGCCGGGGACGAGGAGCGGGCCGGCCGCGAAGACCGCGCGCGACGCCGGGTCGACCGTGAC
>JBMTAG010000122.1:0-9901 GCA_049428505.1 Opitutaceae bacterium | reverse complement strand
GGACCCTCCGGCGCTCTTTGCGGATTCCGCGAAGGCCCGCCGCGAGCTCGGATGGACCGTTAAGTTCCCGGACATCAAATCGATCGTCGGCACCGCGTGGAAGTGGCACCAGGCGCACCCGGCAGGGTTCGGGGACCGCTAGGCCGAAGCGGGCGGCTCTCGGGCCTAGCGGGGAGGGGCTCCCACCTCGTTTCCGTGCCTTGCAGAACGATCGCCAAGAGGCGTCCTTGCTGCAAGGCCTCCGCGACAGGGGAGTTGCCAAAAAGTGTAAAGTAGCGCCTTGAATCTGCCGGTAGAGTTTACACTTTGCATTTAGGAAGGAGTGGAGGTGGCGACGATGCCCTCTTTAAAGTTCTTTCGATACGAGCGAGTTAGGAGTTAATAAGTGGCAATACGTAGGCTTGGCACGGTGATTGCTTACGGGAGGGCGAGTCGCAACTTGCTCGCCTTACCCGCTCCGCCGATGACCTTCGCTCGCCGCTCGCTCTTTCTGCTTCTGGCCTCCGCTGTGTTTTCAGTGCCGGCCTCGGCCGCATCCTACTTTTACGCCGTCGGTTCCAACAACCACATCTACGAGGTGAGCGACACCGGGGTGCAGCGGGACGTGCGGGACCTTTCCGGGTTGGTCGGCGCGACTGCGGTGAACGGCGCGGCCTTTGATGCCGGTAGTAGCCAGTTTTTCTTTTCCGTTCCTGGTTCGGGCTCCGCGAACGGATCCCTTTGGTATTGGAATCAGGCCACGAATGCCACGCCGGTCTCTCTCGGTCTCCTGCCGACGGCCCGGCCGGACAACGGCGCTTACTGGGACGGAGCCTACTGGTACGTCCAGCAGGGAACCACCACTCTGCACCGGATCGCCCTGAATTACGATCTCGCCGGAAATCCGACGGGTCTGGGCACGGCTTCCACGGCTACGCTCGTGCATACGCCGACGCTCTCGGGTGGGGATTTGTGGTTCGGGGACATTGTCATTCAGACGTCGACCGGTACGCTCTTCGGGGCAACCGCGGCGGGGAACCAGTTCTTTTCGGCGACGCTGACCAGCGGAGGGCTGAGTGGTAACCTCTCCACGACGTTTCTTGGCTCCGTTGGCTCCGGCGCCGTCGACAAGATGCAGCTCTCGTTCGACTCGGCTGGCACGACGCTCTACGGCCACGCCTACGATTCCGGCCAGTGGTACACGATCAATACGGCCAACGGCGCGCTCACGACGCTCGCCTTCAGCAGTTTCACCACGGGGGTCACCAACGGTTTTCAGGACATGGGCGGCGCGTCTGCCACTGCGACTCCCACCGCGGTCCCGGAGCGTGGTCCGTGGTTGGCGCTGCTTTCGGTGACGCTGGTCTCGCTGGTACTGGCGCGCCGGCGCCACTGAGCCTACCGCCTGTTCTCCCCTGGTCTTGCGGCGTTCGCTGGCGTCGCGGCCCAATGTAGCTTCCGAGCCTCTTCTCGGCCGGCGAAGCGCGGGTGCGGTTCAGTCGGGGCTGGCAGGCTAGGCTCTCACGAAGAGATGCTCATCGCCGCCCCGGTAGTCCTCGAGTTCCTCGCGGAAACCCAATGGTTCGAGACGTTCGGCCACCGCCGCACGCGTGGATCGGGGAGGAAAGACCCGAACAAAGAGCAGGCGCGCCATGGCCAAAATCGGCCGCGCGGAGTCCAGGATCGGCAATTCGTGACCTTCCGCATCGAGTTTCACGATGGCAAAGGAGGCGATACCCCGCGCCGCACAATGCTCCCTCAGGCCGACGGTGCGCACGGGCAGCGGGCGGCGGAGGCCAACCTCGACCGCCTTGTCGCGCAGCAGGGTCGCTCCCAACCGGGTGCGGGTGGTGAATAGGGTGCTCTGCCCGTCGCGGACGTCGACGGCCGCCTCCTCGATCCGCCAGTTTGGGGTGAGACCATTGCGCCGGGCTAGGGCCGCGATGTGGCGGGCGAGGCGAGGCACCGGTTCGAAGAGGTGGATGCGCGCCCGGGGCCAGCGGTCAGCGACGGAAAGGGCGAAGAGCCCGGTGTGCGCGCCGACGTCCAGCACTTCCGGCTCCGTTTCCCGCACGAGCCCCCGGTGGCGGTCGAGCGGAAAAGTGTCCTCGACGAATATACGTTCGTACACCCGACGCTGGGTGCGGTCCCAGATGGGCACGACGAACCCGGACCGTGACCGGGCGTCAATCGGGAACCAGCGGATCAGCATATCCCTCCCGTGGGCCCCGAGTCGCGCCAAGGGGCCGCGTCGCGGCAAGGGCTTCGGCTGCATGATGCTGGGAAACGCTGCGCCCTAGGCCCGCGCGGTGGTGGAGCCCGGGGCCGCTGCTCAGCCGGTTTCCCGCACCGCCGCCGCGGGCGCCAAGTCATCGACCGCGATCGACCGGGACCGGGGGCGGCGGCCGGCGACGGGGGGCGGAGGACCGTGTCCCGCCAGGCGCGCCAGCAAGTTCGACCACCAGCGTTTGCGCACGACCAGCGGCACCACAATCGGCTCCCGCCGCACCAACGACGCGGCGGCATCGACGTCGAGCCCGAGGGTCAGGATCCGGGCGAGTTGCCGGTCGACGGCGCCGGCATAGCCCTCCTTGTTGGCCCAGAAGTGATCCATCCACGGGCCGCCGGTCCGGAGGCGGGCAGTCGCACCCAAGACCTTCGTGATGGCCAGCTGCTCGACAAGGGTGTGCTGGACGCCGTGGTCCATCAGCTGATCCAGCAAGTCCAGTGCTTGGTGCAACAGCGCGTGGTGCTCCGCCCCGACAGCGATCAGGCCAGCGTTCCACATCGGCTGCCTCGCGGTGAAGTGGAACCCGGCGAGCGCCAGACCGCGGACTTGCCGCCACAACCTTTTTTGCCCGCGGCGCGCCGCGGTCGAGAGCTCATACTCGAGTTCGTGCATGAACACGTCGCCGTCCCCGAGCGCAGCGCAAAAACCCTCGAGATTCCGGCGGATCAGAACGTCGGAGTCGTGGTAGATCACATTGGCCGGGCCCTGTGCGGCGGCGTGCAGCACGCACATTAACTCAGTCCGCCAAAAGAAGTTGTGACGTCCCCGCCAGCTCCGGAGCGTGGCGTGATCCACCGGCAAAATCCGGATCCGATCGCCGAACCAGCCGAAGGATTCCGGTTGGTCGGTCACGACACAAAACTCGCTGTGCGGTGGGGCCCAGGCTAGGGCGGACAGGATCGAACTGTGAGCCCAGGCGTTAAGTTCGGGGCGACCACCAACGGAAAGAGTCACAAAGCGGTTGAGCATGGGGAAGGGGCGGCGGGTACTGCCTCAGACCAAGGGCCCAAGGGGCCGGGTCCGGTCGAGCCAGTGGGGTGCCGAATCGGGGTAGATGGGGAAAGGCGGTGGCGACCCTACCACCGGGAAACTTTCGTTCTTGTCAGGAAAACGAAAGTCACTTGCATCTTGGGTAGCCCGAAGCGCAGCTCGGTCAAGTGGTAACGTGAAAGCATCCGGAGATTTTCCGGCTTAATTCCGTCGAATGCATTCCGAGCGGTTTCGGTGGAGGCATTTACGGACCGGCGGGCTAGGTGAGGGGCCCTGCTTTCGATGGTCCGCGGGCCGCTGGTCCTTGATCGTGCACCGGCCCGATCATTCTCCGAGGTACTCCCTGTCCACTTTCCGGGCGTGAATCTCGAAGGTTACCCGCGAGGGAAAAGCGAAAGATGGGGCGGCCAACGGGATTTGAACCCGCGACCCCAAGATCCATTCTGCCGTCCGGCAGAATGCTCTAACCAGGCTTTCTGGCCGCGAGTAAGGAGGTAGCGACGATCTCCTGCCGGACGCGGTGGCCGGAACCGGCCTTGAAGTAACGTTCCCGTTGCATCGCCGCGGCGCGGGAAGGAAAGACCTCCCAGTGGGCGACGAAGGGTTGGAGCAACTTCTCGCGGGTGGTGCGGGTGCCGCCCGCGCAGTGGCGGCGAAACCGGCGGATGAGGTGATCGGTGTGGCCGACGTAGGAGCGGCCGGTCGCCGCGCAAACGAGGACGTAGACGAAGTACACCGCGGGAAAAGATGGGGCGGCCAACGGGATTTGAACCCGCGACCCCAAGATCCACAATCTTGTGCTCTAACCAACTGAGCTATGGCCGCCGTAAAAGGGTTGGGAGAATCCGTTGGCGGGAGCGGGAGTGTCAACCCATTCCTCGGGTGCCAAGATCCATTCTGCCGTCCGGCAGAATGCTCTAACCAACTGAGCTATGGCCGCCGTAAAAAAGGACGGAATGAATCCGTTGGCGGAAGCGGGAGTGTCAACCCATGCCTCGGCCGCCTTCAGCGGCGGGCATGCAGCACCTGGAAACGCTGGCCCAACTGGCCAGGATGCAGCAACTGCATGAGCGCTTGCTTGCGCGGACTGAAGCGCGCCGCCTCGGCGGCGCTCACCGCCGCGATCTTCGCCCCGGCGCGCCGCACAAAAAAGGTCTCCTGAAATTCCAGCGCCGGCGTGCTGAAACCCGCCGTGGTCAGTTCGGCCGCAATCCAGTCCCAACACACGTGGCAGGTCAGGTCCTGCTCCCCGGGACGCGCGAGGAGATCGCGCTCCTGACGGTGCCGGTGATAGGCGCGCGCGGTGCCGGCCGGGCATTCGGTACGTAGCTCACGTTCAGTCTTGCCGTAGTCGAAGGCGAGAAAGAGCCCCCGCCATGGCTGGCGGGCAATCTCCCCCGCGAGGTGTGCCGCGGCGAGGGGGCGGTCGAAGGCGTAGCCTTCCGGCGCCGGGTGGCGGTCAGCCGGATACGGCACCTCGCCCTCCATGCAAGTGCCGTCCTCCGTGAGCTCGACGGTGCGTTCACGCCAGGCGCCGCCGCGGTACACCGTCCGCACACAAGGCTGGGCGTCGAATAGCTCGTTGGAGAAGACGATGCAGTCCCCGCCGAGGACGAGCGGATCGCCGAGCCGCAGGGCGCGTACGGCGGCGAATGGGTGGGCGACGTCCGCGAGCACGCTTTGCCCGGGCTCCGCGCCGAGTTCGACAAAGGTGTGCCGCGAGGCGGCGTCCAGGCCGAGGAGTTGGGCGGCGGCGGCGGCCACCAGTTCCCCGAAGAGGGGCCCTGCGGTCGCGGAGGTGATGAAATCGGTGCCCGGCGCGCGGCCCACGCGTTCGCGGCCGGCCCGGTAGTAACCGATTTCCGGATGATAGAGCGCGAGCTCCATGAACCGCGCGAACGGGAGGTGGCCGGCCGGCCCGGCGGCAGCGCGGAAGGCGGCACGGAAGGCCGGCGAGGCGGGAGCGCGGACGCGGTCGGATGATCCCATTTACAACGCGAGGGCGATGCCCATCGTGCGCGGGATGGGCAATCGCTTTCTCACCCTCGCCACCGGCGCCCTCCTGGGCGTCGCCGCGTCCCTCGCGGCGGTGAAGGTGGCGGCCGCGTGGCGCTGGTGGCCCGACCGCGACCTCAGCCGCGCCTCCGCCTATGTGCGGGAAGTGATGGAACTGGTGCACGCGCAGTACGTCGACTCCGGCGCCGTGCCCTACGCCAATCTCGCCCGTGGCGCCCTGCACGGGATGGTCGAGGCGCTCGACCCGCACTCGGAGTTTCTGGAGAAGGCTTCCCATGACCAGGTTGAGGAGGACCTGAGCGGCGAATTCGGCGGGATCGGCGTGCAGGTCGAGACGCGGCAAAACCGGATCGTCGTGATCGCTCCGATGGCGGGCACCCCAGGCGAACGCGCCGGCATCCGCCGCGGTGACGAGATTGTGGCGATCGACGGCCAGCCGGTCGCGTCCGGGGGCGTCGACGCGGTGGTCAGCCGGCTCCGGGGACGGCCGCGCACGACGGTCGTCGTCGGGATCCAGCGTCCCGGGGTACGGGATGGGCTGACGCTCACCCTCACGCGTGAGCTCATCCGCATCGAGAGTGTCCGCGGCGTGCGCGTGCTGGCGGAGGGGGTGGGGTATGTGCAGTTGACCGAGTTCTCCGAACACACGGGTCGGCAGTTGCGGTTGGCGCTGGCGCGGCTGGCGGAACAGGGCATCCGTGCCCTCGTGCTGGACCTGCGGAACAACCCGGGCGGACTGCTCGAGGCCGCCGTGGCGGTCGCGCAACCGTTCTTCCGGGAGGGCGAGCTGATCGTCGAGACCCGCGGCCGCCGCCCGCAAGACAACGAGCGCTTCCAGGCGTCCGGCGGCGGCGCACCGTGGTCGTTGCCCTTGGCGGTGCTGGTCAATGCGGGCAGCGCCAGCGCCGCCGAGATTGTCGCGGGGGCGCTGAAGGACGCCGGCCGCGCCGTGATCGTCGGGGAGCGCACCTTCGGCAAGGGTTCCGTGCAGTCGATCTTCAAGCTGCGCGACGGGGAGGGCCTCCGCCTGACCACCGCCCGGTACTTCACGCCGGCGGGGACCTCGATTCACGAGCAGGGCGTGCGGCCGCACGTCGAGGTGGTGATGACGCCGGAGGAGGATTCCCGGCTGGCGCAGCAGCGTTCCCGGCCCGACCTCGAAGGGGCGGAATTCGAGGCCCGGTTCGGTTTCGCGCCCGTGGCGGACCGCCAGTTGGAGACGGCGCTGGCGATGTTGCGCGGCCTGCGGCTGCTGGAGGCCAACGGGGGGCCGCGCGGATGAGCGGGTGGATATTGGCGCTCGAGAGCTCGTGCGACGAGTCGGCGGTGGCGCTGCTCGATCCGGCGCGGGGCCTTCGGGGTGAATGGGTGCACAGCCAAATTGCCCTGCACGAGCGCTACGGCGGGGTGGTGCCCGATCTGGCGACCCGGGAGCATCTCCGGAATCTGCCCGCGTTGCTGGCGCGGGCGCGCGATGAGGTGGGTTTCGGCCACGTGGGGGCGGTCGCCGTCACGCACGGTCCGGGGCTGGCGGCGTGCCTCGCACTCGGAGTGGCGGCCGCCAAGGCCCTCGCATTGGCGCTGCGCGTGCCGCTGCTGGGCGTAAACCATCTGCGCGGGCACGTCTGGTCCCCGTTCCTGCCGGTCCACGCGGCGGCTCCGGCGGACTTCCCGGTGCGCCTGGCCGGGCTCCTGCCGCACCTCGGCCTGATCGTCTCGGGCGGCAACACGTTGCTGCTGGTCGTGGACGAGGCGCAGCGCGTCACGGTGCTCGCGCGCACCTTGGACGACGCCGCGGGGGAGGCCTTGGACAAGGGGGCAAAACTCCTAGGGCTCGGCTATCCCGGCGGTCCGGAGGTCGAGCGGCGGGCCCGGGAAGGGCGGGCGGACGCCTTCGCCTTCCCGCGGGGCGGAAGGCGGGGCGACGAGCTGGATTTCAGTTTCTCGGGCCTGAAGACGAGCCTCCGCTACCAGCTGGAACGGATGAGCGTGGCGGAGATCGAGGCGCGGCGGGCGGACCTGTGCGCGAGCTACCAGGCCGCGGTGGTCGACGCCCTCGCGGGGCGCGTGCGCCGGGTGCTGGCGCGGGAGGGCGGCGGACTGCGCAGCCTGGGCTTGTCGGGTGGGGTGGCGAACAACCGGCTGCTGCGGGCAGCGCTGGAGGCGGAGGCGCGACACGCGGGCCTCCCGTTTCTCGCCGCGGAGCCGCGCCACACCGGGGACAACGCGGGGATGATCGCCTTCGCCGCCGCGGTGGATCCGGGCGGGGTGGTGGCGGGCGATCCCTGCCGGCTGCTCATCGAGCCCGACGCGCCGCTCGCGCCCTGAGCCGGGCCTTTGGGCTGGCCGTAGCCGGGTTCGCCCGGCGAACGTCTCGCGTCGTGATGCCCGTGATTCCCTGCCGCGCCCCGCTGGTTGCCGTCCTCCTGCTGTTTTCCTCAGCCACCGCGTTCGCCGCCGAACGGCCGCTCGATGAACGCACCCCGCGGCCAGACGAGTGGGGTTACCGGCCGGCGGACGGCGCGCGCGCCGCGTTGAATCCGCCGAGCCTCACGTGGATCGCCCCGGCGGACGCGGTCACGTACGACGTCCAGTGGTCGGCCGATCCCGCGTTTCCCGCGGCCGGCACGACCACGGCGACCGGCGTGGTCTGGCCTACCTACACGCACGACGCGCCGCTGGCGCCCGGCACCTACCATTGGCGTTACCGGGCGCGGGACGCGCGGGGTGACGCCACGGCGTGGAGTCGCGCCCGCCGGGTCGAGGTGCCGGCGGCGGCGGCGGTCCTGCCGTTGCCCGGACGCGCGGAGCAGCGGGCGCGCGTGCCGGCCGGGCATCCCCGTCTCTTTCTCCGGCCGGAAGATGTCCCCCGCCTGCGGGACCTTGTCCGCGGGCCGGAGGCGCCGGCGCTGGCGGAGTTGCGCGCCGCCGCCGACCGCTTTCTCGCGGCCGGTCCCACCCCGGAGCCGCCGCACAAGGGCTCGGCCCGGGACAAGACCAATGCGGAGCTGATCAAGTACTGGTGGCCGAACCGCGTGCAGGTGGAGCAGGCCTGTACGGAGGCGGAGACCCTGGCGTTCGTTTACCTCCTCACCGGCGAGCGGCGGTACGGCGAGGAGGCGCGCCGCTGGCTGCTGCATCTCGCCGCGTGGGATCCCCAGGGCACCACCAACTTCACCCTGAACTGCGAGGCGGGAAAACCCCTCCTGCATCGTCCGGCCCGGGCCTACGATTGGGCGTGGGATGTGTTCACCCCGGAGGAGCGCGACCGCATCCGCGCCATGATGCGCACGCGCGTGCTCGAGGCGTGGAACAGCGGGGAGGTCGCCCGCGGCGTCGGCCACCTGCAGCGCCCGTACGGGAGCCACGCGAACCGCGTCTGGCACAAGCTGGCGGAGGCGGGCATCGCTTTTCTCGACGAGATCCCTGAGGCGCCCCAGTGGCTGGATTACGCGCTGAACAAGTTCTTCGCCTGCTATCCCGTGTGGTCGGATGACGATGGCGGCTGGCATGAGGGCGTCAGCTATTGGTCGAGTTACCAGAGCAAGGCCGCCGGCTGGCTCCAGGTGGCGCAGGCCGCGCTCGGGATCGACGGCTTGCGCAAGCCGTTCTTTGCGCAGGTGGGCGACTACCCGTTGTACCTGGCGCCGCCGCATTCGCCCAACGCGGGCTTCGGGGACCTGTCCTTCCGGCCCCTCGACGCCCCGGCGTTTCTCGAGTACCACCTGCGGGCGCGCGCGGCCAGCGGCGACGGCGGCAACGCCGCGGCCTGGGCGTGGTGGGCGCGAGAGAAGCGGCAGCCGGCCAACGGCGGGATCACCGGTCTCCTCTACCGCGCCAACCTGCCTGCACCCGCGGCGCCGCGTGCGCCGGTCGACCTGCCCGTTTCAAAGGTCTTCCGCGGCATCGGCGTCGCCAGCTTGCACACGACCCTGAGCGACAGCCGGGAGGACGTGCACTTCGCCCTCAAGGCGAGTCCCTTCGGCTCGCAGAGCCATGGCCATAACCCCCAGAATTCCTTCTTCCTGAACGCCTACGGCGAGGCGCTGCTGGTGGCCAACGGCTACCGCGACCTCCACGGGAGCGCGTTCCATACCGGCCACGTCCATCAGACGCGGGCGCACAACGCGGTGCTGGTCGACGGCGAGGGGCAGATCCCCCACTCGGCCCGCGCCACCGGCGCGATCGTCCGCGCGGACCTTGCGCCCAACCGCGACATCCTCGCCGGCGACGCCACTCCGGCCTATGGCGGCCGCCTCCGCAAGGCGTGGCGCCACGTGGTTTTCGTCAAGGGGGCCACCCCCTTCGTGGTCTGTTACGACGAGCTCGTCGCCCCCGCGCCCGTGACTTTCCAGTTCCTCCTCCACGCGCCCCAACCCTTCGCGGTGGAGGCGGCGGCGGCCACCGCCCGCGTCGCGCAACCGCGGGCCGTGCTCGGGGTGCGTTACCTCGCGCCGCTGCCCCTGGTGTTCCGGCAGACGGACGGCTTTGAGCCCGCGCCGACGCGTGAGTTCCCGAACCTCTGGCACCTTGAGGCGGGCACGACGGAGCGGCGGGCGGAGCTGGGGATGGTGACCGTACTCGTGCCGGAGCGGGCGGGTCGGCCGGTCGCGTGGTCGGGGCGGG
>JBMTAG010000121.1:0-10239 GCA_049428505.1 Opitutaceae bacterium | reverse complement strand
GGTTGCTGCGCCGGTTGGGGGAGACGCTGCCGCCGGACCTCGCGCTCGACGGCTTCGAACTGCGGGAAGAGGGTCTGGCGCTGCGGTTCACGGCGCGCGGCGACGCGCTGGTGGCGAGCGGACTGGCGACCCGGTACCTGGAGGCGCTCCGGGGGGATGCCGCACTGGGCGCCTTCGACCAGTTCACGTTTGCCGGCACCCCGGCCCGCAACGCGACCACCGGCCGGGTCGGCGTGGAGTTTTTTTTGCGGCTCCGCGCCAAGGTGGACGAAAAGGGCAAAGCCGGGAGGAAAAAGGGATGAACCTTGCGGGTCCGCTGGCTCAGCTGCGTTCCAATCTGCCGGGGGTTGCCCTCGGCGGCCTCGTGGTCCTGCTGGGCGCCGTCTCCTTCTGGCGTTCCGACGCCCTGGATGCGGCGGAGAAGCGGCTTGCCGCCAAACAGGTGCTCGCCAACCGACTGGGACGCAACGTGAAGCAGGCGGCTCAGCTGCCCGAGCAGGCGACGGCCTTGGCCGCGGCCCGCCAGGCCGTCGAGGCGCGGATCCTGCGCGGCACGGAAATCGGCCCCCACGCGGAATTCTTCTACCGGCTGGAGCGCGCGGCGGGCGTGAAGCTGACGGAGCTGCGACCGCAACCCGTCCCGCCGCCCCCCAAGGGCGCGACCCCCCGCGTGATCCCCGTGCCGTTCTCCCTCTCCCTCCAGGGTTCCTGGCCGCAGGTCCTCGGGTTCCTGGAGTTGCTCGAGGCCGACGAGCGTTACGTCCGGGTGCAGACGATGAGCGTGGTCGCCAACCCCGCCAGCCGGCAGGAGGCCCTCAGCGCCACCGTCGCGGTGGAACTTCTTGGTCGCCCATGAACGCGCGTCTTTCCCTCGTCCTGCTGGCGGTGCCGTTCGCCCTTCCCGCCGTTGCCGCGGAGTCCCCCGGTGATCTCCCCCCGCCTGCGCAGCGCGCCGCCCAGGTCGCGGCCGCGGAAGGCCTCGCGGTGCGCTCCCGACTCGCGCCCGCCCCGGCGGAGACGCCCTCGCCGTTTGCTCCGCTGGGGTTCGAGGGGACAGACCCGGCGGATCCCAAGGGTGCCGCGGGCCTGGCGGAAAAGCCGCGCGGCGATCGGGAAACGCTTGAGCTGCTGGCCGCGCAACTATCCCCTTCCGGGGTGATCGTGTTGCGCGGCTCGCACCTGCTGATCCTCTCCAACCGCCAACATCCGGCGGGCACGCGGTTCACCGTCAGCCATCAGGGTCAGGAGCACGAGCTGCTGCTGACCGAAGTCACCCGGACCACTTACACCCTGCGTTACCGGGAAGAGGAAACCACCCGGACGATCAAGTCCGTGCCCAAATGACCCCCCGCCCCGCCTTCGCCCTCTTGCTGACCACGTTCGGCGGCCTGCCGGCTGCTTGGGCCGCCGCGCCGGAGACCCCGGCGGCCCCGGTCGTCATCGTTGCCGCGAGCCGCCCCGCCTCCGCCCCGGTCGCTGCCTCCGCCGCGGCCGCCCCGTCCCCGCGCGCCGCCGCCGCCGCCGCCCGCGACGTCCTGTCGGTGGACTTCCCGGAAGAGGAGATCCGCAACATCCTCCGCAACGTCGCCGACCTCTTCGAGCTGAACATCATCGTGCCCGAGGCCCTCAAGGGTCGCACCACGATCAAGCTGCGCGACGTCACGTGGCGCCAGATCTTCGACAGCATCCTCCCGCCCGCCGGTTTCACCTACAAGGAAGAGGGCAACATCATCAAAATCCTGAGTCACGACGCCCTCGGGCAGGAGCCGCTCACGACCGATGTCTTTGTCCTCAACGCCGCCAAGGCCACCGACCTCCTGCCCACCGTGACGTCGCTGGTCGACGCCGGCACGGGCGGCAAGCTCGTCGTCGATGCGCGCAGCAACAGCCTGATCATCACCGAGCGTCCGGCGCGGCTCGCGCGCATCAAGGCGATCGTCGAGCAGCTCGACCGCACCGCGGATCAGGTGATGATCGAGACCAAGTTCATCGAGGTCTCCGACAACGACGTGAAGAACCTCGGGGTGAATTGGTCCTCCCTCGCCAATTACCGCGTCGGCGTCGGTCCGGACAAGGAGAAGGGCCTGGCCACGGTCCAGCGCACCCGCGACCAGACGGGCAGTGCCGGCTTCAACCGCAACGACGGCACCACCGGGTCCAGCACCTCCGGCAACAACCAGGGCACCACCACCAGCACCACCTCGGGCCAGAACTCCGGCAGCTCCAACGCCAACACGGTCACCTCCACCAACGGCGTCCCCACTTCGACGGCGACCACCGGCGTGACCAGCGCCCTGACCAACGCCGCCACCACGGCGGTCACCGGCGGCGTCACCTCCGCCGTCACCCAGGGGGCCACCAGCGCTTTCAACAACCTCGCCTCGCTGGTGAACAACGACGGGACGGCGCGCACCCTCAACGCGGTCTTCTCGGCCGATGAGTTCCGGCTCGTGCTCAGCGCGCTCCAGCAGCAGAGCCAGGTGAAGATCGTCTCGAACCCGACGATCGTGACCCTCAACAACTCCGAGGCCACGATCAACGTCGGCCAGGAGCGCCCGATCCCGCGCTACCAGTACAACCAGCAGACGGGCAACCTCGAGGTCAACGGCTTCGACTTCAAGCCCATCGGCGTCATCCTGCGCGTCACCCCGCAGGTGAACTCCCGCGGGCTCATCCGGCTCACGGTCGCCCCCGAGGTCAGCCAGTCCTTCAACAACGTTTCGTTCAACGGGAACGAGATTCCCATCATCGAGACGCGGAAGACGCAGACCACGGTCTCCCTCGCCGACGGCTACACGATGGGCATCGGCGGGCTGCTCCAGTCCACGGCCTCCGACGCCGTGACCAAGGTGCCCGTGCTCGGCTCGATCCCGGTGCTGGGGCGGCTCTTCCGCAGCGACGGGCGGCAGAAGGATTCGAACAACCTCATCATCTTCATCACCGCGAAGACCATCAGCGCGGAGGGCGCCACGGTGGAGCAGGTCTTTGACTCGGCCCGCCTGCGTGGCCTGCAGCTCCGCCGCGAGGAGCTCCCCGGCTGGCGCGACGGCTCCAGCCCCTACGTCGACGACGCGAACCGGCCCCTGCCCGCCCCGCCCGCCCAGCGCTGAAGCGGCCCCGCCCCCCGATGCACGCCTGGTCCCGCCTCTTTACCGGCCTGCTGCTGGCCCTTGTGCCCGCCGCCCTCTTCGCCGCCCCGGAACTCAGCCTCACCGGCGTCACCATCCGCCCGGGCGAGGCCAAGCCCGGCGACCAGATCACGCTGTCGGTCGGGGTGACCAACTCGGGTGCCTCCGGCATCTCCCCCGTCACCGGCCTCCCGATCGCCGTCGCCGCCGACACCTGGCCCGCCGGCAGCACGGCGACGCTTGGCGTCACCTTCACCCACGTCGCCACGGGATACACGTTTTCCTTCACCGGCACCGGGACGCTCAGCGCGGGCCTCGCCGGCGGCGGCACGGCGGGGACGGTCGACCTCAACGCCTTGGTGCCGGTCAGCTTCACCGAGGCCGGGCCCTATCGCGTCGCACTGGTCTGGGTGAGCCACACCGGCGCCGCCGCGGGCGATTGGAAGGGCCGCGCGTTCGCCACCTCCACCCCCGCCTTCTCGGTGGTCGGGAAGCCCGACTTGCAGATCGTATCGCTCACCTACACCGCGAACCCGGCCCTCACGGGCGGGGCCGTCGTGCCGATGACGCTGAAGTTCCTCAATGCGTCGTCGTCCAACGGGGTGAACAATGTCCCCTTCGTCCCGGTGCCCGGGCTCACCCAGTTCCGGATCCAGGTCGTGCTCTCCGCGAACCCGGTGTTCGGCGACGCCGACGACTTCCAGCTCACCACCTTCGACCGCTCGACCAAGCTCGACGCCGATTCGACCGAGCAGGTGCTCACCTGGCAGCAGGTGATGCCGGGCAACTTCGCCGGCTCCTACTACGTGCTGGCCAAGATCGACTCCCTCAACGCCGTCGCGGAGACGGTCGAGGAGGACCTCACCCGCAACGGCAACAACATCTGGCAAGACCTGGCCGCCACCCGCATCGCGATCCAGCCCACCACCTTCCCCACGGTCTACCTGGCCAGCACCACCGGACCGGGCGGCGCCAGCCCGAGCGGCAACGCGCGCAGCGACAACCCCGCGCTCAGCGCGGACGGCCGCTACACGGTCTTCGCCTCCGACGCCGCCAACCTCGTCCCCGGGGACACCAACGGCGTCCGCGACATCTTCCTGTTCGACAGCCAGACCAGCCTCGTCCGCCGGCTGAGCCTCTCCCAGCAGGGGGTTCAGGCTACCGCCCCCTCGGAGCACCCGACCCTCTCCGGCAACGGCCGCCAGGCCGCCTTCGCCTCCGACGCCGCGAACCTCGTGATCGGCGATGTGAACGGGTTCACCGACATCTTCGCGGTCGACACGCTCACCGGCGCGATCGCGCTGCAGACCCTCGCCGCCGATGGCACCCAGGCCAACGGCTCCAGCTTCCGGCCGATGCTCAGTCATACGGGCCGCTGGATCGCGTTCGAGTCGACGGCCACCAACCTCATCGCCGGCGGCACCGCCCCCGGCGTCAGCCACGTCTACCTGCGGGACCGCGACGTGAGCAACTCGGGTGTCCTCGACACGCCGGGCAACACGGCCACGGTGCTGGTCGACATCGCCCCCGGCGGGGCCGCCGGCAACTCCGCCGCCACCCAGGCCGCGGTCAGCGCCGACGGCCAATTCGTCGCGTTTGCCTCGCGCGCCACCAACCTGGTTGCCAACCCCACCGCCGCCGGCCGCCAGCACGTCTACGTGCGCCAGGTGCCGGCCGGAGCCACCATGCTGGTCTCCGTGGACCCCTTCGGCGTCGAGGCGGATGCCGACAGCCGCCATCCCTCGATCAGCCGGAACCCGGGTGTGCCCGCCGGGCCCGCCGCCGACGGCCGCTGGATCGCCTTCACCAGCGACGCCACCAACCTGGTCGCCGCCGACGCCAACGGCATGGCCGACGTGTTCGTCGCCGACCGCGTCAGCGGCGCGGTCAACCGCGTCAGCGTCTCCAGCGCCGGCGTCGAGGCGATCGACCCCACGGTCACGACCGTGACGGGCTCGCGGCTCGGCAGCCTCAACCCGTCCGTGAGCGCGACCGGCCGGTTCGTGACTTTCGTCTCCCTCGCCAACAACCTGGCCCCCGGTGACACCCTCGGCCGCGCCTCTCCGGGCGGCAGCGGCAACGGCGGGCTCAACGTGTACGTGATGGACCGCGATACCGACGACAACGCCACCTACGACGAGGCGGGTCGCATCCGGACCTCCATCGTGAGCGTCAACCGCTTCGGCTTCCAGGCCTACGACCTCACGACCGCGCAGACCACCGCCGCGGCGGACATCTTCCCCGTGATCAGCGCCGATGGCCGCTGGGTCGCGTTCCCCTTCGACGCGGACGGACCCGCCGGGTTGGTGCACGGCGCCACGAACCTCCTCTCGCCCGACGCCAACAACGCGCGCGACGTCCTCCTGTTCGACCGGCGCACCAACACCCTGCCCAGCCCCGCCACGCCGCCCACGGTCGCGATCACCAGCCCCGGCGCCGGGGGCACCGTGCTGGTCAACACCGCCGTCACCCTCGCGGCCAGCGCCACCACCACGACCGGCGTCGTGCGCTCGGTCCAGTTCTTCGTCAACGGCACCAGCGTCGGCACGAGCGAGGCCTTCCCTTACACCGCCACGTGGACGCCGCGCGCCGTCGGCAGCTACACGCTCAGCGCGCTGGTGACCGACAGCTTCGGCAACCTCGGGGTCTCCGCCAATGTCCCCGTCACGGTCAACGCCGCCCCGTCCGTGAGCGTCACGTTCCCCTCCGCCACCACGCCGCTCACGGTCGGCGCCGCCCAGACGGTGACCGCGAGCGCCGCGGCCACCACGCCCGGCGCCACGATCGCCAGCGTGCAGTTCCTCGTCGACGGCCAGGCGCTCGGCGCCCCCGTCACCGTCGCGCCCTACGCGACGCCCTGGACCCCCGTGGCCGCGGGGACGTTCAGCCTGACGGCGGTGGCGGTCGACAGCGCCGGCACGCGGACGACTTCCCCCGCGGTGGTGGTGACGGTCGTGGCGGCCGGCGGCGGCGGGGGTGGCGGCGGCGGCGGTGGTCCCCTGCCGACCGTGGCCGTCACCGCGCCGGCCGGCGGCGCGGCGCTCCTGGTCAACACCCCCGTCCGGGTGACTGCCGCCGCGACCTCGCCCGGCGGCTCGATCGTCCAGATCCAGTTCCTCGCCAATGGCGTCGACCTCGGCATCCCGACCTCCTTCCCGTTCGGGGTCACGTGGACGCCGTCCGCGCCGGGCACCTACGCGCTCACCGCGATCGCCACGGATTCGGCCGGAGGCAAGGCGACCTCCGCGCCGTTGATGGTCGCGGTCGGCACGGGCACCGCGCCGGCCGTGGTGGTCGCCAGCCCCGCCGCCGGGACGACGCTCGCCGCCGGCACGCTGCAGACGGTGGTCGCGAACGTCACCGCCGGCAGCAGCCTGGTCGCCTCGGTGCAGTTCCTCGTCAACGGCATCGCCCTCGGGATCGACACCACGTTCCCCTACAACTTCAGCTGGACGCCCGCCGGCATCGGCCCCGCGGTGCTCACCGCCGTCGCGCGCGATGCCCTCGGCAACGAGGTCCCGAGCGCAGGCGTGGCCGTGACCGTGGTGCCGCGCAGCGGCTCCAGCCCGACGGTGGCGTTGACCGCCCCCGCCGCCGGCGCGTCCGTGCCGGTGGGCACCGCCACGACGCTCACCGCCGCGGCCGCGGACCCGGACGGCTCCGTCGCGAGCGTCCAGTTCTTCGCCAACGGCGTCGCCCTGGCCGCGCCGGACACCGCCTTTCCCTTCACGTTCGACTTCATCCCGACCTCCCCGGGCAACTACCTGCTCACCGCGCAGGCCATCGACAACGGCGGCAACGTCGCGGTCAGTGCGCCCGTGGCGATCAGCGTGGTCGCCGGTTCCGCCCCGGTGGTCGCGGTGACCGGCCCCGCGGACCAGGCCCTGGTGCCGGTCAACGTGCCCGTGGTCCTCACCGCCGCCGCGTCCTCCTCCAGCGGCACGATCGCGGGCGTGCAATTCCTCCTCAATGGCGTCGCGCAGGGCGCGCCCGATACGACCTTCCCGTACCGCTACAACTGGATCCCCGCCGCCCTCGGCACCTACCTGGTGCAGGCCCGCGCCACCGACAACCTCGGCAACATCACCGACTCGGCGCCGGTGCAGGTCACCGTCGCCGGTTCCCAGGCCCCGGTGGTCGCCGTCACCGGCCCGCCCGACGGATCCGCCTTTGGCGTGGGCACGCCCCTCACGCTCGCCGCCGACGCCTCCGATCCGGACGGCACCGTCACCCAGGTGCAGTTCCTCGTGAACGGCGTCCCGCTGGGGACCCCGGACTCCGCCGCGCCGTACACGGCCGCGTGGACGCCCCCCGCCGCCGGAACCTACCTGATCACCGCCCAGGCGACGGACAACACGGGCAATCTCGCCCTCAGCGCGGGGATCACCGTGACGATCGGCGCCGACGCTCCGCCCACCGTCGCGCTCACCAGCCCGGGCGCGGGGCTCAGTTTCGGACTCGGGAATCAGATCGTGATCGCGGCCAACGCGGCGGACACCGACGGTGCCGTGACCGGGGTGCGCTTCCTCGCCAACGGCCGCGTGATCGGCTCGGCCGCCGCTGCACCCTATCTCTTCAGCTGGAATCCGTCCGCCGCCGGGACGTACACGCTCACCGCCAGCGCCACCGACAACGCCGGCAATGTGACGCAGAGCCGGCCGGTCACGATCACGGTCACCGCTGGCGCCGCGCCGACGGTCGTGCTCTCCGGCCCGCCGCCTTCGACGCCCCCCGTGGCCGGCACCGCCGTGCCGCTCGTCGCCCGGGCCTCCGGGGGCAACGGTCCGATCGCGCAGGTGCAGTTCTTCGTCAATGGCGCGCCGCTGGGCTCGCCGGACACGACTTCCCCCTACGGGATCGAATGGACCCCGGCCGCGCCGGGCACGTACCGGCTCCTCGCCGTGGCCACCGACAGCGCCGGGGTTTCCGCCAGTTCGGAGCCGCTGCTCGTGACCGCGGCGGGCAATGCCCCGCCGACCGTCGGTCTGACCGCGCCCGTGGCGGGGACGTCCGTCAACGCGGGCACGCCGGTCACGCTGGCGGCCGTCGCGGCCGATACCGACGGGCGCGTCGTCGCGGTGCGCTTCCTGGCCAATGGGATCGAGGTTGCCGCGGCCACTGCCGCACCGTTCACGGGGTCATGGGCCCCGACGGCGGCGGGCTCCTACGCCATGGTCGCGCAGGCGCGCGACGACTCCGGCAACCTCACGACGTCCGCCCCGGTCATGATTTCGGTCCTCGCGAACCGCCCGCCGGTGGTGGCGCTCACCTTTCCGACGGCGGGCGCGAGCCTGCGGGTCGGCGTGAAGGTTTCGGTCACGGCCACGGCCACCGATCCCGACGGCTCCGTCGCCAGCGTGCAGTTCCTCGCGAATGGCACCCCGCTGGGGCCGCCGGACACCGCGGCGCCGTTCGCGGCGGATTTCACGCCCGGCTCCGAGGGCATCCACCGGCTTACGGCGGTCGCCGTCGACCACTCGGGCGCGGTCGCGACCTCCACCGTGGTGACCGTCCTCGCGGTCGCCCCCGGCGCGGAGGATCGGATCTTCACCGGCGGTTACCAGGGCGGGACCGAGACCGGCCGCTTCGCCGCCGCGGTGATCCGCGGGCGTCACGCCGTGCTCATCGGATTCTCGAACAATCCCGCGGGCGGCCCCGTTTCCTACCATCCGGACCTGCAGGTCGACGCGGCCGGCGCGCTCCACTCGGGCGAGGTTGACGGCCGCTTTGCCGTGTCGGGCATGCTCAGCGATTCGGGCCTCAGCGGCACGCTCGACCGGGGTCGGTTGACGTTCATTGGGGTGGCTTCGCTGGGGGCACCCCGGCCGGGGCCCGCGCCGGGGCTGTATGTCGGCAGCCTCACGGGCCGCGCCGGCAGCCAGGTGGTTGCCATCGTGGCCGCCGACGCCTCGATCACCTGGCTCGTGCAGGACGGCGCGTTCCGCGACGCAGGCGCAGGCACCCTTGCGGTGACGGGGGCCTTCAATTCCGCGGGCGCGGGCGGCGCCCGGCTTGCCGGCGCCATCGATCCGGTGACCGGGTTCCTCCGCGGCACCCTGTCGGGCGGGCCGGGCGGCGCCTTCACCGGCGCGCCGGCGACCGGCCCCGCGCTCAGTGACGGTGCGCTGCGCAACCTGTCGACCCGCGGCCAGGTGGGCGCCGGCGGCAACATCCTGATCGCCGGCTTTGTGGTCACGGGCCCCGAGCCCAAGCAGGTGCTGGTGCGCGCGGTGGGTCCCTCGCTGGCGGGCTTCGGCGTCGCGGGCACGTTGACGGACCCCGTCCTCGAGGTCTACCGCGGCGACACGCGGCTGGCCTCGAACGACAACTGGGGCGGCCTGGAGTCGGTGCAACGCGTTGCCGGTCAGGTGGGCGCCTTCCCGCTCCTGCCCTCGAGTCTGGACGCGGCGCTCGTCCTGACCCTGGCGCCGGGGGCCTACACCGCGCAGGTGAGCGGCGTGGCCGGGCGGACGGGTGTCGCCCTGGTGGAACTTTATGACGCAGACGCGGCGGTCCCCTTCCCGGCGCGCAAGCTGGTGAATGTCGCGACGCGCGGGGTCGTGGGCGGGGGCCAGGGGCAATTGATCGCCGGTTTCGTCGTCAGCGGCACCGTGCCCAAGCGGTTCCTGATCCGCGGCGTCGGGCCCGCGTTGGCTGCCCTGTCACCCGGGCTGGCCGCGCTGCCGGACCCGTGGCTGCAGGTGGTGCGCACGGAGTCCCGGCCGGCCGGCGTGGTCGACGTGCTCGTGCGCGAGAACGATTCGTGGGAGGTGGGCAACCCGCCGGATCTGGTGACGGCCGCGACCGTGGCGGTGGGCGCGTTTCCGCTGGCGCCCGGCGGGCGCGACGCCGCCTTGCTGCTCACCCTGCCACCGGGCACCTACAGCGCGCAGGTGGGCGGCCCCGCGGGCTCCACGGGCGTCGCGCTGGTCGAGGTCTACGAGATGCCCTGAGCGGGCTGCGCGCGGCGCCGGCACTCCACGTTTGGCAAGCCGGCCGCTTCCTGCGTGGCTGGCGGCCATGCCGGAATCGCTCAGCGACCTGACCCTCGACGAACTCGCGCGGCACCTCACCGCCCGCGGGTTCGCCGCCGCGCACGCCGGGCCGGCCC
>JBMTAG010000120.1:0-10278 GCA_049428505.1 Opitutaceae bacterium | reverse complement strand
GGAGGAAGTTCCAATATTTACGGTAAGGTTAGGCGTGTCCACAAGGGACGTGAATCCTTGGTTAAATCCGGCGTTAAAAAAATTTATCAGCGTCACCCCGTCGGTGAAGGAAGCAAGTGATTGGGGAGCAGAGTCGTTAAGCGTGGCAAGTTCACCGGTACCCGTGATGGTGACTTCTTTCGAAGCAGGATTGAAGTAGACGTTGAACAGCACCGGCGGCTCTGCAGCACCCGTTCTCACCGCTGCTAACAATCCCAAAATCAGCCCGAGGAGTGCGTGGTGTTTCATAGGGCGGGTAAGAAGTTCCGCGTAGGAAGGGTGTTTCCCCCCGAGGGCGCAAGTCGCAAATGTATGAAATTAGGTGTCAGGTTGCGATGGGTGAATGGGTTGCGTCTGGTTCTGCGGCCGGATCTGACGCCCTTCGGCTCGGTGGTGCCGGGGCATTTTGCCCCGGTCGACAGGACGGCACCCACGAGGGCGGAGCGAATCGCGCCTGGGCTTGGGGCAGACCCGCGGATGCGCCGAGTAAGGGGCTGCAGCCTGCACGGGCCGGGGCGTCGCGCCCCAGCTACACCAAGCCAAAGAGGCCTGCGGCTCGATGTAGCCAAGGCCCTGTGCCTCGGACGACACCCCTGCGGCGAAGCGATTCCGCCCTTCGCCCGCTGGCTCCCGCGGGCATTGGCTTACGTCGCGTCGGCCGGGGAACGATTTCCTCCTGCGCCAAGGCTCCGGCGGACTGGCCCCCGGCTCCGCCAGACCTTTCTCCCCCCCAAAACGAAAAACCGGCGCCCTGGTGGGGGCGCCGGGGTCAGGCTGGCTTGGTTGGGTTAGTCGAGGAAGTTCCGGGTGGGCGTGCCGCCCGCGGCACCCACGGCCGGGATCTCGATCAATTGGTCCGCCGGGTTGTCGCTGCCCGTCGCCACCCCCGCGGGACCGTTCGTGATGAACAGCTGCGGATGGTCGAAGGGCGCCCGCTTGTAGCGGACCCGCTCGTCGGTCAGCGACTTGAGGAAGGCCACCAGGTCCGCCTTCTCCTGCTGGGTCAGCCCCAGAGGCCGGACCTGCTCGTGGTGACCGACGTCGTTGAAGTCGCCGCCGCGATTATAGAAGTCCACCACCTGCTCGAGGGTCAGGGTGCCGCCGTTGTGGAAGTACGGGGCGGTGAGCTCCACGTTGCGCAGGCTCGGGGTCTTGAAGAAGCCCTCCCCCACGAAGCGGTCGGTCGGGTAGACAAAGAAGTACTCGTCGTAGCCAGTGAGCATCGCCTTGCGGTAGGTGCCCAGCTTCATCAGGTGCGACTCGGCCAGGGCATTGCCGAACGGATCGGGAGCGCCAATGCCACGGTCCTCCCGGTTCGGGCGGACCCCGATGTTGTAGTAGCCGGCATCGTAGACGAAGGTGACGCCCGGCGACACATGCATCAGCTCAATCTCGCCCTTGACCACCCGCGGGGTGGGCCGGTTCGGCTCGACGATCGCCGCGGGGGCGGCGCCCGAGAAGGCGGCCCCGGTGTGGCACACGTCGCACCGACCCTTGTTCATGAAGATGTCCAGGCCACGCTTCTGGGCGTCCGTCAGGGCCGCGAGGTCACCCTCGGCGTAACGGTCGATCGGGGCATCGCTGGAGATCAGGGTCGACTCGTAGGCCTGCAGGGCCAGACCGAAGAACAGGGCGAAGTTTGCCTGCATCTGAGTGAAGGTCTCGGTCGAGACGGTCAGCAGCCGGCGGGAGTTCTCGTTATCCAGATCGAGCAGACCATTGTTCGCAGCCACCCAGCGGCGACGGATGCGCATCTCCTCGGTTTCGGTGGGGTCCAGGGTCAGCTGCACGGTCGCCTGCCACCACTCCTTCTTGAAGGCCTGCCGGATCAGATCGCCGTAGGTCGGGATGGTCAGACCGGTGGTCGGGGCGCGGTACAGGCCGAGCACGCTGTCCTCCGGGTGCACCTGCTGCTTGGCCAGGGGGCGCTGCAGGAGGAGGTGTTTGGCGGCGTGGATGAACTCACGGCCGGCCGACGCCATCTCGAAGCTGGAGAGGACCGGGCCGACGGCCTGCGACGCCAGGCTGGAGTTTTCCAGGGCGATCTTCCGCTTGACCGGGGTGGTCGGGGTCGCCGCGTACCAGACCATCGCCTTTTCGTCGCGGAGGCCCCAGTTGTTGACGCCGTTGAACACGTTCTGGGCGCGGCCGTCCCAGAAGTTACGGAAGTTGAAGACGGCGTTGATGACGGTGGGTGAATTCCGCGGGCTCACCCGCCGGGTCTTGCTGCCGCCGTGCTGGAAGATCGCGTCGATCAGGTTTTCGCTGGTCTCATTGACCGAAGGGCCCGCCACCTGCATCCCGGTGAGGCGCGCACTGTACACGCCCTGCGAGCCGGCGACGTCATTGCTGTCGCGCAGGACCGCCGAAGTGCGGGAGTCCTGGTTGGCCAGCTTGCGGAAGGGGAAGTCCCCCGCGGTGAATTGGTGCACGGGCGTACCCACCTGGAAAGTGCGGTCGGAAGCGGGCTTCCCGGTGCCATCGGTCACGAGCAGGCCCGGGTTGAGCTGGGCGCGCGAGCGGTTGTCCGCACCGGCGTGGAAGTGGCAGCTGGCGCAGGCCATGCGGCCGTCACTGCCCACCTGCATATCCCAGAAGAGCGCCTTGCCGAGCACGACCACGGCGGCCGGGTCCGCAATGAAGTCCGCAAGCGCGTAGGGGCGCGGGACCGCGGCGCGGCGCAGGGAAAGGGTCCGGGGATCGACTGGATCGTCACGGACGAAGATCTCATCCGTGGGCGCGACGAAGCCCACCGTGCCGCCCGCGTTGGGGGAGGTGGTGGTTTGAGCAAGTAAAGCCGGCGCCAGGGCGGCACTGGCGAGACAAAGGCGAACGAATGGTTTCATAGGGATCCCCGCGCCTTAGCGGATTATGTGCCAGCTTGGATTAAGTATCATAAGACGCTGAAAATGAGCGAGATGAAATTCTGTTCGGTGCTGGCGAGCCCGCTTTGGCCGGGGGGAGCAGCGGACGCGCGTAGGGTTTGCGTTAACGGGTTTCCGTCAAAGCCGACGGAGTTAGGCCGGTAACATTCAGGTGGGGAGCGGGTTGCGGGAATGGCGGCCGAATGTCGGTTTTTCTCACGCTTAAGGCAGAATCGCGGCGAGAACCGTCGAAATCCAGGGATGGTAACGCCTGTGCAGGGGCGTCCGGATGGGATTCGTAGAGTTCCTCCGGCCGGCGTGGCGCGGGTTTCCTCTCTCCTCTGAAACGGGCCTGCGGAAGGCGCGCACCGGGCTGGCCTGCATCCGCTCAAGGGGCGTGGGACTACGTACTGAGAGTGCCTCTCTGGTAAGTAGTTACGACGCAAAAGGTGGGTATCGATCGCCGCCGGAAGCGGTTCCCTCGCGGGTGTCGGGAAGGCTTACTGGAGGCCTTATGTATCACTGCGCTCCCGCCCTCCTCCGCTCCGCCACGCCCGTGCGGGAGCGTGCTTTTCGCCCAACCACTGCCATGAATACCCTCCGCAAAAAACTTGCCGCAGCGGCCCTCTCGGTCGCCCTCGGCGTTACTTCGGCCCAAGCCACGCTGGTGACGGCCTATGAGCTCATCACGGATCGCGATGCGAGCGGCTCCAGCCGCTCCCTCCTGCGCACGACCAGCGACGGAACCACCACCTGGCGCGCCGGGGAAGCGACGATCCTCGCGGAAAATCAGCTGAGCAGCAACTGGGGCCTGTCCACCGGCAGCATGGTGACTTGGCAGCACACGCTGACCGGTTGGACCCTCCCGACCTACTCCGGGTTCTCGTTCCTCGGTGGCTTGCTCGAAATCTCGGCCTCCGGAATGGATTCCTGGGAGGCCGGTTTGGTGAGGGTCGAACAGTTCATCACCCTCGGAGAACTCACGAGCGGGTACTTCACCAATAATTTCACCGGCGGCAGCATCACCGGTTTCCTGACCGACGGAGCCCTGACGGTCTCCGTGACGCCATGGAGCAACCCCTTCGATTCCTCCGATACCGACACCTTCCAAATTTACGCGTCGCGGCTGACGCTGTCCTACGACACCTCGCCCCTGAGCGGCGGGTTGCCGGATGGCTCGGACGGCAGCGTGGGCTCCTTGGTCGGACCGGGCGGCATTGCCGGCGTTCCGGAAAGCAACTCAACGCTCCTGCTGGTGGCAGGGGCGTCGGTGCTCCTCTGGCGGTTCGCGCGGCGCAAGTCGAGCGGGGTCGCCCGGGAAAAGCTGAGCTGATCCTCGGAGGGTCCTTGGCGGACCCCCGAGTCGTCAGATCACTGTTCTTCCGCCGTGGTGGCGAAGCCGGCGAAGTGCCGGAGCGACCGCGAGCGGGCCGTGCGTTCGAACGTGTTGGCGATGTGGATCGGCTCCGAACCGGCGCCGATCCCGCCCCAGCGATCCCGGGAATCGTTCCCGAAGATCAGGACGCCCGTGTGATTGTTCTGGGCCAGGTCGTCCCCGCCCTCGGCGTTGTTCTGCCGGATGGCCCGCAGCAGGTCCGCGGTATCATCCTTGGAGGCCGTGATGAAGTGCCAGTCGTCGATGTTGGCGACGCCGTTGCGGACGGCGTAGCGCAGCAGCGCGTCGGGCGTGTCCCGCTCCGGGTCGATCGTGATGGAGAGCATCACGAAGGGTTCCGTGCTGCGCTCCTTCAGGATCTTGTAGGTCTCGAACATGTGCTTCGTGGTGGTGGGGCAGATGCCCTCGCAGTGGGTGTAGATGAACCCCATCATCACGCGGCGGTCGGCGACCAGGTCGGAGATGAACCGGAAGCGTTCATCGCGGTGGGAGACAACCTGGCAGTCCGGGATTCGGCTGCTGACGCGGGCGGGGGCTTCGAGGCCGGCCATCCGGGCGACGACGGCACTCGCACGGTAGCTGAGGTCGAGTTGGGCGGGCTTGGTCTCGGCGCAGGCGCGGCCGAAGAGCATTTCCCGGCGGGAGAGGGAGGCGGTGGCAGTGCTCATGGTGGGATTCCTCAGCTGAAGAGGGCGGGATGGGACTGGATGTAGGAGTGGGGGATGCCGACGATCGGTTCGGGAACCGAGAACCAGCGATTGTTGAGGGTGGGAACCGCCACCGGGGCGGCGACGCGGCGACCGTTGACGATCGTCGTGCCCTGCCGGACGTTGCGGCAGATCTCCATGTTCTTCATCATCCGCATGTCCTCGTGGTTGTTGTTGTGGCAGTGGAAGACGAAGGGTCCGTCGAAGGTGCGGAACTTCATCATGATCTCCGCGGTCGTGTTGTCCTCGAGCGAGATGTTGTCGCTCTTGTACTTCCACGTCTCCTTCGGGACCATGCCGTTGTAGCGGATGACCTGGAAGGCTTCCACGTGGATGTGGATCGGGTGCCACCAGCCGCCGCTGCCGTTGCGCAGGACCCACTTCTCGGTGGCGCCGCTGATGATCGGGGCGTCGGGACGGAAGGCGGAGTAGAACTCCTTGTTGATCTGCCAGGCGCCATTCGACCGGTTGAAGTCGAAGTAGCGGGTGACGGTCGCCTCCGACTCCGGGATGTTCTCATGCGGCCGCAGCGGGGTGCCGTTGACCACCGTGCACTCCTTGTAGCGGGTGTCCAAGGGCTTGTTCACGATGAACTTCATCACCCGCATCGGGGCGCGGCGATTGATGCCGTCGGGCTTCCGGCCGCCCGTCTGCTGCATGATGTTCTCCAGGTAGATCTCCTGGCCGGCGAGGCGCGAGAAGTCGACGATGACGTCGGCGCGCTTGGCCGGGTTCATATAGACTTCAGTCTGGTTGATGGCCCGCGGGAGCATCCAGGTGTCATTGCCGAGCTGGAGGAAGGGCTGCCCGTTGCTGAGCCGGATGACCCAGTGGCGGGCGAGCGTGCAGGCCGAGAAGCGGAAGCGGTACTTGCGGGGTTCGACCTGGAGGACGGGCTGGGGCGCGCCGTTCACGCAGATGATGTCCCCGAGATAACCGTCGTGGTCGAAGTGATCCCAGAAGATCGTGCCGTCCGCGTTCAGACGCATGTCGCAGAGCGCCAGCGGGATATCGTAGGGGCTCGCCCGGACCGCACCGTTCTCGTCCTTGATCAGCTGCTTGGTGGTCGGATCGCGCAGGTCGACGTCCGGGAGCACGCCGTCGCGCATCAGCTTCTCCTCGAGGTGGTCCGTGTTGATGCAGAAGCCGAGGAGGCCGTGCTGCACGTTGTGGGCGGTCACGTCGTTGCCGTGATCGTGATACCACATCGTGGAGGGCGACTCCGTGATCCAGTCGAGCTTCCCGTCCTTCTTGCGGGGAACAATGTTCGGGTAGTAGTAGTCGCGGCTCTTGCCGGGGAAGACGTAGAAGCAGGGGTGGCCGTCGGAGTGCGACGGGCTGTGGGCCCCATGAAGGTGGATCGAGGTCTCCACATCGCCGAGGTTGTTGGTGTTGCGGACCACCATCGGCTCGCCACTGCGCGTGCGCAGGGTGGGCCCCAGGACCATCCCATTGTAGGAGTACATGGGCGTGGAGACACCAGGAATGATCTGCGCCCGCGTGGGCTGCATCACGTGGTGGTGGCGCAGCTCCTTGTAGCGCGGGAGGGCGGCGTTGGCGTCGTTCTCGTTCTGGGTCAGGTTCCAGTTGTAGTTGGGATTCTCGCGATCCGCGGAGACCCAGTCATTCTTCCCGGCGCGGGCCACGTGGTTCGGCGCGTACTCGGGGGCAATGCCGTGGTACACGGGGTTCGCGTCACCCGGAGGCTGATTGGGGTTCGCCGGCGTGATGTTCGCCGGTGCGGAACGCGGGGAAATCGGCACCGGGATGGTGAACGGCGTGAACTTGAATGGCGTCGGCGGAGTGCCACCAAAGGCCCGCGGTTTCAGGGTCAGGTAGGGTGCGACTCCGGCGGTGAGGATGGCCCCCATGCCGCCCTGCTTGAGGAAGCCGCGGCGGGAAAGACCTGCTTTGTTTGTGGAGGTGTGCTTGCGCATAGGTGCCACCCCCATAGCTTGTTGCGTGCCACAATTGATGGTGCGTTATAAGTCACTGAATTAAAACAAGATGCAGAATAAATAGAAATTAGTTACGTAATTTCGACACAGTCTTGCGTCAGTTCACGATTAACAACTTTTTGCTACTCCCATTTGTGTCATATGTCTTATGTGTTGCGGGCGAGGGAGATGCAAAAGTCGCGAAAGTGTCGGCATTTGATACACCAAAAGTCGTCCCCCAATGGTGAAGGGCGGATTCTCCGCCTCGACGGAGGGACTTCGTGTTGCCAGGCATGAGGATGCGTTGAAAGGGTCGTGGACGGCGTTCGCGCTGGTGCCGCATGGACCCGGTCGGATCCGGTCGGGCGCAGGGTGTGGAATCGCATCAAGGGTGGGGTCTTTAACCCGGTAGGGCTTGGTGGATCGCGGGCGGAGCAGCGCGGGATGCAGCGTGGCCCGGAAGAACCAGTGGTATCAGTCGCAGCGGGTCGTTGCGGGCGGTTGACGCGGGCCCGCTCCCGGCTTCAGCCTCGCGGCCCGATGCTCTCAACCCCCGTCCCCTCCCGCCGTGTGGTGCTCACTGGTCTCGGTGCGGTCACGCCCTGCGGCACGAGTGCGGTGGAGACGTGGGCGGCATTGGTGGCCGGACGCAGCGGGATTGGGCCCATCACCCGCTTCGACGCCGCCGGGTGCACGGCGCGGATCGCCGGGGAAGTCCGGGACTACGACCCCTGTCGCCCGCTGGCGGCGCCCTTGCGCCCACGGGGCGCGGCGGGCGAGGCGCTCACCCAGGCGCTTTCGCCGAAGGATTTGAAGAAATTCGGCCGCTTCACCCATCTCGGGGTGGGCGCGGCGGTCGAGGCCTACGCGGACTCCGGGCTGGATGCCCACCGGGCGACCCTCGCCCCGGAGCGCTTCGGAGTGAGCCTTGGCGTCGGGCTGGGCGGGTTGCCGGAAATGGAGGCGATGCACGACGTCTGGAAGGCCGGTGGCTTCCGGAAGATCTCCCCCTTCTTCATCATCCAGATCGCGCCGAACCTGCTGGCCGGCCAGGTGAGCCTCCTGCTCGACTGCCGGGGGCCCAATATGAGCGTCGCCTCGGCTTGCGCGACCAGCGGGCACGCGCTGGGGGAAGCGGCGGCGGCCATTGCCCGGGGGGATGCCGACGTGATGCTGGCCGGGGGCGCCGAATCCACCGTGACCCCCCTGGCGGTGGGCGCCTTCGCCCAGATGCGGGCGCTTTCCACCCGCAATGACGATCCCATGCGGGCTTCCCGGCCCTACGATCGGGATCGGGATGGCTTCGTGCTGGCGGAGGGCGCGGTGGTCTGCGTGCTCGAGGAACGTGAGCAGGCGCTGCGGCGCGGGGCGCGGATCTATGCGGAACTGCGCGGCTACGGAGCCACCGCCGATGCCTACCACCTGTCCTCCCTGGCGCCAGGCGCCGAGGGTTCGGCCCGGGCGATGCGCCTGGCGCTGACTCGCGCGGAACTCCTGCCGGCGGACATCGACTATGTTTCCGCGCACGCCACCTCCACCCCGGGAGGCGACGGCGAGGAGGCGACGGCCATTGCGGACGTCTTCGGGGCGCACCGGGATTCGCTCCATGTGAGCGGAGTCAAGTCGATGACCGGCCACCTCTTGGGCGGCGCCGGCGCGATGGGGGTGTTCGCGGCCACCCTCGCGGTCCATCACGGGATCGTGCCCCCGACCTTGAACCTGGATCAGGTTGACCCCGTCTGCGCCGCGCTGGGCCTCAACTACACGCCGCGCGAGGCGGTCCGCAAACCCGTGCGCGCGGCGTTGGCGAACAGCTTCGGCTTCGGTGGTACCAACGCCTCCCTCGTCGTCGCCCGGCCGTAGCGCGTGGGCGCGGCCGGAACACCTTCAATCGATCGTGTAGGGCTCCTGCGGCTCCTCGGCCTCGGCCGGGGCGGAGAGCGTCACGAGGCTGCGCAGCGAGGTGAAGTGCTGGCTGAGGTCGAAATCGCCCCCGAGGCCGCCGATCAGCCTGTCGAAGAGATCGCGTTTCGAGGCTTTCAGCGCCTGGATGCGCTCCTCGATGGTCCCGGCGGTGATCATCCGGTAGACAAACACCGTATTGGTCTGGCCGATCCGATGGACGCGGTCGACGGCCTGGGCCTCGACGGCAGGATTCCACCAGGGATCCAGCAGGAAGACGTAGTCGGCCGCGTGCAGGGTGATGCCCGTGCCGGCCGCTTTCAGCGAGACGAGCATCACGGCGGCGCCGGAGGCGGTCTGGAACGACTGCACCGGCTTCTGGCGGTCGAGGGTCATGCCGGTCAGCTCGTACCGGGCCAAGTCCGGGAACTGGGCCGCCAGGGCCTCGCGCACACGGTCCAGCAGCATCACGAACTGGGAGAAAATCACGGCCTTGTGGCCGCTCCCGATCACCTCGGTGAGCTTTTCGAGCAGGAGGGTGATCTTGCCCGAGTCGCTGAGGGGCGCCTTGCGCCACGGGAGCATGTCCGGATCGCAGCAGGTCTGGCGGAGGCGGGTCAGGAGGGCGAGGAAGCCGAACGATTTCTCCCGCATCGCGGCCCCGACGTCGTCTCCGAGGCGGTCGAGCCCCTCGCTGCAGATCCGGGCGTATTCCGCGCGCTGGACGTCGGTGAGGGGACAGAGCAGCTCCATCTCAACCTTGGGGGGCAGCTCCTGGGCGACTTCGCGCTTGGTCCGGCGGAGAATGAAGGGGGCGAGTTGCGCGCGGAGGCGGGCGAGGGTGGCCTCGCGATCGCCGGCGAGGGCGGCCTCGAACGCGGAACGGGAGCCGAGGAGGCCAGGAAGCAGGAACCGGAAGATGCTCCAGAGGTCCAGCTGACGGTTCTCCAGCGGGGTACCGGTCAGGACGATCCGGTGTTCGGCCCGCAGGGCGAAGCACGTGCGGGTGACCTTGGCGTCGGGGTTCTTGATGAATTGGCCTTCGTCGAGGACGGCGTAGCCGAAATCGATTCCGTCGAGGAGGGCGCGGTGCTTGCGGAGCTGGGTGTAACTCGCGATCCAGAGGATCGCGCCGGGCCGCTGTTGGAACGTATGGCCGGCCTTCAGGACCTCGCAGGTGAGCCCGGGGAAGAAGCGGGCCATCTCCTCGCGCCAGACGGGGACCACGCTGGCCGGGCAGACGATGAGGGAGGGCTTCCCGGGCACGGGCCGTGCGGAGAGCAGGGCGAGGATCTGCAGGGTCTTGCCCAGGCCCATCTCGTCGGCGAGCAGGCCGTGACAGCCGACGCGGCCGAGATGGAGCATCCACTCGACGCCCCGGCGCTGATAAGGCCGGAGCAGGGTCGCCAGCTCCGGGAGATCGGAAGAGCGTC
>JBMTAG010000119.1:0-10310 GCA_049428505.1 Opitutaceae bacterium | reverse complement strand
GGGGGGGGGGGGGGGGGGGGCCCCGAGGACCCGCTCGCGCCACGCGGCGATCTCCGGGGAGAGCGAGAGCTTGAGGCGGTCGTCGTTGAACAACGAGAAGATCAGGTAGGGCGAGAGCGGGGCGTGGTCGTCCTCCCCCGCCGCCTCGCCCAGACTGCGCTGCCAGGTGGCGAAGGTGGCCCATTTTTCGGCCGGGACGGCGACGATCCCGAGGTTGGGCAGGATGACCGGTTGACCCTCCTTGCGCAGCAGCGCTGCGACCTCGGAGTCGGTCAACATCCGTTCGCCGGCCCGGAAGATCCAGCGCAGGTTGAGCCCGACGCCGTCCCCGTTGGCGCCGCCGGCCCGGGGCGCCGCCTCCGCCACCGCCTCGATTTCGACGGTCCGGGTCCCCTTGAGGAGATTGGCCGCCTTGTCATCCAGTTCCACCGTGAAGAGGCGTTTCCAGGCGGGCAGGACGGTGCGGAGGAAGTTGGGGATCTCGATCAGCGATTCCAGCAGGTACAGGCCCGTGTCCTGCTGGTAATGGAAGTGGGCCTTCCGGGCGTAGGCCGCGAGACCGATCAATTTGGCGCGCTCCGCCGAGGTGGGGTGGGCGTGGCCTGCCGCCTGGGCCTCGGGCCCGAGCGCCGGCAGGCGCTTGCCGCCGTGTCCCTCGTTCCAGACGGCTTGGAAGGTGAGCCCGCTGGTCCGGGTCTTGAAGACCAGCACCAGCGTGCGGCTCGGGGCGCCCGTCGCCGGCGTTGCCGGAGCGGGGACGGCAGCAGCCGGAGCGGGTCGCGCCACCGGTCCAGTGGCGCCGGGCTCCGGAGCGGACCGCGGGGGCGTGCGGAACGGCGGCCGGGAATCGGCGGGCAGCGGGGAAATCTCGTCCGCCACAAGCTCCTCGATCTCGTGCAGACCGGCGACGGCAAGCGCTTGGGCCACCTCCGGGTCAGTGGAGGAGGAGCGCACGCTGATCCCCTGCTCGGTCCACTCGATCACCGCGTACTCGTCGCGTTTTTCCACCCTTCGGTGCACAATGGCATCGTGGTCGGTCAGCTCCAGTTCGCGAACCTGCCCCTCGACATAGATCTGCCGCCCGCGTTCCAGCTGCTCGGCGGTGAACGCCGGCGCCCAATCCCCTTCAAGCTTGCCAAACCAGAACTCCAGGGAGCCCGGGGTGTAGACGCGCTTGGGACCGTGCGACTGCATCGATCAAAAGGGCGACCGTGAGGGACTTGGCGCCGGGGGCGCAATCCTGAAGTTGGGACGCGCGGGGTCGGCTTCGCTCAGGCGCCGTCGGGCGGGGCGAGGAACGGCTGGAGCGCGGCGAGGGTGCGCTCCGCGGCTCCGCGGTTGCAAGCGTGCCACGTTTCGGCGGCGCGGCCGCGGGCGGCTCGGGCGGCGGGATCAGCCAGCAGCCGCAGCGCGGCGATGCCAAGGGCCGCGGCGCTGGCGACGGTCTCGGCCGCGCCGGCGGCGAGCAGTTCCCCGGCAACGGTGCGAAAGTTGCTCATCCCGGGTCCGAACAGGAGGGGTTTGCCCAAGGCCGCGGCCTCCACCGGGCTCTGGCCCTCGGTGTGCGGCGCCAAGCTCTTCCCGACGAACACGACGTCCGCGAGGTGCGTCAGCAGGGCGAGCTCTCCCGTGGTATCGGCAACGGCCACGTCCACCGGGGCCGGGGCGGCACCGAGGCTGCGAAAGTGGCTGCGGACGCCGGCGCTGGCCAATCGTTGCCGCACCTCCGCCCGCCGCTCGGCATGGCGGGGCACCAGCAGCAGTTGGGCGGCGAGGCCTTGGGCGCGGGCCTGGCGCCACGCGGCCACCAGGGCCGCCTCCTCCCCGGGCCACGTTGAGGCGCCGAGTAGGAGAGGGCCCGCGGCCAGACCGAGTTCCCGACGCAACCGCTCCTGTTCACTCGGCGGGCAGGGCCGGGGCGTGACATCGAGCTTCAGATTGCCGGTGATGCGGATCCGGTCCGCGCCGACGCCGAGATGCCCCAGGCGCGCGGCGTCCTGGGCCGACGCGGCCAGAAAGCGGGTGTCGCGGCCGAGCACGAGTGGCGCCAGCCCGGGCAGGCGGCTGAGTCGCCGGAAGGAGCGGTCGCTGAGGCGGGCGTTCACGCAGACCACGGGCACCCCGCGCCGTTCGGCCTGGTAGACGTGTTCCGGCCAGCGCTCGCCCTCGGCGAGCACCACCAGCTGGGGGCCTAGCGCGCGCCACGCGGCCGCCGAACAGGGCCAGGCATCGAGGGGAAAGTAAGCCAGCGTGGCGGCAAGCTCGCCGTAGCGCTCCGTGGCGAGGCGCCGGCCCGTGCTGGTCGTCGTCGTGAGCACGATCTCCGCGCCGGCCGCGTGTAACCCCCGGAGCACCGGGCCCAGGGCCAGCAGTTCGCCAACGCTGACCGCCTGGATCCAGACGCGGGTGCGGCCGGGAACCGGCGGGGGAAGGGGAGGGAGCCAGCCGAGCCGTTGGGTGAACCCGGGTCCATAGCCCCCGCGGCGGATCATCCGCAGGCCGTATCGCGGGGCCAGCGCGACGAGCGCCGGCGTGAACAGGGCCCGGTAGAGCCAGAGCAGCGGCGGCGTCACGGGCTCGGGACCACCGGCGGGGGGCGCCCCGCGGGGAGCAGCCGGAGGTTCAGCAACGGGAGGAGCCCGAGCAGGCCAAGGACGGTGCCGCCCAGCACCGCGTAGCCGGCGACATCGTGCACCGTCCCCTCAATCGCGGCGTGGCCATGACGGTAGGCCCAAGCGGTCAGGAAGAGGCTGCGGCCGAGGTTGGTCACGAACGCCAGGAGCAGGGCGGCGACGACGAGCGCCACCTTTTTCCAGCCCTGTTGCACGAACACCGCGGACAGAAACGAACCGGCGAAGAGGCAGGCGGTGAGGGAACGAATGCCGGAGCACGCATCCTCCACGCCGACCAGGTTCGGCTGGCCGTTCACCGGCGGCAGTGCGAGCACATTGCCCCGCTGTTCGATCGGGAGGCCCAGGGCGTCGAAGACGAAGGCCACCACGGCGACGACGCGCCGGAGCAGGAGAAGGTTGAGCTGGGATTCCACCGCCGAGACCATCGGGGCAGAGACGAGCCAGATCAGCACGGGGAAGACGAACAGGCCGGCCAGGCGCAGGCGGGCGTCCGCGGCAAGACTGGCGCGGACGGGGGAGGGACTGGCCGGCGCGTTGAGGACGAGCAGGGCGGCCGTGATGCCGGCCATTCCGAGGGTGATGGCCAAGGTGCCGGGCTGCGAGGTGCCGGCACCGGCGCGGTAAAAAGAGCCGAGGAGAAAGAACGCCGCGCCCAGCAGCAGCGCGACGCCCGTGACCGTGCTAAGCAGCCAGCCCTGCCAGCCGCGGGCGCGAGGGCTGTCCGGAGCGGCGCAGGCCGCCGCGGCGGTGCGGATCCGCGGCCAGCGGTCGTGCACCACGAATGCGACGAAGAGCGGCACGAGCCAGCCGAACGAGTAATCCTGCTTCACGCGCCACCAGTGCGACTGGTCCCAGGCGGTGAAGAGCATGAAACCGCCGGCGAGGAGCAGGGCGAATCCGAGGGAGCCCGGAAGGTCGGAGCGAAATTTCATCCAGCCGGCGCGCATTCGGGCGGAGGGAAACCGCCTTCTTCCGGGAAGCGAGCGCGATTTTGCGCTTGTCCGCGGCGGTCCGGGTCGATGCGCTTGTCGGTTCCGTCGGCCACCACTGGCCGCCATTTCCCGCACTTTGATCGAGATTGTGCTTGCCGGCGGTTTCGCCGCCGGTAGCGTTTTCCTCTTTTCGTCCCTTCTCCCTCGTAAGAATCTCCTCCGCGTATGCCGACCATCAACCAACTCGTGCGCAAAGGCCGCCGCCAGGTGACCGCCAAGTCGAAGTCCCCGGCGCTGGCGGGCAACCCCTTCCGCCGTGGCGTTTGCGTGCAGGTGATGACCCGCACCCCGAAGAAGCCGAACTCGGCCATCCGTAAGGTCGCCAAGGTCCGCCTCACGAACGGCAACGAGGTGATCTCCTACATCCCGGACGAGGGCCACAATCTGCAGGAGCACTCGATCGTGCTCGTCCGCGGCGGCCGCGTGAAGGATCTCCCCGGCGTTCGGTACCACATCGTCCGCGGTACCTTGGACGCCACCGGCGTCGAAAAGCGCCGTCGTTCCCGGTCCAAGTACGGCGTCAAGCGCCCGAAGGCCGCCAAGTAACCCCGCCCGCCCCCCGCCACTTTCGCCATGTCCCGCCGCCACCGAGCCGAGAAGCGTCAGGTTCAGCCCGATATCCGCTACCAGAGCCCCCTGGTCGCGCACCTCGTCAATGTGATCATGAAGGGGGGCAAGAAGAACCTTGCCCAGCGCATCGTCTACGGAGCCTTTGAGAAGGTTTCCGAAAAGCTGCAGAAGGGCGACCCGGTCGACCTGCTGCTGGGCGCGCTGGAAAACGCCCGCCCCCGGCTCGAGGTGAAGAGCCGCCGCGTCGGTGGCGCCACCTATCAGGTGCCGGTCGAGATTTCTTTTGAGCGTCAGGAGTCGCTCGCGCTCCGCTGGATCGTCGCCGCTGCCGGCGCCCGCAAGGGCATCCCGATGCGGGACGCCCTGGCTGCGGAGATCGTCGATGCCTACAACAACACGGGCTCGGTGGTGAAGAAGAAGGAAGACACGCACAAGATGGCGCAGGCCAACCGCGCCTTCGCCCACCTCCGCTGGTAACTGCCCGTCCCCCGACCATGGCTTCCGCCGCCCCCGCCATCACCATCGTCACCGACAAGGCGAAGATCGCCTCGGTAAACTCGAAGGATCGTCCGTTCCCTTTGGAGTGGACCCGCAACATCGGGATTGCGGCGCACATCGACGCCGGCAAGACGACGACCACCGAGCGCATTCTCTTCTACTCGGGCGCCGTCCATAAGATGGGCGAGGTGCACGAGGGATCGACCGTTACCGACTGGATGGAGCAGGAGCGCGAGCGCGGCATCACCATCACCGCGGCCGCCATCTCCTGCGCTTGGAATGCCTCCTGCGGTCCGTGGAAGGGTATCAAGCAGCGCATCAACATCATCGACACCCCGGGACACGTGGACTTCACCGCCGAGGTGGAGCGTTCGCTGCGCGTGCTCGACGGTGCCGTGGCCGTTTTCTGCGCGGTCGCCGGCGTTCAGCCCCAGTCTGAGACGGTCTGGCGGCAAGCCAACAAGTACAAGGTTCCCCGGATCGCGTTCATCAACAAGATGGACCGCACCGGCGCCGACTTCTTCCGCGCCGTCAGCGAGATGCGCGAAAAGCTCAAGGCCAACGCCCACCCGCTGTTCATCCCGATCGGCAAGGAGGAGAACTTCTCCGGCCTCGTTGATCTGGTTCAGAACCTCGCCTACGTCTTCGACGACACCACCGATCCGCTCGGGATGAACCCGATCACCTCGGAAGTGCCGGAGGCGTACCGCGCCCAGGCGAAGGAGTACCGCGACAAGCTGATCGAGGCGGTTTCGGACTTCGACGACGTGATCGCCGAGAAGTACCTCGGGGGCGAGGAAATCACGGTCGACGAGCTGATGCTCGGCATCCGCAAGGCAACCATCTCCCTCCAGTTCACCGGCGTGGTCCCCGGCTCCGCCTTCAAGAAGAAGGGCGTGCAACGCCTCCTCGACTGCGTGGTCAACTACCTGCCCAGCCCGATCGACGTTCCCCCGATGAAGGGTGTGAATACGGACGGAGCCGAGGTGGAGGCCTTGGTGGACGACAAGGGCAAGATGGCCGGTCTGGCCTTCAAGCTCTGGACGGATCCGTTCGTCGGAAAGCTCGTATTCTTCCGGGTCTACACCGGCCAGCTCCGCAAGGGGATGTCCGTCTACAACCCGCGCACCCGCCGATCGGAGCGCGTCTCGCGCCTCGTGCTGATGCGGGCGATCGAACGCGAAGAAATCGACGTGGCCTACGCCGGCGACATCTGTGCGGTGGTGGGGGTCAAGGATGTCATCACCGGGGACACGTTTGCCGACGAGGACCTCGACATCCGCCTGGAGCCGCCGTCCTTCCCCGAGCCCGTGATCTCGATGTCGATCGAGCCGAATTCCAAGGGCGACCAGGAAAAGATGGGCACGGCCCTGCAGCGGTTGGTGGCGGAGGATCCGACCCTTCGCGTCAAGACGGACCCGGACACGGGTCAGACGATTCTCGCCGGGATGGGTGAGCTCCACCTCGACATCATCCGCGACCGGATGAAGCGGGAGTTCAAGGTCGAGGCGACGGCGGGCAAGCCGCAGATCGCTTACCGCGAGACGGTCCTTCGCGCCGCCGACGGCGAGGGCAAGTTCATCCGCCAATCGGGGGGCAAGGGCCAGTACGGCCATGTCATCGTCAAGCTTGAGCCCAATCAGAAGGGCAAGGGCGTGGAGGTCGTCAACGAGGTCGTGGGCGGCGCCATCCCGAAGGAATTCATCAAGCCGGCGACCGAGGGCATCCTCGAGGGCGCGAACAACGGCGTGGTCGCGGGCTACCCCGTGGTCGACATCATTGTCCGCATCACCGACGGTACCTTCCACGAAGTCGACTCCTCTGAATTGGCGTTCAAGATGGCGGGGATCTTCGCGCTCAAGGAGGCGATGAAGAAGGCGAACCCGATCCTGCTTGAGCCGATCATGGGCGTCGAGGTCACCACGCCCGAGGAGTACCAGGGCGATCTGATGGGTGACATCAACCGCCGCCGTGGTCAGATCCAAGGGATGGAGAACAAGGCGGGCGCGTGCATCATCAATGCGCACGTTCCGCTCGAGACGCTCTTCGGTTACGTCACCGATATCCGTTCCCTCTCCAAGGGCCGCGCCTCGGCTTCCATCACCCCGTCGCACTTCGAACAGGTGCCCGGTTCCCTCCTCACCAAGATCGTCGAGTCGTCCGTCCGGGCCCCCGCCCGCACGTAAACCCCGTTCCTCTTCCGCCATGAAAGGCCAGCGCATCCGCATCAAACTCCAGGGCTTCGACTATCGCGTGATCGATCAGTCGGCTCAGGACATCGTCGAGACGGCCAAGCGGTCGGGCGCCCGGGTTTCCGGCCCGATCCCGCTGCCCACGCGCATCGAGAAGCTCTCGGTCAACCGCTCCCCGCACGTCGATAAGAAGTCGATGGAGCAGTTCGAGACCCGGACGCACAAGCGGCTGATCGATATCATCGAGCCGACCGCCCAGACGGTGGACGAGCTGAAGAAGCTCAACCTTCCTTCCGGCGTCGACATCACCATCAACGTTTAAGCCGCCCGGCCGGCCTTCACCCTCCACCCTGTCTTTCCCTCCGCCCGGATTCGTCTCTCTACAGTTAGCAGACGCCGATGTTCCCCTCGGGAACCTCCCGGCCCCGCTAAAGTAGGTCCGTCCAACGGAACCCACTCCACCTACCGCTTAGCCCAATGATCTCCGAAATTCTAGGTAAGAAACTCGGGATGACCCAGGTTTACGACGCACAGAACGTGCTCGTGCCGGTCACCGTGGTCGAGGCCGGACCCTGTGCCGTGGTCCAAGTCAAGACCGCCGCCCGCGATGGCTATCACGCCGTGCAGCTCGGGTTTGCGCGACAGAAGGAAAAGAACGCGTCCGCCGGCGAAATCGGCCACGCGAAGAAGGCCGGGCTCGACGCCGCGCCCCGGGTGCTGGCCGAAGTGCGGCTGGACGCGGAGGCCCAGCTCAAGGTGGGTGACGTCGTCACCGCCGCCGCCTTCACCGAAGGCCAGCTGGTCGATGTGATCGGCGTGACGAAGGGCAAGGGCTTCCAGGGGGTGGTCAAGCGCTGGCGGGTCGCCGGCGGTCCCGCCACCCACGGTTCGATGTTCCACCGTCGAATCGGTTCCATCGGCATGCGCCAGACGCCCGGTCGCTCGTGGAAGAACCAGGCCATGCCTGGCCATATGGGCTCCGAGCGCCGCACGGTGCAGAATCTGCGTGTCGTGCGCGTCATTGCCGAGCGCAATCTGATCCTCGTGAAGGGCGCCATCCCCGGCGCGAATGGTGACGACGTGCTGGTGCGCACGGCGATCAAGGGTCAGCGCGCGGTGGTCGCTCCTGCGGCCGCTCCGGCTGCCGCCAAGGACGCGAAGCCGGCCAAGGAAGCCAAGCCCGCAGCCAAGAAGTAAAGGAGAACCCTGAGATGAAACTCGTAGTCTTTAGTTCCGACGGCAAGACCAGCAGCGAACGCGATTTCGCGAACGTGCCGACCTTCGAGGGCGAGAAGGGCCTGCAGGCGGTCAAGGAGGTCATCGTTGCGATCAACGCGAATAACCGCCAAGGCACGCACTCGACCAAGACTCGGGGCGAGGTCCGCGGCGGCGGCAAGAAGCCGTGGCGCCAGAAGGGCACGGGCCGTGCCCGCGCCGGCTCCATCCGCTCCCCCCTCTGGGTCGGTGGCGGCGTGGTCTTCGGCCCCAAGCCCCGCGACTATTCGAAGAAGGTGAATGCGCGCGTTCGCCGCCTCGCCTTCAGCCGGGCGCTCTTTGACCGCTGCTCCGCGGGTGAACTGGCCGTGATCGAGGCCTTTCAGGCCGGGGTCGCCAAGACCAAGGCGATGAGTGAGGTCGTCACCCGCATCGCCCCCAAGGGCCGCGTGCTCTTGGTCGACGCCGGGTTCGACCCGGTGACCTCCCGCGCCTCGCGCAATCTCGAGCGCGTCTCGCTGCAGGACGCGGCCCAGCTCAACACCTTGGATCTCGCCCAGTACGCGAAGATCATCGTCAGCACGAAGGCGCTCGAGGCCATCCTGGCCCGCGCCAATGGAGGGAAGAACTAATGCAAGCCGACAAGATCCTCAAACTCGTCCGCCTCACGGAGAAGTCGAACAAGCTCTCCTCGACGCTGGGCCAGTACACGTTCGAAGTCCATGGGCACGCCACCAAGGACCAGATCGCGGTCGCGGTGGAGGAGACCTTCAAGGTCACCGTGCGCCGGGTGAACACCCAGACCTACCGCGGCAAGAACAAGCGCAGCCGCCAAGGCCGGCCCAGCGTCGGCTCCGACTACAAGAAGGCGATCGTGACCCTCAAGGCCGGCGACAAGATCGAACTGGTCTGAGCCCGAGCCCTCCCCCGGAGATCCCCCCATGCCTATCCATTCCTTTCGTCCGCTGACGCCCGCCGGCCGCTTTACGGCCCTGAACAAGACCGCGGGCCAGCTCTCCCGCAAGCGCCCCGAGCGCGGCCTCACGCAGTCCAAGAATAAGTCGGGCGGCCGTAACGTCTATGGCCGCGTGACTTCCCGCCATCGTGGCGGAGGTCACAAGCAGCTGTATCGGATCGTGGACTTCAAGCGCGCCCGACTCGACGTCCCGGCCCGCGTCCAGGCCCTCGAGTACGATCCCAACCGCTCCGCGAACCTTGCCCTGATCGCCTATACGGACGGCGTGAAGGCCTACATTCTCGCCCCAAAGGGGTTGAAGGTGGGCGATACGATCGTGACCTCCAACAAGGCCACGACCAACGACTACACGGTCGGCAATAACTTCCCGCTCTCGATCATCCCGCCGTCCACTCGGCTGCATTGCGTCGAGCTCGTCCCGGGACGCGGCGCGCAGATCGCCCGCAGCGCCGGTGCCAGCCTGGAGCTGGTGGCGATCGAGGACGGCCAAGCCACCCTCAAGATGCCCTCGGGCGAGCTGCGTTACGTCAACGCCAAGTGCCGCGCCACGATCGGCGAGGTGGGCAACGGCGACCACAACCAGCAGTCCTTGGGCAAGGCCGGCCGCTCCCGTTGGCTCGGAATCCGCCCGACGGTCCGCGGTATGGCGATGAACCCGGTCGACCACCCCAACGGTGGCGGTCAGGGTAAGTCCAAGGGTGGTGGCGGCCGGCAGCAGCTGGTGTCCCCTTGGGGCCAGTTGGCGAAGGGTTTCCCGACGCGGCGCCGGTCCAAGCCGTCGAACGCCCAGATCATCGTCCACCACAACGGCCGCAAGCCGCGCGGTCAGAAGTAATTCAGCCCCCCTCGCACCATGGCACGTTCCATCAAGAAGGGCTTCTTTGTCGACTACCACCTCCTCGAGAAGATCGAGAAGGCGGTCAAGGCCGGCACCAAGAAGCCGATCCAGACCTGGTCCCGCCGTTCGACCATCACTCCCGACTTCGTCGGCCACACGTTCAGCGTGCACAATGGCAAGGCGTTCGTCGCGGTGTATGTCACCGAGAACATGGTCGGCCACAAGCTCGGGGAATTCGCCCCGACCCGTGTGTTCAAGGCGCACGGCGGCATGACCCGCAAGGAAGTCTGATTTTTCCGATGCGTCGTCTCCTTTCCCTGTTTCTGGCGGGTGTGCTCCCGATCGCGGCCCACGCGGCCGCGGCGGCGCCCCCGGGCGGGCCGGGGGGGGGGGGGG
>JBMTAG010000118.1:0-10319 GCA_049428505.1 Opitutaceae bacterium | reverse complement strand
CGGAAGCCATCAGGGCCTCGTATTCGGGGAGCAACACGCGCTTCCGCGAAACCGGTCTAACCAAGGCGGGGTTCGCGAGGACAGCGACGAGTTCGCCGCGGTCCGTGATCGGCACGGGCCGGCGGGCCGCGCCCGCCCTGCGCACCAACGCTCCCGTGTCATCGTGCAGTTGCTTGACGGTGAGGACGGCGGGGGACGGCAGGCGGCGACGGTGGCAGGCGTCGCGGGAGGCTCAAGTGTAACCGAGTCTCCGCGCTCGCCGGGGGCGACCGAAGGGGTTGCCGCGAGCTACAGGCAGGCCGAGATGCGCGCGAGCAGCTCGGGATACGCGTTCAGCGCGGGGAAGCGGGGGAACTCGCGCACCACGTTCTCCGGGGCGTGGAAGAGGAAGCCGTGGTCCGCCTGCCCGAGCATCGTCGTGTCGTTGTACGAATCGCCCGCGGCGATCACCCGGTAGTTGAGGGACTGGAGGGCGCTGACGGCGCGGCGCTTCTGGTCGGGGAGGCGCAGGCGGTAGCCGGCGATGCGGTCGTTTTCCACGACCAGGCGGTGGCACCAGATCGTCGGCCAGCCCATCTGGCGCAGGAACGGCTGGGCGAATTGCTCGAAGGTATCCGAGAGGATGATGACCTGCGTCCGCGCGCGGAGGTCCGTGAGGAATTCGGCCGCGCCGGCCAGCAGGGGCAGGCCCGCGATGACCTCCTGGATGCGCGGCAAGGTGATGCCGTGGCGGTCCAAAATGGCGATGCGCTCGCCCATCAGCTTGTCGTAGTCGGGCTCGTCGCGGGTGGTGCGGCGAAGTTCGGGAATGCCGGTGGCCTCGGCCACGGCGATCCAGATCTCGGGCGTGAGGACGCCCTCCATGTCGAGGGTGACGATGCTTTGCTTCACGGGGACGCGGTCAGGTGAGCCAGGGTTCGGCGGCGGCGCCGTCGGCGGGGGGCGTGAGGCGGGCGGCGGCCCGCTTGCTGGCGGCGAGGCGCTTTTCCATGAACGCGGCCATCTTCAGCTTCGCCTCCTCAAGGACGTCCGCGGGGGCGTGGTGCGGGGTCCCGGCCCAGGCCGGCGGCTGCGGCTCATACTCCAGGGCCAGCTGGATCGCCTGCGCGGTGCGCTCGTCGCAGGCCGCGCCGACCAATTGAAAGGCGAAATCGAGGCCGGCCGTGACGCCGGCCCCGGTGAGCCGGTTCCGGTCGAGGACCACGCGGGCATCCTCGGGCACCGCGCCGAAGAGGCTGAGTTGGTCGCGCGAGGCCCAATGGGAGGTGGCGCGGTAGCCCTGGAGCAGGCCGGCGGCGCCCAAGATCAGGGAACCGGTGCAGACGGAGGTCACCCACTTGGCGCCCTCGGCCTGGCGGCGCAGGAAGTCGAGCGTCTCCTGATCATCCATCAGGTCAACCTGCCCCGGACCACCCGGGACGCACAGGATGTCCAGCTGCGGGCAATCGGTGAAGGTCGTGGTGGGCGTGAGTTGCAGGCCGCGGTCACTGTCCACCGGATCGGGATATTTCCAGATGAGGTGGAGTTTGGCGCCGGGAGCGCGGGCGAGCACCTCGTAGGGGCCGGTGAGGTCCAGCTGGGTGAGCTTGGGGAAGAGGAGGAAGCCGACGTTCATCGCGGGGAGACGGTTTCAGGGGCGGGCGGGACCCTTGGGGGCCCAGGCGTCCTTGAGGGTGAGGGTGCGGTTGAAGACCGGGCGTCCGGACGTGCGATCCTTGGAGTCCGGCACGAAGTACCCGAGGCGTTCGAACTGGTAATAGTCGCCGGGCTGGGCCGCGGCGAGGGCCGGCTCGACCACGGCGGTCACGGTTTCGAGCGAGCGCGGGTTCACGTGGTCGCGGAAGTCGCCGCTGGCGGCGGGTTCGGGGACGGTGAAGAGCCGGTCGTAGAGGCGGACTTCGGCGGGGACGCCGTGGGTGGCGCTGACCCAATGGAGGGTGCCCTTGACCTTGCGGTCGGCGTTGGGCTGGCCGGAGCGGGTGGTGAGGTCGGCGGTGCAGCGCAGTTCGGTCACCTGGCCGGCGGCGTCCTTGATCACCTCCTGGCAGCTGATGATGCAGGCGTACTTCAGGCGGACCTCGCCGCCGGGCTTGAGGCGGAAGAATTTGGGGGGCGGGACCTCGGCGAAATCCTCGGCCTCGATGAACAGCTCACGGGTGAGCGCGAGGGGGCGGGTGGTGGGGGCGGGATCCTGCGGGTTGTTGGTGGCGGTGCAGGGGATTTCCTCCCCGGGGGCGAGGTTCGTGAGGACGATCTTGAGGGGGCGCAGGACCGCGAGGCGGCGGAGGGCGAGGGGGTTGAGTTCCTCGCGGATGGCGTGTTCGAAGAGGGCGAGGTCGGTGAGGCTGTCGTACTTGGTGACCCCGACGAGGCTGGCGAGGCGGCGGATGGCGGCGGCGGGAATGCCGCGGCGCCGGGCGCCGGAGAGCGTGGGCATCCGGGGGTCGTCCCAGCCGGCCACGAGTTTATCCTCCACCAGCTGGAGCAGGCGGCGTTTGCTGAAGACGAGGTAGCTGATGTTCAGCTTGGCGAACTCGTACTGGTGCGGGAGGGGCCGGGGCAGGTCGAGGCTCTGGAGGATCCAGTCGTAGAGGGGGCGGTGCACCTCGAACTCGAGCGTGCAGACGCTGTGGGTGATGCCCTCGATGTAGTCGCTGAGGCAGTGGGCGAAATCGTAGAGCGGGTAGATGCACCAGCGGTTGCCGGCGTGGTGGTGGGCGGTGTGGCGGATCCGGTAGAGCAGGGGGTCGCGCAGCCACACGTTGGGCGACGCCATGTCGATGCGGGCACGGAGGCTGCGGGCGCCGTTGGGGAACTCGCCGGCGCGCATCCGGGCGAAGAGATCGAGATTCTCGGCGACGGTCCGGTTGCGGTAGGGCGAATCGCGGCCGGGTTGGTCGGGGGCGCCGCGGTAGGCGTCGGTTTCCTCGGGGGTGAGGTCGCAGACGTACGCCTTGCCGCGGCGGATCAGTTCGACGGCGTAGGCGTGGAGCGCCTCGAAGTAGTCGCTGGCGAAGAAGGCCTCGCGCTCCCCGGCGCCGGCGGGGGCGGCCGCGAGGTGGTAGTCGGGGGTGCCGGAGCCGGGGGCGGCGGCCGGCGTGGCGCCGCGGGGCTTCAGGCCGAGGCAGTGGTCGGCCCAGCCGGCGATCAGCCACTGCACGTCGCGGGAGATGGCTTCGACGTACTCGATGTCCTCCTTCGCGGGGTTGGTGTCGTCGAAGCGGAGGTGGCAGGTGCCGCCGTGTTCGCGGGCGAGGCCGAAGTTCAGGCAGATCGACTTGGCGTGGCCGATGTGGAGGTAGCCGTTGGGTTCCGGGGGAAAGCGGGTGATGATCCGGGCGTGGCGGCCCGCGGCCACGTCCGCGGCGACAAGGTCGCGGATGAAGTCGGTGGGTGCGGCGGGGGCCCCGGAGGCGGGAGACTCGGCGGACATTGGGCGCGAGGCTGCGGGCCGGCCTCGGCCGAGGCAACGACGCAGTTGCGGCGGAAGCGGGGCGGCGGGGCGTTTCGTTGCTTGACGGTGGGCGCCGCGCCGCGCTTCATCGCGACGCTTCGGCCCTGCGAATGTAGCACAATGGATAGTGTAGTGGCCTCCGAAGCCATTGATCCGGGTTCGACTCCCGGCATTCGCACCAGCCCTCCTTCGCCAAGGCTGCGGCGGGCGCGCCCTCCGCTGAGCTGAAATTGGTTGGCGGGAGTCGAGGCTACGGGGAGCGCGTCGTGGTACGGATGCACCCCGACGGAGGTGCGGGGTGACGACTCGCCGGAACAAACGGGCCACCCCACGGGGGTGGGGTGGTTCGATGGATGCCGCCTCAGCGGCGGAACATCGGGTCCTGGGGGTTGCCGCCGCTCAGCAGGTACGCGAGGAGGTCCTGGATCTCCTCGGGATTGAGGCTGTTGATCAGGCCGGCGGGCATCAGGGAGGTCGCCCACGGGCGACGCGCGGTGACGTCGGCCGCCTTCACCCGAACCTTTTCGTCGGGCATGAACGGATTGGCCATCACCAGCAGCTCCCCGTTCTCCTCGCCCACGACGCGGCCCACGAGCGGGTCGTCCCCGCGGCGTTCAATCTGTTCGGCGCCGAACTGGTCGCTGATGACCTTGGACGGCTCGAGGATGTTCTCGAGCAGGTCGCGGACGGAATAGCGACCGCCAGCGCCGGTGAGGTCGGGGCCGACGCCGCTGCCGCCCTCGTCACCGAAGCGGTGGCAGAGGATGCAGGCGGTGGCGGTGTACATCGCCTTGCCGCGGGTGAAGTCGCGGCCGGAGAGCTTGGCCGGCATCAGGCTCACGGCCTCGGCGAGGGTGTAGGGGCGGCCCGGGCCCTTGGGCAGGACGGCGGGCGCGGCGAAGGAAGGCGGGGGCGGCTGCGAGAGCGTCTGCAGCGCGGCCCGCTCCGCCTTGTCGGGGACGTTGGCGAGGGATTCCGTGCGGATGTTCTGGATGAAGCCGCTGAAGCTGTTGCCGCCCTTCCAGGTGGCGGTGCGAGGGAACCAGGAGAAGTACTCGGTGCGCAGGCGCGGGGTCCAGCCGGCGGTCGCGTGGCGCAGGGTGTACGCCAGGGCAATCTGCTGGCGGTCGGGGCGGTTGGCCTTCACGCCGGTCACGGCGGCCGCGTAGCGGTCGTTACGGGCGATGAGGGCCGCGCCGCCGATCTCCTCGCCGGTCTCGGTGACGGGCTCGGAAATGCTGAGCAGCGGGACGGCCTTGGCGACGGCCTGACGGGAATCGAGGAACACCAGCAGGGGGAGCAGTTCCCGGTTCACCAGCGGGTCGGCGTGGGGGAAGAGCGGATCGAGCTTGGCCGCGATGGTGGCGCACACCTCCGAGGAGGGTTTACCCATCCGGGTGAACACGAGCTGCCAGGCGCGCAGCAGGGGCAGGCGGAGGCTGGGTTCGACGGTGCGGAGGTCCAGCCGGCCGAGGGCCGCGATGAGCCGCGGCTGCAGCGCCTTGTCCCCGGTGCGGGCGAGGGCGATCATCGCCTCGATCAGGGCCTGCGGCTGGAGTTCGGCGAGGGCGCGGTCGGCCCAACGGGTAGCGGGCTGGCGCTCGAGCACCACGCGGGCGGCGAAGCGGAGGTTGCGGTCGCGGCTGGCGAGGTGCGGCCAGGCGGCGTCGATCGCGCTGGCCGGGGCGCCTTCCCGGTGGAATTCCTCGAGGGCGCGGCGGGCCTTGGCCTCCGCGGTGGGGGGCAAGGCGCCGACCGGGGCGGTGCTTTCCGGGCCGGTGTAGGTGACGCGATAGAGCGCGGACTGGGTGCGGCGGCCGCCGACCGCGAAGTACATCGCCCCGTCGCGCGGGTGGATGATGACGTCCGTGAGGGGGAGGGGTTTACCGGTGATGAATTCCGTGCGTTCGCCGCGGAAGCCGGCGCCTTCGGGCTTCAGGTGAATGGCGTAGAGCGTGCCGTAGGTCCAATCGGCCGCGAAGAAGGCGCGCTGGTACTTGGCCGGGAATTTGGCGCCGGTGCCGAATACGACGCCCGTGGGGCTGCCCGGGCCGATGTCGACGACGGTGCCGAGACTATCCGCGTAGTATTCGGGCCAGCGGCCGGCGCCGCTGCGCCAGCCGAAGTCGCCGCCGCTCACCGCGTGGTTGATGCGGGTGGGCATGTACCAGGGGGTGCCCTGATCCCACTCCATGTCGGAGTCGAAGGTGAACAGTTCGCCGTTCTGGTCGTAGGCGAGGTCGAAGTGGTTGCGGAAGCCGATGGTGAACAGCTCGTAGACCTTCCCTTCGGGGTCGAAGCGCACGATGTGTGATCCGGGGGCCATCCGCCCGCGGGCGTGGCCGCGGGCGTCCCACATCCGGGGCAGGAGGTGGTCCTCGCCCCAGGCGGTCGGGCGGGTCTTTTCCACGGTGGCGGGCAGGTCCGTGAAGTTGCCGAAGGCGCCGGTGATCGTCTTGCCGTCGGGCGAGAGCACGAGCGAGTGGGTGCCGTGCTCGCCGGTGCCCTTGAGGGGGCGCAGGTACTGCACCTCGTCGAATTGGTCGTCCCCATTGGTGTCGCGCGCGCGCCAGAGCCCGGCCCGGGCGCGGTTCTCGTTCACCATGATGTAGAGGCTGTCGAAGGCGTAGAGCAGGCCGTGGGCGCCGACCTCGAGCTTTTCCACCGGGCCGGTCTTCTCCTTGGCCTTCTCGTTCTTGCCCTTGCGGGGCTCCTCGGGCGCCGGGGCGGGGACGGCCACGCGGTTGAGGTCGAGGTCGAGCTTCTCGACCTTCAGGCCGGCGGTGGTGCCGAGGGGCGGCACGGTGATCCGGTAGATGCCGCCGTATTGGTCGGAGGCGAGCAGGCGGCCCTTGGCGTCGGGCGTAAGGGAGACCCACGAGCCCTGATCGTTGCGGGGGACGCTGTAGAGCATCTCCACCTTGAAGCCGGGCGGCACGTTGATCGCGGCCGGATCCGCCGGCGGGGGCAACTCGGCCGGATTGGGGCGGATGGGATTGGCTTTCTTCTGCTCCGCTGCCGGCAGGGCGACAGCGGTCAGGGCGAGGAGGGCGGGCAGCAGACGCATAGGAGGGTACGAGCGGACGAGACGAGCGCGGCAGGTCGCGGTGACGTCAGAACTTCTGGGTGTAGGTGAGGAAGAAGGAACGCGGCTGGACGGGCACGTACTGGAGCATCGTGTCGCGGCCGGTGGCGGGGAGGGCGGTGTAGCTCTGGCGGTCGCCGGGATTGATGCCCCAGCCGCGCCAGGTCATCACGCCCTCGCTGTCGAGCACGTTGTTGATGTTCAGGTTCACCGAGCGGGTGCGCGAGATCGTGTAGCCGGCGGTGAAGTTGAATTGGTTGAAGCGGGGCAAGGTGATCACGTTGGCGATGTTGCCGGCCCGTTCGCCCATGTGGCGCCAGGAGAGGTTGGCGAACCAGTTGCGGGTCCGGTAGTCGAGCGTGGTGTTGAGGATGAAGTCGGGATTGTTGTCCGCCGGCTGGCCGGAGAAGTCGAGGTACCGGTCGTCGTCGCGCCCGTTCGCGCCGGCGACGAACACCTTCCAGATCGTGTTGGTGGAATTTTGCGAGGTGAAGACCGTGCGCACGCGCCAGCGTTCGGAGAGGCGGTATTCGCCCTCGAGCTCCAGGCCGTAGGAGGTGACGCGATTATAGATCGGGTCCGGGTAGTACGGGGTGGTGCCGTCGGCCTCGAGGGCCTGCGGGTTGCTGTTGATGTTGCTCAAGCGACTCCAGAAGGGGGTGGCGGTGAGCGTGAGGTCGCGGAGCTTCCAGCGGTAGCCGAGTTCCACCTGCTGCACGCTTTGCGGCTTGGGGCGGAGGTTGTTGAGGCGGAAGACCGAGTTGTAGTTGCGGAAGAAGGCGTAGTCGGGGGCCTTCTCACCGTCGGCGTAGCGGACGTAGAAGGAGTTTTCGTTGTTGATCACGAAATTGGTCGCGGTGGACCACGAGAAGGAGCGGACATTCTTGTCGTAGAACCATTTCGCGGCCGCGTTGGGGATCTGGAACCGGTTGTCGTACATCGTCAGCGGATTGCCGTCGGCGCCCCCGTAGGTCGGGTCCCAGTTGCCCTGCGGGTTCTGGACGCCGGTCTGATTGGAGCCCTTGACCACGAAGTTTTCCGCGCGGAAGCCCCAGTCGACGCCCCAGCGGGGATTGATGTCCCATTTGTGGCCGAAGAACGTGGCAAACTGCCGGGCGATGCCCACGTAACGGCCGTAGCCGACCCCGAGCGCGGTGAAGCCCTCGGGATTGGTGAGCTGGACCGGGCGGCCGTTGAAGCCGAGCACGCCGGCGAGGGTGGCCGCGGGGGTGCCGGCCGGGGCGGTGCTGGCAGTGGCGGGAATCCAGACGATGCCGACGGGCAGCGGCTGTTCGACGAGGGGCGAGGCGGTGCGGCCGCCGCTGGTCTGGCGATCGGAGATGCCGGCGTAGCCGAAGTAGCCGCCGAAGGTGAAGGACATCGCGCCGAGCTTCTTGGTGATGCTCAGCCGCTCCATGATCTCATCGATATGCTCGTTCGCCACGCGGCCATTGTTCGTCCAGAAGGCGTTGGGCAGGATCTGGCCGTTGGGCAGGTTCGCGAACCGGACGATCTGGCCGGGGTGGGAGAGCGCGTTGGCGTTGACCGTGTAGGAGCCGTTGGAGGTGACCTCGGCGAGGACGGTGTTGGTCTGCCGGTCATAGAAGCGGTACAGCCCCGGGGGCACGCGGCCGTTGAAGTTGCTGCCGCCCCCGCTGAACTGGAGGCCCATCGTGCTGAAGAAGTTCGGCCATTCGAGGCTGCGGGGGGTGACGCCGGCGCTGGAATTCCAGTCGGCCCAGTTGCGGCTGAACTTGACGTTGTGGTTCACGGACCAGCCGTTGCCGAAGTCGTGTTTCCACTCCACGCCGAGGTAGCGCTGGCGGGAGCGGACGGCGTTGGTGGTGTCGAAGGTGGCGAAGGTTTGGTCCGACTCGCGGGGATACTGGAAAGAAGCCTTCGGGAAGAGGTTCGTGCTGAAGCGGCTGAGGCCGGGGTATTGCTTCGGATCGGTCGGGTCGCGGGCCAGGAGGTACTCGTACCAGTGGTTCCGGTCGTCCATATACTTGCCGTAAAACTTGAGGGAGCCGGCGCCGTAGTCCTTGTACACGTTGCCCCGGAGGACGAAGCCGTTGTTCATCGGGTAGCCCCGGGCCGGCCGGTGGCCCTCGGCGTAGCGGTAGAAGCCGCCGAGGCTGTAGACCCAGCCCTTGCCGCCGAGGGGGCCCCCGAGGACGCCATCGACGCGGTAATGCGGGGAGGTCCGGCCCTCGAGACCGTAACGCGTGCGGAGTTCGCCGCCGAAGCGGGAGGGGCCGAGGCGGCTGATGTAATTGAAGGCGCCGCCCGGGGAATTGGAGGAGGTGATCGAGGCGCTGCCGCCGCGGACGGCCTCGACCCGCTGGAGCGTGGCGTCGGGGCGGTTGAAGTACGAGGCGTTGTAGTTGCCGAAGGCGATGTTCGTGATGGGGAGGCCGTCCTCCTGCATCGAAACGTAGTATTGGCCGGTGGCGCCGTCGCTGCTGTCGGCGGAGATCCCGCGGGAATAGACCATCCCGCGGATTTCGCCCAGGGAGGAGTTCACGAAGACCCCGGCGACATTGAGCAGCAGGTCGTCCGCGCTGAGGGGGACCTGTTCGGCGATGAGGGAGGCTTCGACCGCGGTGATGGCGGTGGTCGCCTTCTTGGCTTCGGTGGCGTTGAAGACGCCCGTGACGACGAACTGCTCCAGCTTGAGGGCGGCCTCCTTGTCGGCGGCAGAGGGCGCCAGGTCGCGGGGGGCGGTCTGGGCGAGGAGCGGCGTCGCGCAGAGGGCGACTAGTACCAGCAGCAGGGGATGACGGGGTGGCATGGGGAGAGCAGGGCGGGGGTAAAACCGGATGCGGGGCCCCAAAGGCGGCGCCGCAGCGTTTGGGAGCACAGCGAAAATCCGCGCGAGGTGAACTCGAAACTTCGTCGGGAGAAAATCGCCGAAATCACCTCTGCTGTGGCCGCGGCGGCGGCTGCGGATGATTCACGAGTTTCGTGTCCCGGGCACGCGCGTCGAAAGGCGGAAGGTCGGCAAGAGCTGAGGTCAGCGGCTTGATCCGGGAGTCGCGGCCCTCGCGGGAGGGAAAGCCCTGACTCGGTAGGTACGGATGCCGATCGCTGTGCCCGCGGCGGCAGCCGCGAATTCGGCAAGCCGGCCCTGCCTGGAATCAATCGGCTCAGCCCCGGATTGACCGACCCTGCCTCACCTACTCCCCTTTCCGAGGGCAGACCTTGTTGCAGGTTTCGTCCCGGCCCCTTGGCCTTGATCGCCGCTTTCCGTTGGATCGATTGCGGGAAATGCCAAAGACGAACCGGGGGGCCAGTCCCGTAGGAAAATGTTTCCCGCGCGAATTCCATCGGCTATGCGCTCGACGCTTTGCCGGGGAGTTGCGACGAAGCGCGGGTTCGATCCCCGCCCCACGCGCCGCGTGACCCCGACCAACCCCAGCGCCAGCCATTGGTATCACTCCGAAGTGCAGCCCCATTGCCCGGCGCTGCGCGCGTGGCTGCTCGTGCGTTTTCCCTCGTTGCCGGATGTGGACGACATCGTGCAGCAGACCTGTGTGCGGTTGTTGAGGGCACGCGAGGCCGGAGCGATTCGGTCGGCGCGGGCGCTGTTGTTCACGACGGCCAGAAACCTCGCGCTCGATGTAGTGCGGCGGCAGCGCATCGTGGGCTTCGAGCCGATTACGGAGGGCGACGACTTGTCCGTTATGATGGATGAACACGATGTGGTTGCCGCCGTCAGCAAACAGCAGGAACTCGAGCTTCTCACACTCGCGATCCAGTCGCTGCCCGTGCGCTTCGCCA